>NC_022444.1:2977744-3237358 GCF_000468495.1 Megalodesulfovibrio gigas DSM 1382 = ATCC 19364
TTCGAATTTTGCCTTGCCCATTGTATGGTCTCCTCGTCTCGTAGAGAACGGGTCGTGCTCTTGCGGCGCCCGCAGCTACTTGCGCTTGATGATTTCTTCGGCCAGCTGGGCCGGTACTTTTTCGTAATGATCGAACTGCATGGTGAAGGTGGCGCGACCCTGGCTCTTGGAGCGCAGATCCGTGGCATAGCCAAACATCTGCGACAGGGGCACTTCCGCTTTCACCACCTGGGCGCCGGGGCGGGCTTCCATGGTGTTCACCCGGCCGCGACGGGAGTTCAGGTCGCCCATCACATCGCCGAGGTATTCTTCCGGGGTCACCACTTCCACACCCATGATGGGCTCCAGCAGGGTCGGGGAGGCCTGATGGCAGGCTTCCTTGAAGGCCATGGAACCGGCGATGTAGAACGCCTGTTCGGAGGAGTCCACTTCGTGGTAGGAACCGAAGACCAGCGTCACCTTGAGGTCCACCACGGGGTAGCCGGCCATGACGCCGCTCTTCATGGCGTCCTTGATGCCCTTGTCCACCGCGGGGATGTATTCCTTGGGGATCACACCACCCTTGATGCCGTCCACAAACTCGTAGCCGCCTTCCGGATTGGGCGCGACCTCGATGACCACGTGCCCGTACTGACCGCGACCGCCGGACTGCTTGGCGTACTTGTGGTCCACCTTGGCAGGCTTGCTGATGGTCTCGCGGTAGGCCACGCGGGGCTTGCCCACGTTGGCGTTGACACCGAACTCGCGGGTGAGGCGGTCCACGATGATTTCCAGGTGCAGTTCGCCCATGCCGGCAATCAGGGTCTGCCCGGTTTCCTCGTCGCTCTTGACGCGGAAGGAGGGGTCTTCCTTGGCCAGCTTGCCCAGGGAGTCGGAAAGGGAGTCGCGGTCAGCCTTGGATTTGGGCTCGATGGCAACTTCAATAACCGACTCGGGGATGGTCATGGACTCCAGCGCGATAGGCCGCTTTTCGTCGCACAGGGTATCGCCGGTGGCAGCATACTTGAGGCCCACGGCAGCCACGATGTCGCCAGCGCCGGCCCACTTGATTTCTTCACGCTTGTTGGCGTGCATCTTGAGCAGACGGCCGATGCGTTCACGCTTGCCAGAAGCACCCACCACAACGCTCATGCCGGATTCGATGCTCCCGGAGTAGATGCGCAGGAAGGTGAGGTGCCCGACGTAAGGGTCGGACATCAGCTTGAAGGACAACGCCGCCAGGGGCAGGCTGTCGTCGCAGGGGCATTCCACTTCCTCGCCCGTGTTCGTGTTCAATCCCTTGATGGCCGGCACTTCGATGGGGGAAGGCAGGAAGTCCACCACGGCATCAAGCAGGGGCTGCACGCCCTTGTTCTTGAAGGCCGAGCCGCACAACACCGGGGTGCACACCATGGCGATGGTGGCCTTGCGTACGCCGATGGTCAGTTCCTCAGGCGTCAATTCCTCGCCGCTGAGGTACTTTTCCATCAGGGACTCGTCTTCCTCGGCCACGGCTTCCAGCAGTTCCAGGCGGCGAGTATCGAACTCGTCCATGAACTCGGCAGGCACGTCTTCGATGGAGAACTTGGAGCCCTTGGATTCATCGTCGAACAGGATGGCCTTGCCCTGGATCAGGTCCACCATGCCGCGGAAGTTGTCTTCGCTGCCGATGGGGAACTGGACGGGCACGGGCTTGGCGCGCAGCCGGTCGCGGATCATGTCCACGCAGCGCTGGAAGTTGGCGCCGATGCGGTCCATTTTGTTGACGAAGCAGATCCGGGGCACGCGGTAACGGTCCGCCTGCCGCCAGACAGTTTCAGACTGCGGCTCCACCCCGGCAACGGCATCGAACACGGCGATGGCGCCGTCGAGCACGCGCAGGGAGCGCTCCACTTCCATGGTGAAGTCCACGTGGCCGGGCGTATCGATGATGTTGACGCGGTGATCTTTCCAGATGCAGGTGGTGGCGGCAGACGTAATGGTAATGCCGCGCTCCTGCTCCTGAACCATCCAGTCCATGGTGGCCTGGCCATCATGCACTTCACCGATTTTGTGCGAAACGCCAGTGTAATACAGAATGCGTTCGGTCGTGGTGGTCTTCCCGGCATCAATGTGGGCCATGATGCCGATATTGCGCTGCCGATTCAAAGGGACGACGCGTGACACGGGGATGCTCCTTGACTTGCCTGGACTATTCTGGCCGTGAGGCAGACTACCAGCGGTAGTGGGCGAAGGCTTTGTTGGCGTCCGCCATACGATGGACGTCTTCCTTCTTCTTCACGGCGCCGCCACGATTGTTGAAGGCGTCCGTGAGCTCCCCAGACAACTTGTTTACCATGCCTTTCTCGCCGCGGGCGCGGGCATAGTTGATGAGCCAGCGAAGGGCCAGGGCAACCTGACGCTCGGGGCGCACTTCCATGGGCACCTGATAAGTGGCGCCGCCCACACGGCGGGGCTTGACTTCCATGTGCGGCTTCACGTTGTCCAGGGCGCGCTCGAAGGCACGCATGGGCTGCTCGCCAGTACGCTCGGCCAACAGTTCCAGGGTCTTGTAGAAAATGGATTCCGCCACGGCTTTCTTGCCGCTGAGCATGAGGCGGTTGATGCACTTGGCGGCCATACGGCTGCCGTACACCGGATCAGCCTGAATGCTGCGCTTGGGAGTGGAACCTTTCTTGCGAGGCATGAGGGGGCTTCCTTACTTGAAGATGGCTATTTCGGCCGCTTGGCGCCGTACTTGGAACGGCTCTGACGACGATCGCTGACGCCGGAGGTATCCAGGGTGCCGCGCACGATGTGGTAGCGGACACCGGGAAGGTCCTTGACACGGCCGCCACGGATCAGCACCACGGAGTGTTCCTGCAGGTTGTGGCCTTCGCCGGGAATGTACGCGGTGACCTCAATCTGGTTGGTCAAACGCACACGGGCAACCTTGCGCAAGGCCGAGTTGGGCTTTTTGGGCGTGGTCGTGTACACGCGAGTGCAGACGCCGCGGCGCTGGGGGCAGGCCTGCAATGCCGGGGTCTTTTTGCGCTTGCTCACCTCAAGGCGAGACTTGCGGATCAACTGGTTGATGGTAGGCATTGCCTTCCTCCGTAAAAGCTCCAAAAAATAAAAAGAACCCCCCGGCTTAGAGACCAAGCCGTAAGGTGACGCGTCGTCATGGAGCGACGCAAAGCCCATCTGGTCTATCCAACACCCCTTACACTGTCAAGGGGTATTGCATGAAAAAGCGTCTTTCCGGGCAGTTTTGCCAGGAACGGACACCATACCCTGCTTTGCCGCAGTGCGCCACTAAAAAAGAAGGCTCTTTGCTGCTGCGTTGCTCAGACGCCCGAGCACCACGCGCTGCGCACCGGCCGCATGCCGTAGGCTTCCAGGGCTGCGGCCTTGGCGTGCATATCTGCCAGGAGCATGGCCAGGCAGCGTTCCCGCAGGTCCTGGACCTCTTCATCCGTGTAGTCCATTTCCAGTTTGTACAGATTTCCCAGGGAGCTGGCCATGGCGCGCCGCTCCTGCTGGGAGCTTTTGCCGCTGACTTTCTTGTGCACAATGGCCAGGCTGCCCTGGTATACCGGGAACTCGCCGCGGCGGCACAGGCGCAGGTCGTGCTCCAGGTCGTCATACTGGGTGGGGTTGAAGCGCAGATCGAACCCGCCGGCCCGTTCCAGGCCCTCCCGGGTGAACAGGTGGCAGCAGCCGGTCACCGAGGCGCAGGGGCGCAGGTAGTCGTGCTGCCCAACGTCCATATCCTCGTGGTGGACGCCGGAAAGGCGGATGCGGCGGGGATACGCCGGCGCGAATCCGCCGGGTTCGGCCATGGGCGGCGGTTCCGCCAGCTGGAAATCCGCGCTTTGGATGCGCCAGGGCGCGCCCGCATCCACCACCTTGCAGCCCCAGACGCCGGCTTCGGGGTAGCGCGCCTTGGCGGCAAAGAGCCGCTCCAGCCAGTCTTCGGGCACGGTGGCATCATCATCCATAAAGATGATGTCGCCGCAGGCCCGCACCTCGGGGGCGGCCAGCAGCCAGTTGCGTGCAGCCGGCGCGCCGATGTTCACGGGGAGCTGGATGGTGGTCAGCCTGTCCTTGAGCCGCGCCCGCCAGGCAGCCAGGATGCCGGGGGTGGCGTCGGTGGAGCCGTTGTCCAGCACCACCAGCCGCGCGCCGTGCAGCCGGCTTTGGGCGATGGATTCCAGGGCCAGATTCAGGTCGGCGGCCTTGTTGAAGCTGTAGAGGCAGATGGCCACGGGGTCCCGGGGAACCTCCAGGACATCGGCAATGCCGGCCAGTCGGTCGTGGACCATCAGCAGATGACTGGTCAGCCAGGGACGCTGATTGAGGGCCTGCTGCCAGAGAGGGGCAGCGCGGTCCACCCTGTCCATCCGCCAGAAACTTTCCGCCAGCCGCAACTGGCAGAGGGTTTCGCCCTCGCCGCCTTCCAGGGCCCTGACCTGGGCCATGGCCTTGGCGTAGAGGGATCGCGCGGCCTCGGGATCGCCGCCGAAGAGGCGCACGTCGCCCATGAGCCGCTGGGCCACCCAGGCCAGGGGGCGCGGGGCATGCTCCTGAAAGCGCTGCAGCAGGGAATCCAGCCAGTCCAGCTCGCCGCGATACACGGCCAGGGCCACGGCCTCGCGCATCCAGAAGGCGCTGCCCGGCGCATCCAGCAACATGCGGCCGCACAGCAGGCGGACGCGGTCCAGATCCCGATCCATCTGCGCCTGACGCAGCTGCTGCGCCTCGGCCGGAGTTTCAAAGTGATGCACCGCCGCCACCATGGCCTCCCGGGGCAGGGGAAGATCCGGAACCATGCCGGCGGCGGTCAGGGCGTCGCGAGCCAGGGCACCATCCAGGGGATCATACTCCCAGGCCAGGGCCAGGAGCGAGGCCCCCAGCCGGGCGCAGGTCTGCCCCGCGGCGTCCCGACGCAGGGCGTGGCCGTCCATGGCATGCGTCAGGGCCAGCCGGGCGGTGGTTTCCAGATGGTATCGGCCGGAAACACCGTGCAACAGGCGCTCCAGCACCGGCGCAGGACAGGACGCCAGAAAAATGGGGGACTGTGAGGAAACGGAAGAAGCGAACGCCGCCATGGTGGTGGTCCTCTGCTTGACAGGACGATGCATTGCGTCCCACATGTCTGCTGCACCCCTAGCCCTAGCCCGAGCGCGAGGCTTTCGCAAGTCATGCCCATGCAATCCACCACATTCCCGAATCGGTCGCCCTCCCCTGCCTGGCCCGGCCCGGCGCTGTACGACGCCCTCGCCCGGCGGCTCCTGCTCTGGAAATTTGGCGTGCAGGGCCGGGTGTGCGCCGAGGCATCGTTGGAACAGGCCCTGACCGCCGCGGCGGACGATGCCCGCTTTCTGGGACCAGCCGCAGGCATGGGCTTCTGGATGTGGCAGCAGCGGCCCACCAGTCCCGATCTGCTGGAGACCTTCCTGTCCCTGGAACGGCTGACGCCTTTTTTGCCCGGACACGCCCGCACTGCGCTGCAGGGCATGCTGCGCCTCAAAACCCTGCTCGCCTCGTTGGATGCAGCCTGGCAGACCGGCTGGGAGGCTGGGGATCTGTCCCGCTGCCGCGAGGTGCTGCGCACCCGTCCCCTGCCGCCGCCCCTGGCCGGCCTGGCCCTGCGGCTGCAGGCCCAGACACTCTTATATGATGATGCCACCGCCGCCATGGATCTGCTGGCGCAGTTGGATCGACGGCAAGACGCCGCCCCGCTGTTCGCCGGCTGGATCGCCGTGGCCCGCGCCTTCCTGCTGCGCCAGACCGGCGACCATGCCGCCGCGGCCCAGGCCCTGCGGCCAGCCTGGCAGGCCATGCCCTGGCATGTGAACCTGGCCTGCAGCCTGCACGACCTGCTGTTCCTGCCCCGGGCTTGCGGCGCCACGGCGCAGACCCTGGCCATGTCCCGCAGGACGGTGATCTGTCTGTATACCTGGAACAAGGCCCGCCCCCTGGCCCAGGCCCTGGACGCCCTGGCCCGCAGCGATCTCGGCGAGGCCCGCGTGCTCCTGCTGGACAACGGGTCGGCCGACGCCACCCCGGCCGTGCTGGAGGACTACGCCCGCCGCGCGCCCCATCCCGTGGACATCCTCACCCTGCCCGTGAACATCGGCGCACCGGCTGCCCGCAACTGGCTGCTGGCACAACCCGGCGTGGCCGCAGCGCAGTGGGTGGCCTTTCTGGATGACGACGCCATTGTCCCCCCGCACTGGCTCTGGGCGCTGCTGGAAACAGCCGCGCGGCATCCCCAGGCCGGGGCCGTGGGCTGCCAGATTGTCGGCCCGCATGCGCCCTTTCCCCTGCAGGCCGCAGACTTCCACCTGCTGCCGCCGGCCCTGTGCCCCTCCGGCTTTGTGGACCTGCGCGAACGCCTCCATATCCTGGATAACGGCCTGGGCGAGCCGGCCCTGGGACTCTTTGACCATGAACGCCCCGCCGCCACGGTGACGGGCTGTTGCCATCTGCTGACACGCCCGGCCCTGGACGCCGGCGGCGGCTTTGATCTCACCTTCTCCCCCAGCCAGTTTGATGATGCCGCACGGGATTTGCGGTCTGCCCTGGCCGGGTTTCCGGCCGTGTGCGCCGGGCACCTGCGGGTGCGCCACCTGCAGCACTCCAGCCTGTCCCAGGCACGCACCCCGTTTCAGGAAGCCAGAATCCGCGCCAACAAGGCAGCCATGGAGGGTCTGTTCTCCGATGAAGAAGCCGGGCAACTGGCGGCAATGGATTCCGCGCGCACGCTGGAGGATCTGGCAAGAAAGCTGAATCGGCTGGGGGAAGTGGAATAGCACGTACCTGACGTTACCACGCACTCCACGTCTGGACCAGTCGTTCCAGTGCCTCGTCATCCAGGCTGCTGGCGTCGTACATGCCCTTGGCCATGCGCTGCCGCCACGCTTCGTAGAGGATGATCGCCGCCGCCACGGAGACGTTCAGGCTCTGTACCATGCCCATCATGGGAATGTAGAGTTCATCATGCGCCAGGGCTTGCAGTTCCGGGTCTGCCCCGCGGTGCTCGTTGCCCAAGATGATGGCCGTGGGACGCGTGAAGTCATAGTCCGTCAGCGGTCTTGCCTTTTCCGAACAGGCCGTGCACAACACTTGCATTCCCTGCGTGTGCAAGCCCGCCACCATGGCCCCGGCATCCGCATGGCGCTGTGTCTCCACCCATTTACGGGCCGAGGCAGACGTTTTGCGGCCCAGCACAGGGAAGGCGGTATCCGTATAATACAGATGCACCGTGCTCACGCCAAAGGCATCGCAGCTGCGATACACGGCCGAGACATTGTGCGGATCGTGAATGTTGGCCAACACCAGGGTCAGGTCGTGCTGTCTGGCTGTGGCGACACGGCGCACCTTGGCGGCACGCTCCGGGGTAATGCATTCTGGGAGTCTGTGTTTTGCTGTCATGACGAGTGGTGTGGTACGCAATAGTCGCCCGCTGCGCAAGCCGCTGCCGCACCATTTACCGACAACCCGTTCGAGGAGTGCATGGAAAAACATCTGCTGCTGACCGTCTCCGCAGACCGCGAAGCGTCGTCCAACCTTCGATTCATCCGCCATTTTTTCGACGCATTGTGCGACCTGCGCATCACGCTGTTCTACGTCGCCTCCCGGCCCATGGACCAGGAATACCACTTCGTGCCCAGCGCCCTCGAAACCGGCCATCAACGTCAGGTGCCGGTGGAGGAAATCAAATCCCCCGAGGCGCGCGAAGCCCTGCAGCATGCCCGGGAATGGCTGGTGGCTGAAGGCTGCGGCGCTGGCAAGATCGAAACCAAGGCGGTGTATTCCCGCTTCGGCACCGTGCACGACATCATCCAGGAAGGCCATGCCGGCAAGTACGACGCCGTGGTGCTGGGCAAACGGTGCGTCTCCTGGTTTGAGGAGCTGCTGGACGACTCGGCGACGAACCGGATCCTCCAGGAACGAATCGATTTCCCCGTATGGATTTGTCGCCGACCTGAGACAGGCTTATCCCGGGATGTACTCCTGTGCCTGGACGGGTCCGAGGCCTCGATGCGCATGGCAGATCACGTGGGATTCATGCTCGGCTCCGCGCCCCGGCACCGCGTGCAACTGCTGCACGTGCGCACCCGGGCCGAGGATCGCAGCGCCGCCATGTTTCAAACCGCACGGGAGGCCCTTCTGGAAAATGGCGTCAACCCACAACAAATACATGAAAAAGTGGTCGCCTCAGATGCCCCTGCCCAGACAATTTTGCAGGAGGCCCGCCAGGGACACTATGCCGTGGTGGCGCTGGGACGCCGCAGCCGGGAAGGCCATGGCGGGGAACCAACGCGCCAGGGTAAATCCGTCACCCAAAACCTCCTGCATTTGATTGAAGATTTTGCGCTGTGGATCAGCAAATGACCAGGCGGCGAACACGCTGATTCTCCAATCAACCGATTTATTTCAGATTATACTTGTCAGAAGCCGTTCCCCTGGTGTAATGCTTCTCCAGCCAATCAGGCGGGCCAAGGACAACCTTCTGCTACCATAACGCGCCGCGCGACGGCGCTGAACACCAGGACATGCGCTGCCCTGCCTTATACTGCTGCGCCCTGCATCCTGGTCCATGCATACGGGGCAGACGCAGTGACAGAACATGCCTCCCACTCCGGGAATTCGACAGATCAAGTATCCTCCCAGCAGCCGATGCGTGTTGCATTTGCGCCGGCGTCCTCAGTCCCGCACGACACGCAGACTGCATTCGAACACATGGATGAGCACCGTCGCGGCAATGGCGGCAGCAATGGCGGCAGCCTGACGGGTTTTGTGCTCACCTTCATCATCATGATGCTGACGTGGTGCATTCTTTCGGGATTCTTCGACTCGTTCCATCTGTCCCTGGGCATCATTTCCAGCCTGATTGTCGCCTGGAGTTCCCACGACCTGCTGTTCTCCACGCCCACCTCTGTCCGCCTGAGCCAGACATGGCGCATCTGGATGGGCTTTCCGGGCTACTTCCTCTATCTGATCATCGAAATCTGGAAGGCCAACATCTATGTCCTGAAGCTGTGCTTCGCCAAGGACGTGGAACGTGCCATCGACCCGCATCTCATCACGTTCAAGACCACCCTGAAGAGCCGGCTGGCCATGGTCACCCTGGCCAACTCCATCACCCTGACGCCGGGCACCATCACGGTGGAAGTGGACTACGACGGCGTCTTCACCGTGCATGCATTGGACAGCGGCATTGCCGAAGGCCTGCTCAAAGCGGAGACCAACGAGATGCAAACGCGCATTGCCAAGCTTTTTGGAGAGGTCTGATCCATGGACCAGTTTTTCCTGTACACGGGCGTGTTTCTTGTACTGCTGATGATCGCCTCCATGTACCGGGGCATCGCTGGCCCCACAGTGCTGGACCGCATCCTGTCCGTGAACGCCATCGGTTCCAAGACCACGGTGCTGCTGATTCTCATCGGCTTTCTGTACGGTCGGCCGGAAATGTTTGTGGATATTTCCCTGGCCTACGCCATGTTGAACTTCATCGCCGTCATCGCAGCGGCCAAGTATTTCCACAAGCGGCGGGGGCAGAATCGCGAAGTGTGTTACTACACGCCACCCAAGAAATAGCGTCTGCACACGCCACTGCAATACGAGCTGCGCCATGGAACAAGCCATCATTATAGTTTGCATCGCCCTGAACGTGCTGGGACTGGTGTTTTACACCGGCGGCACGGTCGGGATCATCCGTTTTCCAGATTTCTATGCCCGCCTGCATGCTGCCGGCAAGCTGGACAGCCTCGGCGCATTGATGATGCTGGCTGGCTGCGCCATCTTTGAACTGCAGCATGTGAATTTGGGCACGGTACTGACAGCGCTCAAGATCATGCTCATCATTGTATTCATCTTCCTTGCCAGCCCCACGGCCACGCATGCCATCGTCGATGCAGGCCTCGCCAGCCGCCACGACTTCTGGTCGAAACGCAAAGGCGCGTCCACGCCGGCCGATGACACGCCGCAGGAGGAGAACTGATGTTCTGGCAGATCGACAATCTGGTGCTCACCCTGGTGATCATTTGCGCCATCGCGTCGTTGTCCATCAAGGACAACCTGTCCGCAGCCCTCTTTTTCGGTGCATACAGCTTCATGATGTGCGTGTTGTGGGCCATCATGGGCGCAGTGGACGTGGCCTTTACCGAAGCCACTGTGGGTGCCGGCGTCTCCACCGTGCTGTTCATCGCGGCCATTTTCCGCACTTCCAGGAGGACGACAGATTGAAAGCGCTTGCCTGGATCAGCTGTGTGCTGCTTGGCGTGGCCATGCTGTACGTGGCGACGAACTTTCCCGATTGGGGAGACCCCAATTCGCCGGCATCGTTGCATCTTTCGCCGCACTACATCGAGCAGGCCATCCCGGAAACCAGCGTGCCGAACATCGTTTCCGCACTGCTGGCCGACTACCGGGGCTACGACACCATGTTCGAAACCGCGGTGGTCTTCACTGCGGCCATGGCGTGTTTCTTCATCCTGCGGGTGCTTGGTTGCGAGGTGTCCGGCCAGCAACTGTATCGGCACCTTGAAACCGGAATCCTCATCCGCAGCGCCCGACGCATCAACCTGCCCCTGGGCTCCAGCTTCAAGCGGGTTGAGTCTGTCAGCCAGCGCTACGACTTCATCACAGCCAAAGTCTGCAGGTTAATGATTCCATTCTTGCAGATTTTCGGTCTCTACGTCATCGCCCATGGCCACCACAGCCCCGGCGGCGGGTTCCAGGGAGGCGTCATCCTTGGCTCAGCCTGGATTCTGCTGGCCATTTCCCATGATTTGCAGTCTGCCTGCGACCGATACGCCGAGCGCAAGATGTTCGTCTTTGTCGCCACTGGTGTGCTCATCTATGCCGGCACGGGCGTGCTCGCCATGCTCTACGGCGGCAACTTCCTGGATTACAGCTTCCTGGGGCCGCTCTTTGGACTTGACCCGGTCGCCTCACGCTCCTTCGGCATTTTTGTAGTGGAAGTGGGCGTCGGCTTCACCGTCATGGCCACGATGATCCTGCTGTACAACTTCCTGGCCAGCGCCGGCCGCTGCGACGAAGGACTGTAGGGGGACGCCGTGTTTGACATGCTCCTGGACATCATCGCCACAAAATACAACTATGCTGGCTTCATCTTCCTGATGTGCATCGGGTTGTGGGCCATGATAGGCAAGCGGAACCTGCCCAAGAAGATTCTTGGAATGAGCATTTTCCAGACTGCCATCATGCTGTTCTACATTTCCATCTCCGTCAAAACCAACGCCACGCTGCCCATCATCGACGCGCATGGCGCGCATGGGCATGACCTGCATGTGCGTGCTGCAGACTATCTGAATCCCTTGCCTCACGTGTTGATGCTCACGGCCATCGTGGTCTCCGTGGCCACCCTTGGCGTGGCGCTGGCCCTGGTGCAAAAGGTGTATCGAGAGCACGAGACATTGGAAGAACCTGAAATCCTGGAACAGTTGCGGAAATGAGCCCCCACTTCCCGGCCTTGATGGTCACGGTGCCGCTCTTGATGGCCTTCATCACCACCCTGCATGGGTGGCTGGGCGGCAGGCGATCGTTCTACTTTGCGTTGTTCACCGCCGCTGCCTGCTCCTGCATGGGAATAGCCTTGGTGGTGCACGTACTGGAGCACGGTCCTGTTCTCTACAAGCTGGCCGGCTGGGCGGCCCCCGTCGGCATCACCTATCGCGTGGACGGCCTCAACGCCGCCGTGCTTGCGGTGATGAGTGTGGTGGCCTTGTACGTCATCGCCGGCACCAAACCAGCGGTGGAGCGCGAGCACTTCGGCAAGGAGCCAGCGTTCTATACCCTGGCGCAGCTTGCCCTGTGCGGCCACCTGGGCATGACCATCACTGCGGATGCCTTCAACCTGTACGTGTTGTTGGAAATCACGGCGCTTTCAGGCTATGCGCTGCTGGCCATCGGCCGCCCCCGCGCCTACCATGCCGTGCTGAACTACCTGTTCATCGGCACCATCGGCGCATCCTTCTATCTGCTGGGCGTGGGGCTGCTGTACATCAAGACAGGCACGCTGGACATGCTGGATCTTGCCCAGCGCATCCAGCCCATTGCGCAGGAGCCGACCATCCTTGCCGGCTTTGCCCTCATGGTCCTGGGCATGCTCATCAAGATGGCCTGCTTCCCCGTGCATGCCTGGCTGCCCAATGCCTATACGTTCTCCTCCTCCACCGCCGCCAGCCTGCTTGGCCCCATGACCACCAAGGTCATGGTGTATGTGGTGCTGCGCATGGTGCTGACGATCTTCACCCCCGATATGGCCTACAGCATGCCAGCCATGACCGACCTGCTGGTCTGGGCAGGGACGGCAGCCATCATCGTCGGGGCGGTCATGGCCCTTGCCGCCAAGGACTTCAAACGGATGCTCACCTGCATCATCCTCTCCGAGGTGGGCTACATGGTGGGCGGCACGTGGCTTGGCACCCGTATGGGCGTAACCGGCGCGGCCCTGCACTTGGTGGGCGATGCCATGATGACCGTGACAGTCTTTCTCGCTGCCGCCTGCCTGACGCATCAGCTCGGTCGCATCCAGCTGACCGACCTGAAAGGCGCATTCGGCAAGATGCCGGTAACCATGGGCGCCATGGCCGTGGGCGCCATCGCCATGATCGGCGTCCCCCCCACCTGCGGCTTTTTCAGCAAGTGGTATCTGCTGCGCGCCGGCATGGAGCAACAGCAATACGCCTATGTGGTGGCGCTGCTGCTCTCCAGTCTCGTCAACGTCATCCTGTTCTTCCGAGTGTTCGAGATCGGCTTTTTTGAACCGATGAAAGCCGGACACGGACACGGCACTGCCGGCCACGGCGAGGATGGACACAGCGATGGCCATGGCAGCCATGGCGACGGGCACGACGCCATCGTGCTGCAGGAAGCACCGTTCTCCATGGTCGCCGTTCTGATTGTGGCTGCGATCTCGTGCATCGCCCTGGGCTTCGCCACTCCCTGGCTTGTGGACCTCATCGACTCGGCCCTGCCGCCGACGCTGCTCTAGGAAGATTGCTCCATGACTGCTCCGGCGCTCGTACCCTCCCTGATTCCTTTGGCTGCGGTCCTGGTCAGCCTGTTCGCCATCGCCGGCATCGCCACGTCGCGATCGCCGAACATTCGCGAAGGCTGGACATTCGGCGCGGCGATCATCAAATTCCTGTTGGTGCTCTCGCTGATCCCCACCGTACTGGCCGGGCAGGAACCTGCGTGCCACGTGGCGACCTTTGCACCAGGACTGACCCTGGCGCTGCGCGTGGATGCCATGGGCCTGCTGTTCGCCCTGGTGTCCTCGTCCTTGTGGATTCTCACCAGCTGCTACTCCATCGGCTACATGCGCACGGAAAACGAGCATGCGCAGACGCGATACTATTGTTGTTTTGCGCTGGCCCTGTGCGCCACCATTGGTGTGGCTTTCTCCGCCAACCTGTTCACGCTGTACCTCTTTTACGAACTCCTGTCCTTTGCCACCTGGCCACTGGTCACACACCACCAGGATGCAGAGGCACGACGCTCCGGCCGCAAGTACCTTGGCTACATTGTAGGCGCATCCATCGGATTGGCGTTGCCAGCCATGGTGGCGGTATTCGGGATAGCTGGGACCCTGGAATTCACGCCCCACGGCATCCTGTCCGAAGCAGTCCTTCGTCCAGGCCACATGACGGCGCAGGCTGGCGGCACTGGCATCGCCCTCACCGCAGGCATGACGGCCCTGCTGCTGCTGGGGTTCGTCTTCGGCTTCGCCAAGGCCGGGGTCATGCCGTTTCATAGCTGGCTTCCGGCCGCCATGGTGGCCCCCACGCCCGTCTCCGCCCTGCTCCACGCCGTGGCAGTGGTCAAGGTCGGGGCGTTTTCCGTCTTCCGGGTCATCACCCATGTCTTCGGGGTGGACATCCTGGCCGCCTTCAATCTGGGCAATCTGGTGGCAGCCATCGCCTCGGTGACGATTATCGTGGCCTCCCTCATCGCCCTTTCCCAGGACGGCCTCAAACGCCGGTTGGCCTTTTCCACCATCGGACAGCTCTCCTACATCCTGCTGGGCGCGGCGCTGCTTTCTCCCAAAGCACTCACGGGCGGCCTCATGCACATCGCCCTGCACGCCTTCGGCAAGATCACGCTGTTCATGTGCGCCGGGGCAATCTTTGTTGCCACCGGCAAATCCAAGATCAGCGAAATGGACGGCCTCGGCCGGGCCATGCCCGTGACCATGGCTGCATTCTTCCTGGGGGCCTTGTCCATCATCGGATTGCCTCCATGCGGCGGGTTCATCAGCAAATGGTATATCCTGCAGGGAGCCTTGGACGCTGATCAGATCGTCTTCATGGTGGTACTGCTGGGCAGCTCTCTGCTGAATGCGGCGTATTTCATGCCCATCATCTATCGCGCCTTTTTCAAGGAACCTGCCGCTGCGGTGCACTTCCACAAAGAATTTTATCCATACCAGGGATTTTGCGTGGCGCCTCCCGCCATCACGGCGGTCATCAGCGTGGCCCTGCTGATTTATCCGCAACCGTTTCTGCAGCTGGCGCAAATGGCTGCGGCGCGAATCTCCGGCATGTAATGGATGAGAACTGCTGAGGAATGGCCATGACCGGCAACCAGCACGAAGTTGAGCCAACTGCCTATGCGCCCCGCCCGGGATACGGAAAAGTGTTCGCCGCCGCCATGGCGCTGGGCGTTGCTTTCCTGATCGCGGCTGTTTTTGCGGGCATGGGCGGCAGACATTAGGGAGCAGGCATGAACACCCGATCGACATCGGCCTTTATCGATAGACCTTTTCTCGTACTGCTTGTCCTGGCATGCGTCTCTGTGCTTGCCGGGCTGTTTGTGGACATGCACGCGCATTTTCCCTGGGAAAACGTGCCGGGATTTTTCGGCGTGTTCGCCTTTGTTGTCTGCGGCGCCATGTGCCTGGCGGCGGGCTTCGTGTTGCGGCCATTGGTGAAGCGCCCGGCAGACTATTACGACACGGACAGGAGCTGACATGCCCTTCTTGCTGCCGCCATTTTTCCTGCTCGTGCTGGGCGCGCTGACGCTGCCCCTGTTCTCGGCACGGCCAGTGCGTGCCGGCCTGGCCTTGGCATTCGCCGTGCTGTCCCTGTGCAACCTGCTGGCCATCCCGGAAGGCGTGCATTTTGTGCTGCCGTTTCTTGGGCAGGAAGTCATCCTGGCCAAAGTGGACAAGCTTTCCTTCATTTTCGGACTGATCTTCCACTTGGCCGCCATTTTCGGCATCGTCTACGCCTGGGAGTCCAAGGATAATACGGAACGCGTCTTTGCCATGCTTTACGCCGCCGCGGCGCAGGGCGTGGTCTTTGCCGGGGACATGCTCTCCCTGTTCCTGTTCTGGGAAAGCCTGACCGTGTGCGCAGCCGTCATCATCTGGACCAGGGGCGATGCCGCAGCCCGCGGTGCCGGGTTCCGCTATTTTCTGGTCCATGCCGTGGGCGGGCTGCTGCTGCTGGCCGGCATTGTGCTCCGGGTGCACCACACCGGCTCCCTGGCCTTCGGGCCCATCGGGCTGGATTCACCGGGCGGACTGCTCATCTTCCTGGGCTTTGGCGTGAATGCCGCGTGGCCACTGCTGCATGCATGGCTGCCGGACGCCTACCCCAACGCCAGCCCCACAGGGACGGTGTTCCTTTCCGCCTTCACCACCAAGGGCGCGGTGTACGTACTGGCGCGCAGCTTTGCCGGGGAAGAGACGCTCATCTGGATCGGCGCAGTCATGGCCGTGTTCCCGCTGCTGTATGCCATGCTTGAAAACGACCTGCGGCGCACCCTCGCCTGGTGCCTCATCAATCAGGTGGGCTTCATGATGATCGGCATCGGCATCGGCAGCGAGCTGGCCATCAACGGCGTCTGCGCCCATGCCTTCGTGCACATCCTGTATAAAGCCCTGCTGTTCATGAGCGCCGGCGCCGTGCTGGCCCAGGCCGGCACCTGCGAGGCCACCCGGTTGCAAAGCATGGGCGGACTGGCCCGTCAGATGCCATGGACCTTCGCCTTTGCCTGCGCCGGCGTGGCTTCCATCTCCGTGCCCCTGTTCTGCGGCTTTGCCGGAAAATCCCTGATCATTTCCGCCACGGCCGAGGCGCACCTGAGCACCGTATGGATGCTGCTGATGTTCGCCTCCGCCGGCGTGTTCCTTGCCGGCCTGCGCGTGGTGTATGTCGCCTTCGGGCAGCCGACAGCCCCCACCTCCTACCAGGGACTGGCGGTTTCCGAAGCGCCCTGGGGCATGCGCATCGGCATGGCCTTGACCGCAGGGGCCAGCCTGCTCGTCGGCCTGTTCCCGTCAGCGTTTTACAGCCTGCTGCCGAACGCCATGGACTACCACCTGTATTCTGCAGGGCACTTGGTTTCCCAGTTCCAGGTGTTGTTCTTCACCGGCTTGGCGTTTCTGGTGCTGCTGCGCGCCGGCATGCTGCCAGCGGCAGTCAAGGGCATCAATCTGGATGTGGACATCGTGTACCGCCGCCTGGCGTTGATCTTTTATGCCGCCATGGATTCCCTGTTCAACCGGCTCAATGCATGGTGCGAGGCCCTGGTGGTGGATGGCCTGTTCGCCTGGCTGGCGCGGGTGCATACGCAGGCCCCCTGGCGCTTTTCCACGTGGCTGCTGAGTCCCATGCTGTTGCTCATGCCCAAGGAGGCGCGGGAGAAACTGCAGGGAGAAATCCGGCCGGCGCTGGAAACCGCCACCACTCCCATTGGCTTGACGGCGTTTGCAACTGTGGCGTTCTTGTGCGTATCGATCATCATGCTGCTTACGGTCTAGGAGACGAGCATGCCAGCCCCCATCACCGTTGATCTGCTCAGAATTCCCATGCTCCGCTCTGTCGGGGTTGAGATGCTGTCCCGTCTGGTGCCCATTTCCGAAATGCGTCGTTCCGGAGACGGCGAGCGCATTTATGCCATGGGCGAACCGGCGCATCACTTCTTCATCTGCCACAGGGGCGAAGTGCTCTCCGAGCAAGCCATTGCACGGGACATCACCGCCACGGTTTCCGTCATCACGCCCGGGTCTTGCTTCGGCTGGCCCGCCCTGCTGCCCAACGGCATTTACCGCAGCGACGCCGTGAGCCAGGGAGAGACGGAGTGCATTGCCATTGAGGCCGCTTCCCTGCGCCAGCTCATGGATACGGACCACGAATTCGGCTACACCCTGTACAAGGCCATGTGCGGCAGCCTGGTGGAGCGGCTCTTCACCAGGACGGACCAGCTGTTGCAGCTCGTTTCCTTGCATCCGGATCTGCGCGCCGCCATCACGCGCGAGGAATAAGCTTCCCCTGCGCCGGCACAGGGCGATGTCGGATTCGAATACGATGATCACGCCACGAGGAGTCGTTCCCCACAGAGAACGACTCCTCGTTTTATTTGGCATGTGGCAATCTACTCGCCGAGCACCGGCAAGCAGTTTTTGCTCGCGTGTCAATTGTATTGTTGAAAAATGCTCTCGGGGCATCCCTGTCTGGCGAAAGGATCTTGCCGCTCGCAATAGTCTTTTAGAGCATTGTAATTTTGAAAAAGGACATTGCGAGAGGGGAAAACTTTTGCAAAAGGTTCTCCCCTCTCGCGCTCTCCCCTTCCAAAACTTTAATAGTGCCCTTGAATCACAATAAAAAATCTTTGGAAAAGGGGTTCGGGGGAAGAACCTTTCTTTAGAAAGGTTTTCCCCCGAGAGTTCTTTTCAAAAACAACGTACTCTAAACTATGGCGAGTTGCAGTTCAAGGTCCTTCATCATGGCCGTCTGCACCGTCTCCAGCAGCGTATCCACACGAACCTGCCCTGGCGCACCGCCCTTGATCGGGTGCACGTCCTTGGCCAGGGCCAGCAGCACGCGGACCTTGCCTTCGCCGGCCTGCCAACTGCGCAGGGCAGCCAGCACCGCCGCTTCCTCAATGGTCCGGCGGGGCACGTCCTGCCCGGCGTGGTCGCGCTTGATGAGCACATGACTGCCGGGGCCATCGGCCGCATGGAGCCAGTAATCGAAGGCATTGGCCTCCCGCGTCACCAGCCTGTGGTTGGCCTTGGAATTCTTGCCTTGCATGATGCGGAACCCGTCCGAAGAGCGGAACAGGCGGAACCCCTCTGCCCCCTCCGAAACTTTCGGACGCGGACGGGCCCGGGGCGGCTGGCCGGCACCGGCAGTCGCCGCGGCCGGCGCGCCATGCTCCAGAATCCGAGCGCGTTCCGCCTCGATGACCTCGCGCCGCGTCCTGGCAATCTCCAAGCCACGTTCCGCCTTGGCTCCCTGCCGGAAGCGGCGGGCCATGTTCTCGGCAATGGTCAGGCGCGGATCCAGCTCCAGGACCACCTCGGCGTCGTGCGCATCCATCACCTTGACCCGCCTTGCCTTCTCCTGGGCGTTGAGCCGGAACAGATTGGCCTGCAGCAGCAAGGCTTCCTCCCGCTGGAGCAGCAATCCGTGCAGGCGGTGCTCCTCCTGCTCCAGGGCCTTGAGATTGCGGGACAGGCGCTTGCGGCGCGCGCTGGCGGCATCGGTCTCGGCCTTGTGCTGGGTGGCGACCACCGCCGGCAGCACCTGACGGCGACCGGCCTCGGCGGCGGCTTCCGCCGCACTGGTGAACACCTGCGGCGGCTCAGCGGCAGTGGGATCGGCCCAGACGAAGGGGCCGGCCGCATCATACAGATAGAACGCCCCGCAGCCGCCGGCCTGTACCGTGGCATACATGGGCCCGGCCACATCCGGCGGCAGGGTCAGCAACATCTTGCGCAAGGGGGGGGAAATGTGCGGATGCGTGCGCCAGATGTCTTCCTGCTGCAGCAGCGTTTCCAGCGACGGCCACTCGGGGGCGGCATTCCAGACGGGCGGCACGTCCGGCGGCACAAAGCCGGACTGCGGGGGGATGGTCCAGTGCTGCGGGAGCTCGTCCAGGGTCAAGGCCAGGAACAGGCCATGCCGAAGATCGATGATGCACCAGCCCTCGCCGTCGTCAGGTCCCAGGCGGATGGCCAGACGGCGCTGGGGCCAGTCGGCCACAAACTCCATGCACCGCCGCGCCTGCACATGGCGGCGCAGCCACATGACCGTGGCCGAAGGCGCAGGGGGGTTGGGCGGGGTGATGCTGGAGGGGAAGAGGCAGGGATCGCGCCGGCCCAGCCGGATCACCAGGGACGAGGCCAGGCCGCCACGATCCAGGGTGAGGACGAACACATCCGGGGCAGGGCCGTACACCTTGCGGACAAGCGCCCCGCGACACAATGCGGCCAGTTCAACGGCCAGACAACGAAAAAAACTGGCCTCCATGGGCGCTCCCGGACTCGGCGCAACGCCGGCTATGCAAAAAGGCTATTCGCCGCGAAGGTTTTCTTCGGTCTCCTGCTTGCTCTTGCAGTGGATGCACAACGTGGTGACCGGGCGGGCCTTGAGTCGGGGCACGCCGATTTCCTCGCCGCAATCCTCGCACATGCCGTATTCGCCTTCCTCGATGCGCTGCAGGGCTTCCTGAATTTTCTTAATAAGGTAGCGTTCGCGCTCACGCAGCCGCAGGGTGAAGGTGCGGTCGGATTCCACCGTGGCGCGGTCGGCAGGATCGGCAAAGATCTCCATCTCGTTCATGTCTTCCAGCGTGGCCTCGCCCTTGGACTGGGCCTCCTCAAGCATTTTCTGGAGAAGGTTCCGGAAATATTCAATGTCTTTCGGGTCCATGTACACACTCCAATTGCAGCCTGGAAAGAATCGGTGTTCATATCCCACATCGCCCCCAAATGTAAAGATGGCGCCAGCGGCTCAAACCCTGCTTCCTCTTGACGGGCCGTTTCCCAAGCGGTAGCCCCCTTGCTTGGGCCAAACTGCGTAAGGAGAACTCCCGTGTTTGAACTGATTGTCATGTATGTAATGGTCGGTGCCCTGGCCGGGCTGCTGGCCGGCCTGTTCGGCATTGGCGGCGGGCTGGTCATCGTGCCCATGCTGCTGTTTTGCTTCACCAAGCAAGGTATTTCCAACGACATCATGATGCAGCTTGCCCTGGCCACCTCCATGGCCAGCATCTGCTTCACGTCGGTGTCCAGCGTGCGTGCGCACAATCAGCGCGGCGCGGTGGACTGGAGCATCGTCAAAGGCATTGCCGGGGGCGTGTTGCTGGGCACCTTTGGCGGATCATTCATCGCCTCTGCCCTGCCCACCACGGCGCTGAAAATCTTTTTTGTGATTTTCCTGTATTACGTGGCCACACAGATGCTCCTGGGCAAGCAGCCCAAGGCGTCTCGCGAGTTGCCCGGCATGGGCGGCATGCTGGGGGCCGGCGGGGTCATCGGCGTGGTGTCGGCGCTGGTGGGCATTGGCGGGGGCACGCTTTCGGTGCCGTTCATGGTCTGGCACAACGTGCCGCTGCACCGGGCCATTGGCACCTCTGCCGGCATCGGGTTTCCCATTGCCGTGGCTGGCACCCTTGGCTACATCTTCAACGGCTTCGGCGTGGCCGAGCGGCCGGGGTACTCCCTGGGCTTCGTGTATCTGCCGGCGCTGCTGGGCATTGTGCTGGTGAGTGTGCTCACCGCGCCCTGGGGCGTGAAGCTGGCGCACAGCCTGCCCGTGCCCAAGCTCAAGAAAGCCTTCGCCATTTTGCTGTATGTGGTGGGCACGCGCATGCTCATCAATACGCTGTAATTCGATCTGGCATCATGATGACAGGGGGCGGCAACCGGGCCGCCCCCCAGGCATCACGCGCGGCCGAATGCCTACGGCTGCAGCACAAAGCCCTTGGTGGACGGGCCTGTGGAAGCAGAGGTGCCGGCGATCTTGGACAGATACACATCGCCCAGGTTGGCGATGTGGGTGCCCACGTTATCAAAGTGATTGTAGTGCGTCTGTTCTTCCTCGATGATGGCTTCAAACAACTTCACCGTGATGTTATCGCCCATCTCGCGACAGACTTCCAGGAACTGGTTGTAGATGTCGATGGTGTTGTCTTCCAGACCGGCATCAAAGGGGAAGATGACGCGCACGTCCTGCCCCTTGGTCACGACATCGGCCAGCTCGGTGGTGGGCTCGCCGCCCAGTTCCTTGATGCGCTCGGCAAACTGCTCGGCGTGGCGCATTTCGTCGATGGCGATGAGCTTCATGTCCCGGGCCAGTTCGCCGTAGTCCATGGAATCCAACGCATAGTGCTGGTTCATGTACTGGGTGATGGCATGCAGCTCCATGCCGCGGGCTTTGTTCAGCACTTCAATGACCTTTTCGCGACGCTGTTCCTTGCTCAGGGCAGTCTCCATGAATCCTCCTCCATTGATATTCGTGGGAAAGCCCGGGCAGGCGCAGCGTATTCGCCGCACCGGCCCGGGGGTTGGTCACATGCAACCAACTGTAATCGTTTTACGCCAGACGTCAACGCCTTCCGACTCACCACACGACATTACGCCGCTGTGGCCTTGGCGCGCTCCTCGCTGGTCATGGCAGCCAGACGCTGCACTTCCTCCACCGGCAGGCCCAGGCCCTCGGCCACGCGGGTGCCATATTCCGGGTGGGCCTTGTAGAACACGGCCGCCTGCCGCAGCTGGATGCGCCGCTGGGCGCCGGCCAGATGCTCCACGATGTTGCCGACGAGGTTGGTCCGGTCCTCATCGGTCATCACCTTCGAGTACAGCGCGCCGGCCTGCTCGAAGTCGTCGTTGGGATGCGGGTACGGCTGCGGACCGGCCACGCCTTCCACGGGCAGGAAGGGTGCGCGAACATCGGGATCCGGGCCGGGGCCGTTGAAGCTGTTGGGCCAGTAGTTGGGGCCGGAGCCGCCGCCGTTGTCCACGCGCATGGCGCCGTCGCGCTGGTAGCTGGCCTCGGGGCGATGCTTGGGCGAGTTGACGGGAATGAGATGATAGTTCGAGCCCAGGCGGTGGATGTGCGTATCGTGATACGAGAACAGCCGGCCCTGGAGCATCTTGTCTGCCGAGGGCGCAATGCCGGGCACGAAGTTGCTGGGGTTGAAGGCGGCCTGCTCCACCTCGGCAAAGTAGTTCTCGGGATTGCGGTTCAGCACCATCTTGCCGATGACGATGGGCGGCACGTCCGCATGGGGCCAGACCTTGGTGATGTCGAAGATGTCGTAGCGGTAGTTCAGGCCTTGCTCATAAGGCATGATCTGCATTTCCAGGGTCCAGGAAGGGGAGTCGCCCTGTTCGATGGCCTGGAAGAGGTCGCGGGTGGCATGGTCCGGGTCGGCGGAGCGCATGGCCGCGGCCTCCTGCCGGGTAAAGTTCTTGATGCCCTGGTCGGTCTTGAAGTGGTACTGCACCCAGAATTTTTCGCCGGCGGCATTGTACCACAGATAGGTGTGGCTGGAGTAGCCGTTCATGTTGCGGTAGGTGGCCGGGGTGCCACGGTCGGAGAAGAGCACCGTCACCTGGTGGATGGATTCGGGCGTCAGGGACAGGAAATCCCAGAACATGTCCGCATCCTTGAGGTTGGTCTTGGGGTTGCGCTTCTGGGTGTGGATGAAGTCCGGGAACTTCAGCGGATCGCGGATGAAGAACACCGGGGTGTTGTTGCCCACCAGATCGTAGTTGCCTTCCTCGGTGTAGAACTTCACGGCAAAGCCGCGAGGATCGCGCTCGGCATCGGCAGACCCCTTTTCCCCGCCCACGGTGGAAAAGCGCGCAAAGACGTCCGTCTTCTTGCCCTTGGTGAGGAATCCGGCCCGGGTGTACTGGGAGACATCTGCTGTGCATTCAAAATAGCCGTACGCGCCGGCGCCCTTGGCGTGCACCACGCGTTCGGGGATGCGTTCGCGGTCAAAATGACCGAGTTTCTCCAGCAGGTGCACGTCCTGCATGAGCACCGGGCCGCGGGCGCCGGCAGTGTGGCTGTTGAGATCGTCGCCCACGGGGGCGCCGAAGGCCGTGGTCAGCGTCTTCTTGTCATTCGCCATGGCATGCTCCTGGTCCTGTGTGGATATGATGTTGCACCGGCAACCATTGCGTCGCCATTGTGATGAAGAGAGGCTCCGGGACAGGGCTTGTTCAAAGACTTCAGTTTTCATTCTTTATGGAAAATCATTCTCCAAAGCAAGCAATAATCCACCCCCCCGCAAAAAAATCATCCACCGCCCTCCCCCGCTCGCGCCCTCTCCTGCCAACACATTCCAACAAGCTGTTTTTAAGGATAAAATCCCTCCGAACGCGCTGCTATTCCACGCGATATTCCACCTGCGAGGCGCGGCCCTGGTCGTCCACCACCACCAGCGTATGCCGGCCCGGCTCCAGGGGCAGGAAGATCTGGGCATCGGGCGCGCCCGAGCCCTTGAGGCTGCCATCCTGATACCAGAACAGTTCCCGCACGTCCGGCCCGGCAAAGGCCTTGAGACCGATGCGCTGGAACTCCCGAGGCGCATCGCTGCGCAGGCGATACGGGGTGCGCGGGTCTGGCGACACCACCTGCGGTCCCTCGCCGGCCGCGGCGGCGTGACAGGTCGGATGCATGGCCGGCATGGCCTCTCCCTGCACGCCCTGGGCGCGCATCCAGGCGGTAAACTCCACGGGATACTGCCTGACGAGCCGTGGCACGTGCGGCAGGTGCTGCAGGCAATCCCCGGCCACGCGCTCGCCCGTCTCGGGATGAACGAAGATCCGCTGATGCAGCTCGCTGCGGGGCAGGCGGGTGCGGCCCTCGATGACCGTCACCTCCGTACGATCGGGGCAGGCCGGGCCGGGCAGCAGATGATCCGCCGCGCACACGGCCATGGTGGTGAGGGCCAGATCCAGGGGCCGCGTCAGCGCTGCGCCTGCGCCTTCCACCACGCGAAAGAGATCGAACAGCAACGGCCCGGCATGGGTGGCTCCGGAGATGCCCATCTCCGCCCGGCCATCCAGGTTTCCCACCCAGACGCCGATGGTGTATTGCCGGGAGACGCCCACGGCCCAGGCATCGCGGTGGCCGAAGCTGGTGCCGGTCTTCCAGGCCACGGACGGGGCGTCCTTGGCGTGCTGCCAGCTGCGGGGCAGGTCGGCCCGTTCCACGCGGGTGAGCATGTCCAGGGTCAGCCAGGAGGCCTCGCGGGAAAGAATGCGCGCGGCCGGCGGCGGGGCCTGTTCCTCCTGCAGCAGCAGCGCCGGCGGCCGGTACTGGCCCAGGGTGGCCAGGCTGGCGTAGGCGTTGGCCAGTTCCAGAAGCGTCACCTCGCACGCGCCCAGGGCCAGGGGCAGCCCGTACTCATACGGGGTCTTTTTCAGGGTGGAGAGGCCCGCCTGCCGCAGCAGCTCCAGGAACGCCGGCGGGGCCACCTGGGCCAGCAGCCGCACGGCCGGCACGTTGCGCGACTGCACCAACGCCGCCTCCACCGTGATCATCCCCTGGAACGTGCCGTCGAAATTCCTGACCGAATAACCGGAAATATCCGTTGGAATATCCAGCAGGTAAGACTTGGGGACGATGAGCCCCATGTCCATGGCCTGGGCATACAAAAACGGCTTGAGGGCCGAGCCGGGCGAACGGGCGATAAGGCAGCCGTTGATGAAGCCGTGATGCTCGAAGTCCATGTATTCAATGGAGCCGGCCATGGCGCGCACGGCGCGGGTCTCGTTCTCAATGACCACCACGGCCGCATTCTCCAGACGCTGCCGACGGATCCATTCGGCGCTGTCGCGCAGGCGGGACTCCACGGCGGTCTGCAGGGCGCGGTCGATGGTGGTCGCCACCATCACCCGACCGGAATCGCCCGGCGGCAGGCGCTGCTCGGCCAGGGCCTTGGCCAGTTCCGCCAGATGGGGCGCCAGACGCGGCAGGGGCGTCACGCCCTCGGGCAGTTGCTGGGCCATGGCCTGACGACGCTGGACGGCATCAATCCTGCCGCGCCGCTCCAGCACGGCCAGCAGGCGATCCCGGGCCCGGCGGGCGGCCTGGGGGTTCTTGACCGGATCGTACCCCTGGGGCGCGCGCGGCAGCACCGTGAGCAGGGCCGCCTCCCCCAGGGAGAGATGCTGCTGATCCTTGCCGAAATAGCTTTCCGCCGCTGCAGCCACGCCCACCACGTTGCCGCCGTAAGGCGTCATGTTGATGTAGCGTTCGAGGATTTCATCCTTGGAGAGCCGCCATTCCAGTTGCAGGGCGCGGAAGGACTCCAGAAGTTTGGCCCCGATGGTCCGCTCCCGGGGCTCGCACAGCCGGGCCAGCTGCATGGTGATGGTGGACCCGCCCGAGACCACCCGCCCGGCCCGCAGGTTCATGACGGCCGCCCGCAGGATGGCGAGGGGATTGACGCCGGGATGGCGGTGGAAATGGCGGTCCTCGGAAGCCACCAGCACGGCCCGAAACAGCGGCGAGACCTGCGCCAGGGGCACAGGCTGCCGGCGGCGGCCATCCGGCGGCAAAAAGACGCGCAGGGGCCTGCCATGGCGGTCCTGCACCGTCACGGCCGGCGTCTGATTGAGGGCATCCCAGGGAAAGGGAAAGAGTTGGTCCAGCCCGAGAAAGACCAGCCAGAGCAGCAACAGCGCGCCCCCGCCCCAGAGGCCGAGCGAGGCGAAGGCGCGCCGCCGGAAAATCCTACTGCACCACGCTGGCCAGGGCATGGCCGGCTCCGGAATCGGCCTCCTCGGCCGTCTTCTTTTTGATGGTTCGTGTCGGCACCGGAGCCGCCTTGCCACCGCCGGTCTGATCCACGCCGATGACTGTGGTGGACAGCTCGCCCGTCGCCAGCAGGGCCGGATCGTACATTGCTTCCGCCTGGGCCGGCGGGGTGATGAAGGCCCCGGGCGTGACAGCCCGCAGCAGGGCATACAGGTTCACCCAGTCCTTGCCGGGCAGATCCAGGAAGGTGACAATGCGGTCGTCCCGAATGTCCTGATGTCCCACTTCCGCCACCTGCTCCACCCAGGGCAGCCGTTCGGAGGTGGCCAGACGGGGATTCTCCACCTCCAACCCGGCCGGCAACAGGGTGGAGACGGCCACGTTGTCCACACCGCCCACGGTGGAGCGCAGCCGGGTGCGCATGACCACCAGATCACCCTGCTTGAGGGCCTGCATGTTCACGGGCTTGCCGTCGCGGGTGAGGAACTCGCGCTGCAGTTCCAGGCCGTCAGCCACCGGCTTGTGCGAGGCCGTTTCGGGCAGGCCGGTGGTGAACACGGTGTAGTACACCGCGCCTTCCTGCGGGGCGCTGCCGGGATCCAGGGCGATGGTCAGCGGCCCGTCATCCATGATGGCCTTTGTGCCGGTCAGGGACAGGGGGGCGGTGTCGCTGAAGGTGCCGAGCTTCTCCTCGCCCCGGTACACCGCGCCGGAGAACGGTCCCTTGGCCTGCTGCGCCCGGAAATAGCTGCCCAGGGCCAGGAAGGCGAAGCTGTTCTCCTGGGTGCTGCGGAAGCGCGAGGCGTCCATCAACCGTACCAGATGTCTGATCAGCTCCTCCACGCGCCGGTCGCCGGGCAGGACTTCCTGCAGCACCAGCACGCGCAGGGCCAGGTTGCCGATGGAGGAATCCAGCGCACCGCCGGTGCTGCGGGCGAGGTCCTCCACCTTCCACTTGTGTTCCAGCAGGCTTTCCATGGCCTGGACATTGCCGGACAAGGCAAACGCGCCGCCCAACAGTGTGGCCGCCCCGGGACGCAGGGCCTTGCCGTGCTCTTCCTGCAGATAGTCCATGGACCCGCGATCGGCCTTGCCGGCCTTGGCCAGCACAAAGGCGGCGTAGGCCAGGGTTTTGAGGCCGGCGGAGGACGTGTCCTCATGTTCCTTGAGCATCGTCCCCAGGGCGTCCAGGGTCTTGGCATACATGGCCTCGCCCACCTGGAAGCCTGCGGCCTTGGCTTCCGTGAGGAAGTGCGCAGCCTGCACCGTGGCCCAGGGCCAGGACTTCTTGCTGCCGGGCCACATGGCGAAGCCGCCGTCCTGGGTCTGCATGGTCTGCACGCGACGAATGGCGCTCTGCACCATGGCCTGGGCGCTGCGCTGCCGGAACAGCGCCGGCTCCAGGGCCGCGGCCATGTCTGCAAAATACAGCAACGGGAAGGCCTGGGAGACGGTCTGTTCCAGGCAGCCGTACGGGTAGCCCAGCAGGTCCTTGAGGCTGCCGGCATAGCGCAGCAGCGGGAAGCGGCCCACATGCACCTCGCGGCGCACCGTGCCGGGGATGAAGGCGGCTTCCGTGGGAATCGCCACCGTCACGGAGGATTCCGCCAGGGAGCCAGACTCGACCACGGTGCGGGCCGGCAGCGGCGCCCGGACCATGAATTCCACGCCGTCCTTGCCCGAGAGGGCCTGCGTGCCGTTCATGGTGCCCGCCGTGGCCGTGGCCGCGACGATGCCTTCGGCGTCCTCGGTGGTCAGATCGAAATAGACCAGCGACTCCCGCCCCTGCGACACGGCCACGGTCTGGTTGCCGCCCTTGACCCCGGCCGGTCCATCCGCCATCAACTGCACCTGGAAGGTGGCGTCCTGGCCGATATCATTGCGCACGGACACGGGAATCTTCACCGCTTCCCCAAAGGACAGGAATCGGGGGAAGGTGGCCGAGACGATGACCGGCGCACGCACCTGGACCTGTTCCTGCGCCGAGCCGAACCGTTTGCCCTTGGCAACCACGGCCATCACCCGCAGTGCGCCGTTGAAGTCCGGCACCTCGATGGTCCAGCGCACCTTGCCCTGGCTGTCGGCCACCAGCGGGCCGGACCAGAACCGCACCGGCTTGACCCGGCGCAGGGATTCCGTGCGCACGAACTGGCCGGCACGGCCATCGTCGCCGCCGGCCGGGGATCGGCCTTCGGTGGGATTCACCTCGGGCAGCAGCATGGCGAAGGTGTCGTAGGAATTCATCTCCAAGGCCCGCTTGGCGTAAAAATGGCCAAAGGGGTTAGGGGTTTTCTGATTGATGAGCTGCAGGATGCCCTCGTCCACGGCGGCCAGGGTCACCACGGCGTCAGGATCGGTGACGGCCTCGATGGTCAACGGCCCCTCGGGACGCATCATCGGGGGCAGGGAAAAGGCGATGGCCGGACGATTGGCCTCGCGGTCCACAAACAGCGGCGTCCAGCCCGCGGCGCGGCCGACCATGCCGGGCTCGATTTCCCCGGCCTTGCGCACCAGGATGGCGCTTATGTACACGTTGGGCGAATAGGCCTCGGTGACGGGGAAGGAGACCGTGGCCGTGTTGCCCTCCATGGGGTGCAGTTGCAGATCGTAGACGCGATCCTTTTCCACGGTCACCAGCACACGGCCGGCAAAGGGGGCGCGGATCTGCACGGTGGCCGTCTCGCCGGGCTTGTACTCGGCCTTGTCCGGCACCAGTTCCAGGGTGGCCGGATTCTCCACGGCCCAGGGCGAATAGCCCCAGCCGCCGGCATAGAAGGTGGCCTGGGAGGCCGCGCCGCCCTGCTCGTCCGCAATCTCCACGCGGTAGCTGCCGAAGTCCGGGGGCGTCCACTGGAAGCTGCCCTGCCCGCCGGCCGCGGTGAGGCTGAGTTCCTCCATGGGCACGCTCTGGCGCTCGGACTCGTAGCGGAAGCTGCCGGAAGGCGTCTTGCGCAGCACAGTCTGCCACTGATCCTTCCAGATCACGGCCTTGAGGGATGCGGCGGCCTCGGTGCGGTTGCCGTCCGGGTCCACCACCACATAGTCAAAGGTCATGGGCTCGCCGGGATTCACGCCGGTGCGGCCCAATTGCTTGATGCCCACATAGCGCGCGTAGGCGTGCACGGTGCGGGTGAGCCGGGCCGCCACGCCGCGGCCGCCGCGCTCGCGCACGCGGGCCACCATTTCCGCCTGCAGAGCTGCAGGCGGGCGCACGCCCTCGGGGATGACGGTCTCCAGGCTGATGCGCCCTTCCTCATCCAGCACCCCTTCCTTGTTGAAAATTTCCTGATCCTGGAATTTCAGGTCCGCATTGCCGAACAGATACCCCGGAAACGCTTTGGAGGAGAACGGCGCGGGCTTGAGCCGCACCGTGGCTTCCACGGGCAGGGCCGAGGCCGGCGGGCCGAAAAAGTAGCGGCTGTCCACGGTGAAGCGCAGGGCCTGACCAACCCGGGGTTCGGCGTCCGGGGCCTGCACGTCCACCTTGATGCGGTCCGGGAGAAATTCTTCCACCTGATAGCGATATTCGCCCACCACCTTGTCCGCCACCAGACATTCCACCAGATAGCGGCCGGTCAGGGCGAAGGGGGGGATGTCCAGATCGAATGTCGCCACGCCCTGGGCATCGCTTTTGATCACCATGGCGGCCAGCTCCTGGCCGCGGGGATCCTTGTGCACGAGCTTGAGGGGCATGGCCGGCGGGGTGCCAAGGCTGGCATCGCGCAGCAGCGCCACGCCGTGGGCGGTTTCGCCGGGGCGGTAGAGATCGCGTTCGCCGTAGAGATAGGCCGTGTAGCCGGCCTGGGCCATCTGCAGGCCGCCCACGTCCTGGCCGGTCTGGTCGATGCGGAACTGATCGAAGAGCAGGAAGGAGAAGTCGTCGTCGGTTTCGGCCAGCAGCAGATAGGGCCGGTGCTTTTCCAGGGCGGCCTTGTCCAGGGCCACTTCCCACAGACCTTGCTCGCTGGTTTTGCCCGTGGCCAGCACCTGATTCTGATAGCTGAGCAGCGTCAGCCTGACGTCCGGCAGGGCCTGCAGGGAATCCACCGAGGCCGCGCTGACCACCAGTTCATCCACGCCCAGTTTGGCCACCAGCCCGATATCCGTGAGCAGCACCCAGCGCTGGGCGGCGCTGTAGCGTCCCGGCAGGGCGGCGGAGATGCGGAACAGGCCTTTTTCGTCTGCGGGAATCAGGCTGTCCAGTTCCAGGGGCGTCGCCTGCTCCACGTTCGTGTCCGCCGGCAGGGTGATGTCCTTGGAGAGCAGCCGGTCGCCCAGGTAATCGTACACCTCGCCGCCGTAGTTCTCGTCTTCCAGCAGGGTACCGCTGGAATACTGACCCAGGAGGAGGAAGAGATTGTTGCGGTAGACGCGATCCACGGCCAGACTGGCGGTGTCGGTGTTCACCGAGGTCAGGCCCAGCGTCTTGAAACCGGCCTTGGAGAGAAACACGCCCTTGCCGGAAAAGCCCAGGGTGGGTTCCAGATCCGGCATGTCGGCCCGCACGGTCACGCCCTGCTGCAGCCGGGCGCCGTCCAGGGCCTTGAGTCCCTTGGCCAGGGTGATGGTGTACGTCTGCCCGGGAGCGAACTTCCCGTTAAGCAGCACCTCTTCCCCCGAGGCGACCACGGAATAGGCCACCGGCGGCTCCACGCGGATGGCGTCCCGCGCTGCCGCCTGCTCCACTCCGGCGGAAAGGGTGATGGTCACCGTGCCCTGCCCTGACCGGCTGACGGCGGAGGCGTTCTTGACCGTGAGGTTGGGATTGAGCTGCACCGTCACCAGTCGGGTGAAGGGCGCTTCCAGCTCCAGATCGCCCTCGGCCTGTCGAAGGCCCTTGGCCAGGGTGAAGGTGTACTTCGCTGCGTCCTTGGTACGAGGAAACGGCCCGGCGGCAAAGGTGAGGTGGCGGGAGCGCCACGTGGTCTGCAGGGAAATCTCCTGCTGCTTGCCGGCAGGGTCCTTGAGGGTAAGGAATTTGAGGAGCTGTTCCGGATCCACGGCCTCGCTCAGCTCCAGCACGCCGCGCAGGATGGTCTTGGCGGGCGCTTTGGGATCGGTTTCCTGCGTGACTTCGAGCTTGCGAACGCCGAAGACGCCGGTTTTCAGAAAGGCCGTCTCACCATCCGCCAGGCGCATGCCTTTGGGCAGCAGCCGGGCCTGGTTGAAGGAGATCTTGTACCGGGCGTTCTGCCTGAGGGGCGTATTGGCGTCGAATCGCAGCACAAAAGGGCTGATCCAGGACCAAGTCCCCTCAATACGCGGATCCAGCACCGCGGGCGCGCCGCCGGTGATCTTGCCCACCCGGCCCTGGGCCACGGGCTGGTCGAAGGCGATGAGCACGAAACTGCGCGCCTGACCGTCCATGGTCATGGCGGCGATGCGCACGGCATTGCCGGCAGCGGCTGCAGGCGGAGACTGGGCCGCCGCCACGCCCGTCAGCCACACGAGGCCCGCCAGCAGCACCGCTGGCAGCACCGGCAGCCAGGCAGACAGCAAGCGAGGGATCGGGTTCCAGCGGCAATCGCGGGCAATTCCAGCAGCGCAACGCTGGGGCATGGTGCTCTCTCCTTGACAAAAGGCGGACTGCGAAAATTTTTCTCGAGTTTCTTCCTTACATGCTGTGCGGAATAAACACAAGCGAAGGTGTATTTCGCGTGTCCTCGCCCGCCGGCTTGACTGGAACGGAATGTCCCTTACACTGGAGACATGTCCATTCGTCCCCTTTACGCTCTTGTGGTGCCGGGTCTGCTGGTCTGGTGCGTGCTGCACGGCGCGCCGGCCGCGGCCTATACCGTGTATGGCTACGAAGATCCCCTGGGCATGCTGCATCTTTCCCGCACCAGGGTGAACGAGCGGTACAAGCCGCTGTACGAGGGAACCATCGAGCGCCCGCCGCGGGGCCTGAAGGCCCCTGCAACTGGCGCGACTGGCGCGACTGGCGCGACTGGCCAGACGGGCCAGACGGGCCAGACGGGCCAGACGGGCGGTGGCCAGACGGCACGACCGGCCCATGTCGAACTGCTGCGATTGTTGCGGGAAAAGCAGGCCATCATGGAGCCGCAAGGCCCCCTCACCGGCTTCACCAACCTGCCGCCGGCTCCGCCCCCGGGCGTATTCAGGGGCACGCCGGCCAGTTCCTGGTCTCCGGATCGGCTGGCAGCCTGGGCCGCCTCGCGGCCCTATCCGCATCCCCAGGCCACCCGCGCGCTCATGGCCGCCATCCAGCGCCATGCCACGGCCAACCTGCTGGACCCGGTGCTGGTGTATTGCGTCATCGAACAGGAGAGCAACTTCTGCGCCACGGCCGTCTCCCCCAAGGGAGCGGAAGGAATCATGCAGATCATGCCGGATACGCAGCGTCTGCTGGGCCTGACCACGCCCTTTGACGCCGACGCCAACATCAAGGCCGGGGCCACCTACCTGCGATGGATGCTGCGCACCTTCAAGGAGACGTCCCTGGCCCTGGCTGCCTACAACGCCGGGCCGCAGAACGTGGAGAAATATGGCGGTGTACCGCCCTTTGCCGAAACGCGGGACTATGTGACGCGCATCCTGGCCCGACAGGCCCATATTCTGAGCCTGCCGAACCGGGACGCCCCCCGTCCACACAGCGATAAAAACAAATCGTGATTGTTATTCCAGCGGCTTGAAATCGCTGAAGAGCAGATTGCGGGCCACTTCCTGGATGTCTGCCCGGTATGACCCGGTGCGGACAGCTTCCTTGAGCAGGCGGACCTTTTCGGCCCGGGCGGCCTGTTCGGCGGCGTGCGCGGCAGCGTCATCGGCTGTCACGCGGCGGGCACTCAGGGTCACGCGATCCTTGGAGGATGTCCCGTGCTGGCGAGCCTCCGTGCCGCGTTGCCTGGCCCTGGTCGTCTCTTCGGGAGAGACTTCCGCGCCTGCGATGAGCTTTTTGACATCCATCTGCCGCCCCTTGACAATTTTGGACCGCCGCCGCGGCCACTTCTTCCATTGTCATTCATATCGGCCACGGGGTGCTTAATTATTAGGGCAGACAGGCTCAAACTAGCGATGTTACTGCGCTTTATCCTCCAACCCCCCCTTGGTGTTGACTAAAATTTACACTCCCTCAGCATGGATTCTGGATTCGTCGAACCGATCCACTGGCCCCTTGGCCTCCCGTGGATGGCCCACCGGAATGAAGCAGAACGGCACCAGCCGTTCCGGCAGGCGGAAACGTGCCCGGAACACGGCGACCCGCTCTTCCACAGGATAAATCCCCGTCCAGACCGTGCCCAGGCCCAGGGCCGTGGCAGCCAGCAACAGATTCTGCACCGCGGCGGCGCAGTCCTGCGGCCAGAAGCCGGGGTACTTCTCGCGGGAAACATCCCCGCACACCAGCACGCCCAGGGGAGCCTTGGGGGCCATCCTGGCATAGGGGTGAATCTCGGCCACCACCTGCAGCATGGCGGCATCCCGCACCACCACGAATTCCCAGGGCTGGGCATTGCCGGCAGACGGCGCAGCCATGGCCGCTCGCAGCAGGGTTTCCACCTGGGCCTCGGTCACGGGCGCTGCCGTGTAGTCCCGGATGCTGCGGCGGGTGTGAATGGCGGTCAGACAGTCCATGGAATCCTCCTGGTTGACAGTACAACTTTCCCCTTCGTATAGTGCATGCCATGCAAATTGTCATCGTCGCCGTGCTGCTGCCGCTGGCCCTGGGGATTCTGGTGATGACCGGGCTTACCAGCCTGTTCTGGTTGTACGAAGCCGTGAACACCGGCCACGCGGGGTTCCTGGCCACACGATGGCGACTCTCCCTGCCGCAGGCCATGGTCCGGCTGCTGCTCTCCAGCATCCGATCGCATGTGCTGGCCTACGGCCTCTATCCCCTGGGCCTGTTTCCCGCGTTGCACCGCACGGAGGGCGAGTCCGAGCGGCCGCCGGTGCTGTTTGTTCATGGTCTGTACCACAACGCCTCCGCCTGGCTGCTCTTCCGGCGCTGGCTGGCCCGAGACGGCTTCACCCGCACGAAGGCCCTGCACTACTGGTCCTTTGGCACGGACTATTTCACCATTCTGGAAAAACTCGCCCGCGCCGTGGATGCCCTGCGCGCCGCCCACCCCGGCGAACCGGTGGTGCTGGTGGGGCACAGCCTGGGCGGCCTGCTGATCCGCGGCTACCTCTCCAGCCCGCACTGCATGGACGGCGAAACCTGCAAGGTGGCCGCCGCTGTGACCCTCGGCGCGCCCCATGGCGGCAGCCGGCTGGCCGCCCTGGGCATCGGGCGGCTGGCGCGGTCCCTGCTGTATCACGGCCCGCTCATCCGGGTGCTGGAGGCCCGGGACCAGCCGCCGGCGTGTCCGGTCCTGGCCCTGACCACCCCCCTGGACAACTTCGTCCTGCCGGCCGACGGCAGCGACATCGCCCTGCCCGGCTGGACCCTGGAAGCCGGCGCACCGGTGTGCCATGTGGGGATGATCCACCACGAGCCCACGGCCCGCCGCACGGCGCAGTTCCTGGCCGGGGCCGTCTCGTCCCTCCCCGCGACGTCTCTTCCATAAAAAACCGCCGCCCGGGCGATGGTCCCGGACGGCGGCGTGCAGGCTGACAATCCCTTGCCTACGGGCAGACAATCTCTTCATAGTACGCCTTGCCGCTGCTGTCGCGGTGTTCGAGGTAGCATTTCGTGTCCACCACATAGACCTTCTGGTTGTTGCTTGTCGAAAGGAGGATGGCTGTTGCCGGCAATGCCAGCAGCGCCCCCGCGGCGATTCCCACGGCATACGGATTGACGTAGCCTGGGGCATAGGCCCGCGGCACGGGCACAGGCACGGGCACGGGCACGGGTGGCCGGACCGGCGGATACACGGGCGGACGAACGGGCGGCGGCACGGGCGGCCGCATCCCTGGCGGTGGGGGCACTGGAGGGCGTCCCCCAGGAGGCACTGCGCCAGGAGGCACTGCGCCAGGAGGACGTGCGCCAGGAGGACGTGCGCCGGGAGGACGTGCACCGGGAGGTCTGGTTGCCGGAGGACGCTGGGCCGGGGCCGGCACCCATGCCCCCCCGGCTGCTCGCGCCGGGGGAGGTGGTGCGCCAACGCGTCCTCGCGGCGCAGCACCCATGCCAGCCCGCGAGGCTTGCGGCGGTCGCGAAGCCTGCGGAGGACGCGGCGCCGGCGCGCGCATGGCGGGCTTGGGTCTTGCGCCCACCGCGCCCCTGGGCGCGTGCATGGCCGGACCGCGAGGCCCGCCGCCACCACCGCGCCCTCCCCTGCCTTCCACCAAGGGCACCCCCGTGACCAGCAGGCAGACTGCCAGCACGAGCGTCATCGCCATGCGTTTCCATTGGCTGGACATGACGACCTCCTAGGGCGCGGCGGCCGTGGTGTTGGCGAACATGGCGGCATCGAAAGTGCATCCTGAAGTCGGTGTGTACACAAAGGTGGTGCTCGGATGTTTGACCATTTTCCAGTCCCGCAACACGGCCGCAAACTGGGGCGAGGCCGGCAACTGCTTTTCGGTAATGACCAGTTTGCGCGGCAGGGAGCGGGAGGAATCCTCCACCCACAGCTGCCAGTCCACGTCCTCGCCCACGAACAGCAGATGATGGCAGGCCACGCCCTCCACCATGGATATCCCGATGTAATAGCCGTCAGTGGGCTGCACGGCCTCGCAGGGCTTGTTCATGAGCACGTCGCCCAGGGGGGAATCAAGCCCGTATTCCGTGGAGAGCTTTTGCAGCAGGGCGTTGGTATCCGTGCCTGCCTGCACGGCGCCGTAGCGTCCCATCTTGGGCAGGGCCAGGGTGAAGGTTTGCCCGTTGAAATAGGTGGACACGGTGAAATCATCGCCTCGGGTGACGGTACGGAAGTGGTCCGGCCGGCGCACATCCAGCGACGTCTGGCGGCCGTACTGAATTTTGACGCCGTCCTCAAACACGGTATCCACCAGCACGTCTGCCTGCACGGAAAAACTCTGCAGCGCATCCATGGCGGTGCACATGTTCCGATACACGGCAGCAGCCCGGGGTTCCAGGCCATCGCCGTCGCCCTTGCCGGCCGCCGGCTGGGCCATCGCGTTCCCCATGCTGCCGAACACCCACACCGCCAGCCCCAGCAGCAACGCCACGTTGAGCCTTCGCATGCCTTGTTCCTCCGTATAGGTATGCCCCACACGCACCGCGTGTGATGTTTGATTGCCACCAGTATGCCACGCCATGGAGCGTGTGGCAATGCATTGTCGATTCTTGTTGACAGCGGCGGCGTGGTGGTATCCCCTTTGGAAATGATGGATGCCCGGTACATTCTGGACACCTGGACCGCAGAAGTCCTGTCCTTCCGCATGGCAGGCGCAGGCCACGTCGACGCGGCCGCACTTTCTGGTCCCGTTGCCTCGCCTCAGGCTCTGCTGGCCCGGGCGCAGCGGCTCATGCAGGCTGCCGGCCGCAGCCGGCTCCTGGCGCTCGGCGCGGAAACGGCCCTGCTGCCGCACCTGACCGCAACCGGCCTGCCGTGTCTGGTGGTGGAAACCCGCCTGGATCATGCCCGACACATCCGCGCGGCCTGGCCCCATGTTCCCCTGCTGGCGGACTCCTCTCCCTGGGCCCTGCTGCTGCTGCTGACTGCGGCCGGCTGGGCCGGCGAGACCGTGCAGCCCCTGCAGACCGCCCCACAGGAAGACGCCCTGGTGCGCTTGGCCCGGCTGCTGCCGGCAGTGCGGCCCTTTTCCGTGCCTGCAACGCCTGCCACCGTTGCGCCGTCCCTCAGTCTGGCGGCCATCCTGCATCCACAGGAACCCGATCTGGCGGGATTTTTCGCCCACCTGCCGCCCTGGCTCACCGAGGCCGTGCTGGTGTGGGATGCGCCAGATCTCCGGGATCTGGCAGACATGCCGGCAACGCCCTGGCCGGTGCGGCAGGAAGCCCGGCCGCTGACGGACGGCTTCCATCAGCAGCGCAACCATGCCTTGTCCCTGTGCGGCGGCGAGTGGGTGTTGTTGCTGGACGCCGACGAGCGCCTGCCGCCGGAGGTCTGGGCGGCGTTGCCCTCCCTGATGGCTGCGCCGGATGTGGATGCCTGGTGGCTGCCGCGGGAGACGCTGCACCCGGATGCCGAACATTGCCTCATCGGCTACGGCCTGTGGCCGGATCTGCAACTGCGGCTCTTCCGCCGCCGGCCGGGTCTGCACTTTGCCGGGGCCGTGCACGAGCGGCTCCAGGGGGTGGATTCCCTCCCCGGCGGCCAGGCCGTGGCCTGCCAGCTGCATATCCGCCATGAACAGCGCCTGCGCAAAACCCCGGCCGATCTGGCAGCCAAGCTGGCCCGGTTCGATGTGCTGGGCGGACGGCCGCAACACCTGCTGCAGCAGGAATATCCTGTCCTGCCACGAAACGTCTTGCACCACCTCCTGGCGGCCGCGCCGGAAGGCCTGCTGCTGCCGCGACGCCTGGGCGCTCCCGGCGCGTGATCCCCGCCGGACAGGAGAAAATTCGATGGTGTTGCGGGGCGTCCTGCATCGCGCCCTTGATTTGGCGAACGTGTCGGGATATGAGGCGTTATTCAGACATCATGAAGGTGTTCCATGCAAATCGTCTGCCCCAAGTGCCAGTTTGCCCGCGAGCTTCCCGACGACAAGGTGCCTGCCAACGCCAAGGTGGCCACCTGTCCGAGATGCAAGATCAAATTTCAATTTCGGGAGCTGCCGGACGAAGCCGCTGCGCCGGCGGCACCGCCCGCCCGTCCTGCAGGAACGCCACCGGCGGCGGGAACGCCTCCGCCGCCTGCCAGCGCGCCGCCCTTGCCGGGTTCCCGGCAGGCGCAGGCCCCCGGCCGTGTGGGCCTCAGGCCGCCGACCGCGCCGGGTGATCCCGGGGAAGGCATCTGGAACCGCCTGGAGGCCATGCCTCCCGGTGCCGTGCCCCCGGCCTTTGATCCGGATACCGCCGCGCCGTCCAGGCATGGTTCCCCGGCGCCAGGGTTCCCCCCGGGCGTTGCTGCCGGGCGTGATCGAAGCCAGCCGGCAGGGCCAGCCCAGACGCACAGGCTGATCAAAAACCCCCTGGAAGAAGCCGCAGAAGCCGAATATGCCGCGGAACAGGCCCAGGAACAGGCCGCGGAACAGGCCCAGGGCGAACCGGGCTTCCTGCGCTATACCCGCCGCAACACAGGCGCCGCCCAGCCCTCTCATGCCTCGCAGACCTCTCAGACCTCTCAGACCAGGGGCGCAGCCGAGGACTTTGCCCAGCCCTCCTACATGCGCGACCACCAGCGCCAGCAGGAACGCGGCGGCCGGCACAACGACGTCCCCTGGGAACACCCCCGGGAGCATGGCGGCTGGCTGAAGGCCCTGGTCGCCACCAGCAAGGCCGTGCTGTTCGCGCCTTCGTCCTTCTTCCGCCACATGCCCGTGGGCGGCGGCGTCTCCAAGCCCCTGATCTTCGCCATGCTCATGGGCACGTTCCAGGCGCTGATCACCCTGATCTATCAGGAAGCCGGCCTCTCGATTTCCCTGAACGACGACGCCGGCATGAGCCAGACCGCATTGGCCGCCGTGACCATCGGCCTGGTCGTCGCCATGCCGCTCCTCATCGCCATCGGCCTGTGCATCCACTCCTTCTTCACCACCCTGGCCCTGCGCGTCTTCAAGGCCGCCGGCAACGGCTACGAAGGCACCTTCCGCGCCATGGCCTATGGCACCGCGGTGTCACTGTGCACCATCATTCCATTCGTGGGTCCGGTTATCGGCGGTATCTGGGGCTTTGTGCTGATGTTCATCAGCCTGAAGAACATCCACGGCACCAGCTATGGCAGGGTGATCCTGGCCGTCCTGTTCGTGATTGTCCTTGTTGCCGTCCTGTTCGCGGTGCTGGGCATGCTCCTGGCCCTTGGCCTGGGGGTGGGGCTGTCCATTCTGGGAGGCGGGGCCTGATGCTGCGGAGGCTGCGCGCCTGGATGCGCACGCGGCTGTGCCAGATGCGCCACGATCTGCGTCGGACGCTTGACGCCCTGCGGGAACGCCGTCAACTGGAACGCGAATTGACGGCCGAATCCTTCCGCGACCTGGCCCGGGAACTGCGCGAACTGGCCGGCCTGTGTCGCGCCCTGTGGCCCCGGCAGCATGCCTTTCAGGAGCGCATCAAGCGTATTATGGACGAAATGGAGCAGCTGGACCGGCTGGCGGCCACCCCGCAATTCCGGCGGCTTTCTTCCCAGAAGCGTCTGGAGATCAGAAAAAGTCTGCTGCACTCCCGCAACCAGCTCATGGAGACGGTGCAGAACGCCCCGGCGCCCACCACCACTCTGCAGTAGGGCATTTTAATTTTGAAAAAGNTCTACAGAAAGGGGTTCCCCCAGGAACTCTTCTCAAAGATAAAATGCCCTGGCACCCGTTTGTTGCGGAACGATTCTTGCTTCCATCACGGCATCCCGCCAGCCGCGTGACGCTTGCCGCGTTGCGGCCGGTTCCTGCCACCATGGGAGCACGAGCATGTTTCGCACCTTTCTGCACAAATGGACCCTTGTCGCCGCTGCCCTGCTCACCGCGGGCTGTTCCGGCAGCTCCTTCGACCTTGCCTCCACGCCGGTGTTGCAGATTGAACCGCCGGTCACGGTGGCGTACTCGCCGCAGGTGTATGTCCACCCGGCCCAGCATGCGGAACGGCCGTACACCGCCGTGTTTCTGCCCTTCCGCATGCAGCAGGCCATGGACCACTCCAGCCATTACGGCCGCGAGGTCGCCCGGCTGTTCTATCAGACCTGGCTGTCGCAAAAGCTGTTCCCGGTGATGGAGTTCGAGGAAAGCATCTCAGGGCAGCACGCCAACTTCGGGCAGAGCCAGGCCGTGGCCATTGCGCGCTCCAAGGGGGCGGATCTGGCCATCACCGGCCGGGTGACGCGGCTGCTCGCCGGCGGCAGCGTGGGCAAGAGCGAGGTGGCCATCCGCCTGGAGATCTACGACGCCCGTTCCGGGCAGCTCGTCTGGTCCATGGCGCATTCCGGCAGCATGGAATCCATCCAGACGCATGACTATCTGGTCTTCTTCCTCAGAAACAATCTCCCCGCCGACCCGGTGTACGCCATCACGGCCTCCATTGCCCGCAACATGGCCATCCCCATGCAGCGCTGGCTCAGGCCCACGCCCGAGCAACTGGCGCATCAGCGGCAGGTGAACCAGGCCAACGCCACCGACGGCACCCTGCTTTCTCCCAACGTGCCGGCCTCCCAGCAGTACCTGTATGGCAGCGAGGTGCGCCAGCCCGTGGAGGATGGTCCGCCCCCGCCGCCCCCGAGCCTGCTGTAACGCCTGATCGTCAAAAAAACACCGGACCCGAAGGGCACTCCCTCCGGGTCCGGTGTTTTGATGCGTACCGCAGGCTTATTTTTCCCGCGCAAAAGGCCAGGCCATGAGCCCGCCTTCCATGACCTTGACGTTGGTCCAGCCCAGGTGGTTGAGCACCCGCTGGGCCTCGTACCCGCGCATGGAGATCTTGCAGTAGGCCACGATGGGCGCGGCCTTGTCCTGGGGCAGATCGTCCAGCCGCTTGCGGAGCTGGCCCAGGGGGATGAGGGTTTCGCCCTGGCCCAGGCGCATTTCCTCGAATTCCTCGGGGGAGCGGGCATCCAGCAGGAAGGGCCGGGATCCGTTGTTCAGCATGGCCTGCACTTCCACGCTGGAGAGGCCGTCCAGCAGGCCGCGCATCTTGTTCTCCAGAATGTGCGCCGTGGCGATGAAGTGATCGATGGCCAGGGAGAACGGCGGGGCATACGGCATGTCGGCCATGCACACATCGGCCACGGTGGCGCCGTGGCTCACGGCCATGGACATGGCGGCAAGCTGACGGCTGGCGTCCCCGGGCCCCAGGCACTGGAAGCCCAGGATGCGGCCGGTGGCGGCGTCGGCCACCATCTTGGAAATGAGCAGCTTTGCGCCCATGAAGCCGGGCTTGTCCGGGCTGGCATTGATGGCCGTGACCACCGAAAAGCCTTCTTCCTTCGCGCGACGCTCGGACAGCCCCACGGAGCCGGCGGTAAAGTCGAACGCCTTACAGATGCCGCTGTGGATGGTGCCGGGAAAGCGCGCCACGTTGCCCAGCACGCAATTCTCACCGGCCACGCGGCCTTCCAGGTTGGCCAGGTCGCCGTAGGGGGCCAGGGTTTTCTTGCCGGTGATGCGCTGCAGCACCTCCACGCAGTCCCCGGCGGCGTAGATGTCCGGATCCGACGTCTGCATGTGCTCGCTGACGGCAATACCGCCCGTGACGCCGATCTCCAGCCCGGCATCCCGGGCCAGGGCCACGTTGGGCGCCACGCCGATGGCCACCACGGCCACATCGCAGGGCAGATGCGTACCGTCGTTCAGGCGCACGCCGGTCAGCGCGCCGTCCTGCCCCAAAAATTCCGCCACGCCGTTGTTCAGCATCACCGCCGCGCCCTTGGCGCGCATGTGGTTCTCCACGTGCCGGGCCATTTCCCAATCCAGGAACATGAGCACCTGGGGCAGCAGCTCCACCACGGTCACGTCCAATCCGGCCTCGCGCAGGGCTTCGCACGCCTCCACGCCGATGAGCCCGCCGCCGACGATGACGGCCCGTTTCGCCTTGCCCTCGTCGCGCACCGTGCGCAGGTAGTCGGCATCGCGCATGGCATGCAGGGTGGTCACGCCACGGAGTTCCCGGCCGGGGATGGGCGGCACCCGCGGGCTGGCGCCGGTGCACAGGATGAGCTTGTCATAGGGGCGAACGCTGGTCTCGCCGCTGGGCAGGTGCTTGCACCAGACGGTCTTGGCGGCGCGGTCGATGGCCGTCACCTCCGTCTCCACCACAGCCTCCACGCCTTTGGCTCCGGCAAAGAAGGCCGGATTGCGCACCACGCCCGTGGGCGTGCACAACAGGGCGTTGCGATTATCAAAATGGCCGCTGACGTAATACGGGTACCCGCAGGACGCCATGGACAGCTCCGGCGCTTTCTGGATCAACGTCACCTGGGCGTCCTGATTAAGACGCTTGGCGCGGGCTGCGGCCTTGGGACCGGCGGCCGAGCCGCCAACAACGAGGATGCGTGGTGTAGACATGACAGGAAGTCCTCCTGAGAATGAGTGTGTCTGGATGTCTTGCCTTACCCCATTCCCGCGGTGAAGGTGTTGATTACAATCAACGCACAGACAAAAGCCTTGCATTTTTCTGAAAAGAGCCATCGGGGGACAGCATGCCCTTCGAAGGACGCTCCTGCCCGCCGGGCGCTCAACCGTGCTGGCAGCGGGGGCAGAAAGTGCTGGTGCGGCCGGCCACGGTCATCTTTTCCAACGAGGCGGCGCAACGCGGGCAGGGCTGGCCGGCCCGACCGTAGACATTGAAGGTATTCTGAAACGCGCCGGCATCGCCGCGGGCATCGACGTAATTGCGGATGCTGGCCCCGCAGCTGTCGATCCCTTCCTGCAGCACGGCGCGAACATGCGTCATCAACCCGATTTTCCTGGAGGCCGAGACCGCATCCGCCGGCGCATCCGGCCGCAGGCCGGCCCGGAACAGGGCCTCGTCCGCATAGATGTTCCCCACCCCGGCCAGCACGGTCTGATCCAGCAGCAAGGCCTTGATGCGACCGCGCCGACCCTTCAGCCGGCCGGCCAGATCTTCCGGCGATGTCTCCAACGGCTCGGGACCCAGGGCCGCATAGAACGGGAACGCCTGCAACTGTCCGGCAGTCAGGGCGGCGCAGTAGCCGAATTTGCGCATGTCCATGAAGAACAGCCGGCCGCCGTTGTCCAGGTGGAAGATCAGATGCGTGTGCCTGTCCGGCAGCTCATCCGGGGCCGGCAGGTGCAAACGGCCGGTCATCTTGAGGTGGAAGGCGAGGATCAGATCGTCAGAAAGCGTGAGCAGCAGCAGCTTGGCCCGGCGGCTGACGGCCAGGATGCGCCGGCCCGGCACGGTTGCAGCCAGGGTCTTGGCATCCAGCCCGCCGCGCACCGAGCCGGCATGGCGGATGTCCAGCGAAACGATGCCCCTGCCCTCCAGCGCCGGTCGCAGGCCGCGGGCGATGGTTTCGACCTCGGGCAGCTCGGGCATGTCAGCGAGGGGAGCGATTCAGGGTCAGTTCCAGCTCGGCTTCGCCACGGCGCAGGCGGTAGCGCAGGGTATCGCCCTTGAGCTGCATGGGGATGACGTGCAGGTCGCCGATGCCGTCCACGGGGATATCATTGATGGCCAGAAGGACATCCCCGACCTGCATGCCCAGGCCCGCGGCCGGAGACCCGGCAATGACGGCCGTGAGCACCACCCCGGCCTCGCCCTCTTCCACCGCATAGCCCAGGCGGCTGAAATGCGAGGGCGGGCAGAGAAAGCGCAGCTCGCCGGCAGGAGCATCCTGCAGATCCTCGGGATCCCGGACGGGCAGCAGGGAGAGCACCGGCGCACCGGGATCGAACTCCCGCAGCCGCCGCTTCACGCCCCAGCCGTGCTCCACATGCCCGCTGCCGACGATGAGCAGCACCGGCCGGCCGGTCTGCTGCCGTAGTCGGACAAGATTGCGGGCCATGGCCGTATCCCACAGGCTCTGGATGCGGATGAAGCGCTCGAAGCCGGCATCGTCCTGCTTACGCAGCATTTCAGAATGCCTGGAGAAAAATTCGCGCAAAAACTCCAGCTGCTCCTGCTGGGGCAGGATGATGGTTTCCGGCAGATGGATCCCGTCTTCCCCGGCCTCTGCGGCCGCGGCGTCCAGTCCCTTGGTGCGGACCAGCTCCACCAGCCGCTGGGGCACATTGGCGGCGTGCAGGGGCAGCCCGGCATCGCGGGCTGCCTGAAACACCGGGGCGTACAGCTCCCAGGGGTGGCCCCAGGTGCGATCCCAGTCCAGTTCCTGGCGCAGCTCCTGCAGCCCGATCAACTTGTTGTTGAACCGATCCAGGACGCGCTGGCGGTCCGTGGCCACCATCTCCAGGGCCACCACGGGCGTGCCCTGGGGCCACTGCCCGGACCGGCTTGCGCCGATCATTTCCATCAGCGTCCGCTGCGCCGCATGATCGCAGGGCGAGGTGTGGGATTCACCCATGAGCAGATAGGCGGCCTCGGGGAGCCGGCAGAATGCGGCGTCCGGGAACGGGGCGGCCGGCCCCTGCCCCTCCGGCGGACAACTGACGCTGACGCGCCGGCCCGCGGTGCAGCCGCCGGCGACAAGGGTCAGCAACACCAGACAGAGCAGCAGGCGCAAGGGCCATGCCGCATGCGCCGCGGCGGCCGGAACCTGTCCTTGGACAGGCGTCGGCCGCCGCGAAACCGGGCATGCAGGGGGTGCAGGGGGAATGACTCCCCCTGCAGAGGCGTTTCTCGTCAGTCCCACTTTCTCTTGTCCTCGATGGGCCGCATCTGCGGGGGCAGGGAGCCGGGCGCGAGCACCTTGAGCACGGGGCGCAGCTTGATCTTCTCGCGGAAGGAGTGCAGCAGCTCTTCGTCGCGCTTGAAGTTGGAGGCTTCGATGTACAGGGTCATCTCGTCGATGCCACCGGGGTTGGTGACTTCGATCTGCCAGCGTTTGACTTCCTCGTACCGGGCCATGACCTGCTCCACCTGATGCGGGTAGACGAACATGCCCTTGATGCGGGCCGTGGTGTCCACGCGGCCCACGATGTTGCCCAGGCGCGGGGAGGTGCGGCCGCAGGCGCAGGGCAGGCGGTCGATGTAAGAGAGGTCGCCGGTGGCCAGACGGATGAGGGGATAGGTCTTGTTGAAGGCCGTGACCACGATTTCGCCCACCTCGCCATCCTTGAGGGGGATGCCGGTATCCGGATGGCAGATTTCCACAAAGGCGCGGTTGGCCACGTGCAGGCCGTTCTTGTGGTAGCATTCGTAGCCGATGCAGCCCACGTCGGCGGTGCCGTAGCCCTGGCGCATGATGCAGTCGAACTTCTTTTCCAGGGTGTTGCGCATCTTCTCGGAGAATTTTTCCCCGGTGACGAAGGCCACTTCCATGTACAGATCTTTGCGCAGGTTGATGCCGGTTTCCTCGGCCTTCTGGGCCAGGTGCATCAGGTAGCTGGGCGTGCCGATGTAGCCGGTCACGCGCAGCTTGGCCATGATGTCCAGCTGGGTGGCGGTGTTGCCCGGGCCGGCGGGAATGGTGGCGCAGCCCAGGTTGCGCAGGGGCTCCTCAAACATCAGGCCGGCCGGGGTCAGGTGATAGTTGAAGGTCACCTGCGCCAGGTCGCCGGAGCGGAAACCGGCGGCGTAAAAGCCTTCGGTCCAGCCCCAGTAGTCCTCGCCGCGGTCTTCGGGGTCGAAGATCGGGCCAGGGGAAAGAAACACGCGCTTGAGCTCGCCCAGATCCTTGGTCAGAAGCCCGCCCAGCCGCGGCCCCATGGACTGCAGGAAGATGAGCTCCTTTTTCTTGAGGATGGGAATATGCTTGAGGTCCGTGAGGGTGCGGAACTTTTCCACCTGGAACTGGGCGCGGTCAAAGCGCTTTTTCACGTCCTCGGAATAGCGGTAGGCGTACTGCAGCAGCTCCTTGAGCTGGATGAGATAGTATTGCCGGCGCTCGCTTTCGTCGAGCACCTCGCGGCGGCTGTAAATGCCTTCGGTGCGGTCCTTGCGGGTCATGATGGCTCCTGAAATCGTGGAATGCTGGCAATCTTCCAGCATATAGCCAATCGGCGGAAGAAAAGCAAGACCCCTGCTCTAACCTTCCGACATGTCATTGTTTTCCAGCACATCACCCGTATCTTCCGCCTCTGCATCGGCCTCCTGCGGCGCGGCGGCGGCAGCGTCCGAGGCGGCCTTGAAGGACGGGTCCTCCTGCCGGGCGAACACCAGGAACCCGGTGTGGGCCACCATGCGGTCGTCCGGCCGCAGGCGATCGGGCACGGGTTTCCAGCGGCGGACGAGGAGTTCCATGACTTCGATGTTGGCGAACGGCCCGCGCTCCAGGGCTTCCACCAGCCGGCTCACCTGGTTGGTCACGGGCAGCAGGAAGCCCAGGGTGGCCCCGGGGGCCACGGCCGCGGCGGCGTGCTCCAGGTAGTCCCACGGGGTGCGCACGTCCAGGAAGAGGGCATCCACGCCGGTCTGCTCAAAGCCTTCGGCAATGTCCTTCACGTGCTGGGTCACGTTTTCGCCCACCCCGGCCCAGGCCAGGTTGCGGGCGCAGAGCTTGGCGAATTCCGGCCGGGCCTCGTAGGTGTACACCTGCCCCGTGGGGCCGCAGAACCAGGAAAGCGCCAGGGTGAGGCTGCCGGAGCCGCTGCCGGCCTCGATGACACGAATGCCGGGACCAATGCCCAGGCGCATGCAGATGTAGCCGATATCCTTGGGATAGATGATCTGCGTCTGCCGCTTCACGCCCTTGACCAGATCATACAGGGTGGGCTTGAGCAGGCGATACGGGCGGCCCATGTGCGTGGGGACGATGGCCCCGTAGTCGCACTCGGCCAAGGTCTCCATGGTGATGAAGCCGTCGTGGGTATGAATGCTGCCTTTTTCCTCGATGCGCTGCAAATAGCGCTTGCCCTTGGGGCTCACCAGGAGTACCAACTTTCCGGATAGTGACATGATCGCTCCTTTGCGCAGACGTTGCCCGCTGCCTACGCGGCGGCGGCCTGCGCTGTCAACCGCACGGCGGATGCCTGCCTTGATCTCCCCCTCGTAATACGCCATGACCCTGCCGCCTGTCTCCTCAGCGCACGTCTTTGGTCCTGTGACGTCCGGCCGCCTGGGGCGGTCCCTGGGCATTGATCTGCTTGGGGAAAAAATCTGCTCCTTCGACTGCCTGTACTGCGAGGTCAAACCAACCACGCGCCTGATCCTGGATCGGCGGGAGTGGGTGCCCACGGCCCAGCTGCTGGACGAGCTGCGGCAATGGCGCGACGCCGGGCACACCCCGCCGGAAGTGCTCACCCTGGGCGGCTCCGGCGAACCCACCCTGCACAGCGGGCTGGGGGCGATTATCGCCGGCTGCAAGGCGCTGTTCCCGAATCTGCCCGTGGCCGTACTCACCAATTCCTCCCTCATGCATCTGCCTGAGGTCCGGCGCGAACTGCAGGCGGCGGACATGGTGCTGCCGTCCATGGATACGCTGATCGAAGCGGAATACCGGCGGCTGAACCGGCCGCACCGGCAGGTGGATCTGCAGCGCATGGCCCAGGGACTGCTGGCCTTTCGGCAGGAATACACGGGCCGGCTGCTCCTGGAAATCCTGCTCTCCAAAGGCATCAACGACAGCAACGCCAACCTGGCCGCCCTGCAGGACTATGTGGCCCGGCTGCAGCCGGACCGGGTGGATATTGTCACCCTCTCCCGGCCCGGCGCATATCCGGAAGCGGTGGCCGTGGACGCAGCCACCCTGGGGCGCTGGCGCGCCACCCTGTGCGGGCATGCCCCCACAACGGCGTGCGCCCCGTTGCTCTGCGCCAGCGAGCCCCTGCCCCGTCAGGATCCCGAAACCCTGGCCCAGGCCGTGCTGGCGTCCCTTTCCCGGCGGCCGCAAACGGCCCTGCAACTGGCCCAGGCCCTGCACGCCCCCGCGGTGGCAGTGCAACTGGCCCTTGAAAAACTGCAGCAGTCCGGGCATATTCAACATCGGGGATCGAAGACGGACGATCCCTCCGAACAATTTTTTTCCGCCATCTAGACGCCTGGCCCTGCGCCGCCGCGACCCGTCTGCCGCGGCGACCTCAAGCCCTCCCCCTTCGACGCAAGGGCCCGTCTGCATGGCATGAAGGATTTGCATGACTCGCACCACCAAGAAAAAAAGCAAGATGTTCCTCAGCGTGCTGCCTGGCGAACAGGTGGAAATGGCCTTGTCCGAAGACGGCAAGCTCCAGGAATACTATGTGGAGATGTTGCACCAGGCCAAGACCAAAGGCAACATCTACAAGGGCGTCATCCACAACATCGATACGTCCCTCCAGGCTGCCTTTGTCAACTACGGCGCCGTCAAGAACGGCTTTCTGCAGATTGACGAAGTGCATCCCGAATACTACCTCACCCCCGTGGATTCCTCCAAGGGCCACAAATATCCCCTGCTGCAAAAGGTGCTCAAGCCCGGCCAGGAAATCCTGGTGCAGATTGGCAAGGAGCCCACCGGCACCAAGGGGGCCTTCCTCACCACGTATCTTTCCATCGCCGGCCGGCATCTGGTGCTCACGCCCGGACGCGAGCAGATCGGCGTCTCCCGCAAGGTGGAGGACGAAGAGGAACGCGCCCGGCTCAAGGAGATCATGAACGGCATCACCCCTGGCGAAGGCCTGGGCGTGATTGTGCGCACCGTGAGCGAGGGCCTCTCCAAGACCAATCTGACCAAGGACCTGCAGATCCTTGAACGCCAGTGGAAGGAGATTCGCAAGCGCGGGCAGGAGGCCGAATCCCCCAGCCTGATCTACCAGGAACCGGATCTGGCCGAACGTGCCGTGCGCGACTACTTCACCGCCGACGTGGGCGAAATCTGGGTGGATGACGCCACCACCGCCGAGCGCGTGGCCGCCTATGCCGCCATCCTCTTCCCCCGCTCCAAAAGCCTGGTGAAGCACCACGATGCCACGGACCGCACCCTGTGGGAGCGCTTCAATCTGCAAAAACAGATCGACCAGCTCTACAGCCGCTACGTGACCCTGCCCTCGGGCGGGCAGCTGGTGTTCGATCAGGCCGAAGCCCTGATGGCCATCGACATCAACTCCGGCCGCACCGGCGGCAAGTCCAATTTCCATGAAACCGCCTTCCGCACCAATATGGAAGCCGCCGAGACCATCCCCCATCAGCTGCGGCTGCGCGATGTGGGCGGGCAGATCGTCATCGATTTCATCGAGATGAAGGACCGCAAGCAGTGGGCGGAAGTGGAAAAGACCCTCAAGGCCGCCATGAAGGTGGACCGCGCCCGCCACGACATCGGCAAGCTGAACAAATTCGGGTTGTTGCAGATGGTGCGGCAGCGGCTGGGCTCCTCGGCCATCTCCCTGTCCTCGGAAGCATGCCCGGCCTGCCAGGGCACGGGGTTCCGGCGGAACATGGAATGGCAGTCCATGCAGGCCCTCAAGCAGATTTACTTCCAGTTGCGCGCCAACACCGGCCAGGCCCAGCTGGAGATTCCCCTGCCGCCGGAGCTGTGCCTGTATCTGCTCAACCGCAAAAAGGAAAAGCTCCTGGCCATGGAGCAGCAGTACGGCACCCAGCTGACCCTGACCATGCGTCACGGGTAGGGCGCCATTCATGTGCAGGGGGAATCCATTCCCCATGAGCGAGTTGCCATGCGACTGATGCTGCATTGTTGTTGCGGGCCGTGCTCGCTGGTTCCCGGTGCGATGCTGTTGCAGCGGGGGGTGGACGTGACGGGCTGTTTCTACAATCCGAACATCCACCCGCTGCAGGAATACCTGCGCCGCCGCGAGGGCATGGCCCAGGTGGCGGCGCACCTGGGCATGGACATGCTCTGGCTGGACGCGGAATACCATCCGGCCCGCTTTCTGGAGCCGCTGCAGGATCATACCCAGCGCTGCGAAGGCTGCTACCGCCTGCGCCTGGAGCGCGTGGCCCGGGCAGCAGCGGCCACAGGGCACGAGGCCATCTCCACCACCCTGCTCTACTCCAGGTATCAGAATCACGAGCTGATCCGGCAATGCGGCGAGGAACTGGCCGCACGCTACAATCTGACCTTCCTGTACGAGGACTTCCGCGCCGGATGGCAGCAGGGCATCGACGAATCCAAGGCCCTGGGCATCTACCGCCAGCCGTATTGCGGCTGCATCTACAGCGAATACGATCGCTACCACAAGCAGCTGAAAAAGCTGTTCGTGTCCTGACCATGCTCTGCTACATCCACGTCCCCTTCTGCACCCGCAAATGCGCCTATTGCGCCTTCGCCTCCCAGGTGCCCCGCGCCGGGGACATGCAGGCCTATGTGGACGCCCTGCTGCAGGAGATCGCCATCCAGGGGGATCGCCTGGGCCGCCGGACCATCTCCACCCTGTATTTCGGCGGCGGCACGCCTTCCCTGCTGCCGGCCAAGGTGGTGGAGGTCGTGTTCCGCCGGCTGCGCCGGGCCTTCCGCATCGCGCCCGATGCGGAAATCACCCTGGAAGCCAACCCGGAGAGCGTCACCGCGCATCATCTGCACGATCTCGTCTCCCTGGGGGTCAACCGGGTGTCCATCGGCCTGCAGGCCATGGATGACGAATCCCTGGGGCTGCTCGGCCGCTGCCACACGGCCCGGCAGGGGCTGGCCGCGGCGCACAACGCCCGCATGGCCGGGGTGCAGAATCTGAGCCTGGACCTCATCTGGGGCCGGCCCGGCCAACGCCTGAAAACCTGGCTGGACGAGCTGCGCCAGGTGGTCTCCCTGCGGCCGGAACACCTTTCCTGTTACAGCCTCACCGTGGAGCCGGGCACGCCCCTGGAGACCCTCTGCCTGGCCCGGACACTGGCGCTGCCCGACGAAGAGGAGCAGGGCAAGATGTTCGTGTATGGCAGCGAATATCTTGAAGGAGAAGGATACCTGCACTACGAGATTTCCAACTTCGCCCGGCTGGGCTTCCAGTCCCGCCACAACACGGGCTACTGGGAAGGGCGGGACTATCTGGGGCTGGGCCCCTCGGCCGTCTCCACCCTGGAGGGGCGGCGCTGGGCCAACCCCGAGACCCTGGCAGCCTGGGTCGAGGCCGTGCGCACCGACACCCTGGGCCAGGACGCCGAGCCCCTCACCCTGGAACAGCGCCTCACCGAGCTGGTGATGCTGCGCCTGCGCACCTCCCGCGGGCTGAACCTGCGCGGCTACCGGCGGCTGGCCGGCGTCTCCTTCACGCAGCAGCATGCGGCCAAGATACAGGCCCTGTCCAGGCGGGAGCTCATCCGCATTCATGGCGGCTACCTGCGCCTGAGCCGCGAAGGCTGGCTGGTGGCGGACGCCATCCTGACCAATCTGATCACCGACGGCTGACGCCGCAGCGCTTCAAACACGCCATCGCGTTGACCTGTTCCGGCAGCGGTGTTACTGCTGCCCTCTTTCCCGCCATGTTTCCCCACCGTGCCCGTCCATGAACCACGCCGCCGCCCGTCCCGCCCCCCGTCCCGCCCTGCATTCCTGGCAGGCCATCCTCCGGCTCACCTGGCCGCAGATGCTCATGATGTTCGCCCACTTCAGCGTGGGGTTCGTGGACGTCTGGACCGCCGGGATGATCGGACCGCAGACGCAGGCGGCCCTGGGGCTCATCACCCAGAGCCTGTTCGTGCTGCTGATCATCTGCGTGGGCCTCTCCAACGGCGTGGTGGCGGCGGTCAGCCAGTCCCTGGGGGCGCGGCGGCCCATGCGGGCCATGCGCTACGGTGTCTATTCCCTGGTAACCGCCGCCGGGGTGGGCGTGCTGCTCATGGCTGTCGGCCTGCCCAGCCGCGACCTGTTTCTTTCCCTGCTCAATACCCCGGACGATGTACGGCCCGAGGCAGCTCGGCTGCTGGTCATCTATCTGGCCACCCTGCCGGCCCAACATCTGCTGGTGGTCACCAACGCCATCTTCCGGGCCTACGGCGAGGTCCGCACGCCCCTGTGGACGGTGACCGTCCTGGCCCTGGTCAACCTGCTGGGCGATCTGACCCTCGGTCTGGGCTGGGGCCTGGGCTGGCTGGGCGTTTCCGGATGGGGGGCAACGGGACTGGGGCTGGCCACGCTCTTCTCCGTCTCCCTGGGGGCAGGGCTGAACTGCTGGGTGCTCTGGAAACGGGGCCGGCTCCACTGGCGGGCCATGCCGCCGCGACGCTGGCAGCGCCGGGCCCGGGGGTATCTGCTGCGGGTGAGCTGGCCGGCCGGGGCCTCCCAGGTGGTCTGGCAGGTGGGCAATCTGGCGCTGTTTGTGGTGCTGGGCCTGCTGGGGGACCAGGCCATGCCGGCCATGGCCGGCTTTGGCGCGGGCCAGCGGCTGGAAGCCCTCCTGTTCCTGCCGGCCATGGCCTTCAACATGAGCGCCTCGGTGCTGGTGGGCCAACATCTGGGCGCCGGAGACGTGGCCGCGGCCAGACGATCGGGATTGCAACTCCTGGCCCTGGGCTGCGGCAGCATCAGCCTGGCCGGCTTCCTGCTGTGGCAGGTCGCAGGCACGGTCACCGGCTGGGTGGCGGCAGATGCAGTTGTCCATATCGAAGTGCTGTCGTATTTGTATTGGAACATTCTGGCCATATGCTTCACCACCGGCACCATGATCCTTGCCGGGGTGATGACCGGAGCCGGCGCCACGCTGTATACCCTGGGCGTGCTCGCGGTGGCCACGTGGGGGGTGCGGCTGCCCCTGGCCTACTGGCTGGCGGTGCCGGCCGGCTGGGGAGCGCAAGGGGTCTGGATTGCCATGTTCGCCTCGCAGGGAGTGCAGTGCGGCGCGCTGCTCGCCCTCTTTCTGTTCCGGGACTGGAGCCGCTTCGCCATGCGGCCTGTCCGGCGGAACCATCCGCAACCCGCAACAAAAGGTGAAACATCCTCATGAATAAGGACTTCGAGCCTATTTCCCTGGCCGGGCGGGAACAATACCTGGCCGCCTACGCCGCCTGTCCGCAGCATCCCAGCGACACCAGCTTCGCCAACCTCTGGGGCTGGGCCGAGGAATACGGCCTGGAATGGGCCTGGGGCAGCCAGTGCGTATGGATTCGCCAGACCAAACCCGCCCTGCGCTACTGGGCTCCCGTGGGGCCGTGGGACGGCCTGCCCTGGAACGAATGCCCTTCCCTGGCCCAGGGCATGGAGGTCATCCGCGTGCCCGAGACCCTCGCCCTGCTCTGGCAGGAGCACCTGGGGGATCGGCTCGTCCTCACCGAGGACCGGGACAACTGGGACTACCTGTACGACGTGACCGAACTCATCGAGCTGCGCGGCAACGTCCATCACAAAAAGAAAAATCATCTGAACGGATTCAAGAAGGCCTACCAGTACGAATACCGGTCCATGACGCCGGATTGCGTGGAAGAGGCCCTGGCCCTGCAGGCTGCCTGGCGCGGCTGGCACGATACGCCGGACTCCCCGGCCCTCATCGCCGAAAACAACGCCATCGAACGCGTGCTCACCCGCTGGGACGTGCTGCCCGGCCTCATGGGCGGGGCCCTGCATGTGGGCGGGGCCATGGTGGCCTTCACCGTGGCCGAACCCCTGGACAAGGAGACGCTGGTCATCCACTTCGAGAAAGGCCAGGCCGGCATGCGCGGGGTGTATCAGGCCATCAACCAGATGTTTCTTGCGCACGACGCCAACGGCTACAAGGTGGTCAACCGGGAACAGGACCTGGGCGACGAAGGCCTGCGCAAAGCCAAACTCTCCTATCACCCCATTGGCTTTCTGAAAAAATATCACGCCCGCATCCTGCCGCGCTAGGGCATTTTAATTTTGAAAAAGGACCTTGCGAGAGGGGAAACCTTNTCCTTTCAAAGATAACTTGCCCTGGGCGGCAGACGCCGGGGAAAAGGCAGGTTGCGGATGTCCACCACGCGCACCATCGGGCTGGCCGCCCTGGTCATGGGCGGCAGCGTGCTGCTCTCCCGGTTCATGGGCCTGGCCCGGGACAAGGCCATTTCCTACGTCCATGGCGCGACCCTGGATACGGACATCTACTTCACGGCCTTCGTCATCCCGGACTTCCTGAACTACCTGCTGGCCGGGGGCTATTTCTCCATCACGCTCATTCCCCTGCTGGCGGAGAAATTCGGCCGTGGGACCCCGGCCGGCGAGGCCGACGCCTGGGCCTTCTTCTCCACCGTGCTCACCTGGCTCACCGCCGCGGCCGTGCTCCTGACGGGGCTGGCCATGGCCTTTGCGCCCCAGCTGGCCCGGCTGGCCGCACCGGGATTTGATGCCGAAAGCCTGCAGCGGCTGGCGCAGTTTCTTCGCATCATCCTGCCAGCACAGATCTTCTTCATGGCCGGCAGCTGCGCCACGGGGCTGTTGTACCTGCGCAAGCAGTTCTACGCCCCGGCCCTCTCGCCGCTCATCTATAACGGCTGCATCATCCTCTTCGGGCTGCTGCTGCCCGGCGACGGCATGGAAGGCTTCTGCTGGGGCGTGTTGGCGGGCTCGTTTTTGGGCAATTTTCTGCTGCCCTTCCTGGCGGCAGCCCGCACCGCCCCCGGGCACGGGCAGGAAGGCGGCGCAGGCCTGCGGCTGGCCATGCGTTGGCGGCATCCCGATCTCGGCCGCTTCCTGCTGCTGGCCCTGCCGCTGATGCTGGGGCAGTCCGTGGTGGTCCTGGATGAACAGCTGGTCCGGGTGTTTGGCAGCCTGACCCAGGAAGGGGCCGTGAGCTGGCTGACCTACGCCCGACGCATCATGCTGGTGCCCGTGGGCGTGGTGGCCCAGGCCGCAGGCGTGGCCAGCTACCCGTTTCTGGCCTCGTTGGCGGCCAAGGGCGATGCGGAAGGGTTCACCAAGACGCTCTCTTCCTCCCTGCGCAACACCACGGCGGTGCTGGTGCCGCTTTCGATCTGGATGATCGCCGTCGCCGGCCCCACCATCAGCCTGATTTTTGAGCAGGGCCGCTTCGACGCCGCAGATGCCGCAGCCACGGCCCTGTGCCTGCAGATTCTGCTGGCCGGGGTGTTCTGCTGGGGCATCCAGCAACTGGTGGGCCGGGCCTTCTATGCCCGACAGGATACCGTGAGCCCGGCCGTCATCGGCACCCTGGCCACCCTGGCCGCAGTGCCGGCCTATTGGCTGCTGGGCAGCCGCTTTGGCGCAGCCGGGCTTGCGGCGGCCAGCGCGGGGTCCGTGGCGCTGTACACGCTGTTGCTGGCGGGCTGGTGGCGCAGACGTCACGGCGGCGAGGTCTTTGCCGGGCTGTGGCGGGTGCTGGGGGGCACCCTGGGGCTGGCCGTGCTGGCTGGCCTGCCGGCAGCCGGGATGGTGTGGACGGCTGGCCGGATATCCCTGGCCGGGCCGCTGCTGCAGGCCTTTCTGGTCATCTGCCTGTCCGGGGTGCTCTTCTTCCTTCTCTACCTCTGGGCAAGCGCGCGCCTGATGCCGGACGCGGCGGCCCCCATGCTGGATCTCCTGGGCAAAATACGACGAAAATTCCTGCGTCGTACATCGTGACGAAATAAAACCACGGAGAGGATGGACACGGCCTCCGATTACGGATATCGTCCCATACATCTTTATTTTTTTCCATCGCACTGCCGCCGCATGCAAAAGGAGGATTCCTCATGAAACTGCCGACAAAACTGGCCTGCGCCGTAGCTGCCCTGGTCTGCCTGTGGGCAGCGATGGCCTTTGCCGCGCAAGACACCACGTGCGACATGCCCCTCATCACCGGCGAACACTGGTCCAACGCCACGGCCCAGGAAAAGCTGGCCTTCCTGGCGGGCATGGCCACCGTCATCGAACTGGAGCAGGAAGTACAGGGCGACACCCCCGGCGAATGCAAGACACTCATCCATTCCTGGATCAAGGGCATCGGCGATCAGCGTCTGGTGGACATGCGGGCCAAACTGGACCAGTGGTACGCCGCCAACCCGGACAAGCGCGCCGACTCCGTGGTGGAAGTGCTGTGGCATCAATTCGTGGCCCCCAAACTTGGCGCCAAGCAGTGAGGTCGTCATGCATAAAATTCTTCTCTCCCTGGCTCTGGCCGGCCTGCTCCTGGGAGCAGCCTGTACGAACATGACGCCCACCCAGCAGGGCGCGCTTTCCGGCGGCGTCATCGGCGCGGGTGCGGGCGCGGGCATTGCAGCCATTGCCGGCGGCAACGCCGGCGTGGGCGCGGCACTGGGCGGCGCCCTGGGCGTGGTGGGCGGTGCCTTGTACGGCAACCAGCAGGAACAGCAGCAGAAAAGAAAATAACGCACGCACGCCGCAGGCCTTTGCTTTGGCGAAAGCGGATATGGCGTGAACAGTGCTTCCCCGGCGCTCGGGAGGAACCATTCCCTGGAATGCGTGCTCCCGAGCGCTGATTGTTTGCCCCCTCCAGAGATTTCCGCGTCCTTTCTTGACAGAATAAAACCCCCATGTTCTTGGATGGAAAACATGGAGGATGCCGTATGGATCGGCGGACTTTTCTCAAATCGACCCTTGCCACCCCCGTTGCCATAACCGTTGCCACTGCAGGCACAGGCTTCCTTGGCGCGCAATGCGCCCATGCGCGCGGCATCCCTGCCAGTGCATTTCCCGGCCTGCCCAAAGACATCCATTATCCTGGCCCGCCGGCCGGCACGATCACGACGTCCATCACGGATCTGTACAAGATCGGCCCTGGCCCCTCCAGCTCCCACACCCTGGCCCCGCTGCGTATTGCCAGCGACTTTCGCAGCCTGCTTGAAAGCCTGCCCGCGAATCAGCTTGCCGCAGCCGAGCGCATCGCAGCGCACCTGTTCGGCAGCCTCTCCTCCACCGGCAAGGGGCACCGTACCGACCGGGCCATCCTGGCCGGGCTCCTGGGCCAAAAGCCGGAAACCTGCGACCCTGCCGTCATGGACGCCCTGGCCGACGAAAGCCGACACCATCAAATCTCCATCGCCGAAAAGGTCTTCACCGTCGGCCACGACATCATTGTCTGGGATCGCGTGGAGCATGACTTCCCGTTCAGCAACACCCTGATCATGACGGTCAGAGGAAAAGACGGCACGGAGCTTGTTTCCCGGGAATACTATTCCACCGGCGGCGGCTTCTTCTCCTGGAAGGAACAGCCGGTGCAACCGCGGGGAAAGCCGGTGCATGCGTACGGCAGCATGACAGCCTTCACCGCCGTGGCCGCGAAGACGGGCAAGGCGCTTCACGAAATCATGCGTGAAAACGAGATGGCCATCATGGGCTGCACCCCGGCCGCCATCGACGCGCATCTGGATCTGGTGCTCGACACCATGCTTGAGGGAGTGGAACTTGGGTTGCGCGAAGACGGCCTGCTGCCGGGGCCCTTTGAGTTCCACCGCAAGGCCCGACGCATTCACGAGCAGGCGCAAACCATGCCAGGGCCGGACGCCTTCATGCAACTGCTGAGCAGTTACGCCCTGGCCGTCTCCGAAGGCAACGCCGCTGGCCGGCTGGCAGTCACTGCGCCGACGCTCGGGTCTGCCGGCACCGTGCCTGCCCTGGTGTATGTGATGCACAAACACCTGAACCTGCCCCGGGAAGCCATGCGCAAGGGGTTGCTTGCCGCGGCGCTGGTGGGCTTTCTGTGCAAGAACAACGCAAGCGTGGCCGGGGCAGAGGTGGGCTGTCAGGGAGAAATCGGCGTGGCATCGTCCATGGCTGCGGCCATGGTTGCCTATGCGTCGGCGGCGCCGCTGGCCGTCACCGAAATGGCCGCAACCATCGCCCTGGAACACCACCTGGGCATGTCCTGCGATCCTGTGGGCGGCTTCGTGCTCATCCCATGCATTGAGCGCAACGCCTTCGGGGCGCTCAAGGCCTACAACGCCTGGCTGATGGCGAAAAACGAAATCGCCTCGCAGCATTGGGAGGACCTTGACCGGGTTATCATGGCCATGCTGCAAACCGGCAAGGCCCTGCCCGCGGCCTTCAAAGAGATGGGTACCGCCGGCCTTGGCATGACCATGGTCGATTGCTGATCAGGCCCGAACGCCGCAGGGATCGGGACATGCAACCTAGAGCAAGGTATCTTTGAAAGGAGTTCTCGGGGGAAAACCTTTNTTTCTGAAGAAAGGTTTTCCCTCTCGCAACGCCCTTTTTCAAAAGTAAAATGCCCTACCGCAGCGCCGCCGCCAGCAAGGCCTGGGTGTACGGGTGCTGCGGGGCGTTGAAGATGGCGTCCCGATCCCCCTCCTCCACCACCACCCCCTGGCGCATGACCAGAATGCGGTGACACAGGGCGCGCACGATCTTCAGATCGTGGCTGATGCAGCAATAGGCCAGGCCGTAGCGCGTCTGCAGATCCCGCAACAGCGCCACCACCTGGGCCTGCACCGAACGATCCAGCGACGATGTCGGCTCGTCCAGCACCACCAGCCGCGGCCTGAGCACCAGGGCCCGGGCAATGGCGATGCGCTGGCGCTGGCCACCGGAAAACTCATGCGGGTAACGCTCCCGGATGGCCGGGTCCAGCCCCACGGCGGTCAGGGCCTCGGCCACGCGGCGTTCGCGCTCCGCCCGGTCCCGCACCTGCTGCACCACCAGACCTTCGTCCACGATCTGTTGAATGGTCAGGCGCGGCGAGAGGCTGCCAAAGGGATCCTGAAAGACGATCTGCATGGACTGGCGCAGGGTGCGCATGGCCGCGGCGTCCCGGTGCTGCAGGGTACGGAGATCCTGCCCGGCAAAACGCAGGCCGCCCTCGCTGCGTTCCAGCCGCAGGGCCGCCAGGCCCAGGGTGGTCTTGCCCGAGCCGGATTCGCCCACAATGCCCAGGCTTTCCCCTTCCCGAATGGCGAAGCTGATGCCGTCCACGGCCTTCACGTGCCCCACGGTGCGGCGGAACACCCCGCGCCTGACGGGGAACCATACCCGCAGATCCTGCGTCTCCAGGAGCACCGGCGCATCCGGCCGCACGGGCGCGGGCGCGCCGGCGGGCTCCGCAGCCAGGAGCATTTTGGTGTAGTCGTGCTGCGGTGCGGCAAACAGCGCCGCCGTGGGCTGCACTTCCTTGAGCTCACCCAGATGCATCACCGCCGTGCGATGCGCCACACTGCGCACCACGCCGAGGTCGTGGGTGATGAGCAGCACGGCCATGCCCAGGCGGCGTTGCAGATCGGCGATGAGTTCGAGGATCTGCGCCTGGATGGTCACGTCCAGGGCGGTGGTGGGCTCGTCGGCGATGAGCAGCTTCGGCTCCCCGGCCAGGGCCATGGCAATCATCACCCGCTGTCGCTGCCCGCCGGAAAGCTGGTGCGGGTACGCCTTCAGCCGGGTCTCGGGCCGGTCGATGCCCACCAGTTCCAGCAGCTCCAGCACCCGCCGCCGGGCGGCGGCGTTGGTCAGCCCCTTGTGCAGGGCCAGCACTTCGCCAATCTGCCCTTCCACGGTGTGCAGGGGATTGAGGGCGGTCATGGGCTCCTGGAAGATCACCCCCGCCGCGCCGCCGCGCAACTGCCGCAGGGTGCGGGGCGAGGCGTTCAGCACGTCCGTCCCGTCCAGCAGAATCCGTCCGCCATAGACCGTCTCCCGCGGGGGCAGGAGCCTGAGCGCCGACAGCGCCGTGACGGTTTTGCCGGAGCCGGACTCGCCCACCAGGGCCAGCGTCTCGCCGGCATGCACCTGCAGGGAGACGCCCTGCACCGCCTGGACCACTGCACCGCTGCCAACATCGCCGGTCAGGAAGCCGATGCGCAGATCCTGGATATCGAGGAGAGGACCGGGCATCAGCGCTGCCGCCTGGGGTCGAAGGCGTCGCGGGCAGCCTCGCCCATGAACACCAGCAGGGCCAGGGTGCCGCCCAGTACGAAGAAGCCGGCCAGGCCGATCCAGGGGGCATTGGGATTGTTCTTGCCCTGGGCCAACAGCTCACCCAGGGAGGGCGAGCCCGGCGGCAGGCCGAAGCCGAGAAAGTCCAGTGAGGTCAAGGTGGTGATGCCTCCCACCAGGATGAAGGGCAGATACGTGATGGTGGAGACCATGGCGTTGGGCAGAATGTGGATGCGCATGATGGCTGCATCCGTGCGGCCCAGGGCCCTGGCGGCGCGCACATACTCCAGGTTGCGGCCGCGCAAAAATTCCGCCCGCACCAGATCCACCAGACTCATCCAGCTGAACAGCAGCATGATGCCCAGCAGCCACCAGAAATTGGGCGTGACCACGTTCGCCAGGATGATCAGCAAAAACAGCACCGGCAGCCCGGACCAGATCTCCAGGAACCGCTGGAAGACAAGATCCAGCATGCCGCCGTAGTAGCCCTGCACCGCGCCGGCCACCACGCCGATCACCGAGGAGATGAGCGTCAGCGCCAGGCCGAACAGTACGGAGATGCGGAAGCCGTAAATGCAGCGGGCCAGGATGTCGCGGCCATGGTCGTCCGTGCCCAGGAGATTCCCTGCCGACGGCGGCGTGGGCGGCGGAGACGGCAGTTCCTTGTTCAGGGTGTCATACCGGTAGCGCACCGGCGGCCAGAGCATCCAGCCTTTTTCCTCGATGAGGGCCTGGACCTCGGGGTCCGTGTACACCGCCGTGGTGGGGAAGAAGCCGCCGAATGTGGTTTCCGGGTAGTCCGTGAACACCGGCCAGTAGGCCCTGCCCTCGTACCAGACGAACACGGGCCGGTCGTTGGCCAGAAATTCCGCGCCCAGACTCAGCACAAACAGGACCACAAACAGCCACAACGACACCCAGCCGCGCCGGTTGGCGCGGAAGGCTGCCCAGCGCCGCCGGGCCAAGGGAGAAATACGAAAGGCCATGCTGTCGCCTTGTTGGGAGAAGGAGCCAGCCCCTCCCCAAAGACTTTTTAGGGGTGGCTCACATCGTGCCACATGGTTTGTTCTGAACGAGCCGTGCCAGTCCATCCCACACCACGCGCTGCCGCATTGCATGCACTCCCGTCACCCCCTGCCCTCGAAATCGATGCGCGGGTCCACCAGGGTATAGGTCAGGTCGGTGACCAGTTTGGTCAGCATGCCCAGCAGGGTGAAGATGTACAGGGTGCCGAAGATGACCGGATAATCCCGCTGCAGCAAGGCTTCGTAGCCCATGAGCCCAAGGCCGTTGAGGGAGAAGATGACCTCGATGAGCAGGGAGCCGGTGAAGAACATACCAATGAACGCCGCGGGAAATCCGGCCACCACAATGAGCATGGCGTTGCGGAACACGTGCCCGTAGAGCACGCTGCGTTCGGTGAGCCCCTTGGCCCGGGCCGTGACCACATATTGCTTGCCGATCTCTTCCAGAAACGAATTTTTGGTCAGGAGGGTCAGGGCGGCGAAGCTGCCGATGACCAGACTGGTCACGGGCAGGGCCAGGTGCCAGAAGTAATCCAGGATCCTGGCGCCCAGGGAGAGTTCGTCGAAATTGGGCGAGGTGAGCCCGCGCAGGGGGAACCATTTGAAGTAGCTGCCCCCGGCAAAGAGCACCACCAGGAGGATGGCGAAGAGGAACGCCGGGATGGCGTTGCCCAGGATCACGGCGGCGCTGGTCCAGATATCAAACCGGCTGCCGTGGCGCACGGCCTTGGCCACCCCCAGGGGGATGGACACCATATAAATGATGAGCGTGGCCCACAGCCCCAGGGAGATGGACACGGGCAGCTTTTCCGCAATCAGCTCCAGCACGGTCTTGTCCCGAAAGAAGCTGCGGCCGAGGTCGAAACGCAGAAAGTCGCCCAGGAGCTTCAGATAGCGCACGTGCAGGGGCTTGTCGAAGCCGTAGAGCTTTTCGATATCCTTGATCACCGCCGGATCCAGGCCCTGCGCGCCGCGGTATTTCACGTCGCCGCCGCCCAGGGAGGAGGGACGCGCGCCCTGGATGTCCCCGGTCTGGGAGCCGGCCACGCGCTCCATGGCCCCGGCTCCGGCACCGCGCATGGTGCTGATGAACTGCTCCACCGGTCCGCCGGGCGCCACCTGGATGATGAAAAAATTCAGGGTGACAATGCCGAACAGCGTGGGGACGAGGAGCAGCAGCCGCCGCAGGATGTATGCCAGCATCTTCGTCAGAATCCCTTGTTGGTCAGATCCGGCCGGACCTTGAGGATGCGGGCCCGCTTTTCCACGTCCACCCACCAGTAGCCCTGCCCCACGGCATACTTGGGCTGCACGGCCGGGCGGTCGAACTTGTCCCAGGCAGCCACGCGCCACACGGTGTTGTGCCAGCAGGGAATGACATAATGCCCCCAGAGCAGCACGCGGTCCAGGGCATGGCAGGCAGCGACAAGGGCCTTGCGGTCCTTGGCGGAGATGACGGCTTCCACCAGGGCGTCCACGGCCGGGTCCTTCACGCCCATGAGGTTCATGGAGTCCTGCATGTCCGCGGCCTGGGAGTGGAAATAATAGCGCTGCTCGTTGCCCGGCGAGTCGGACTGGCCCAGGGGCACGGTGCTCATGTCGAAATCAAAGGAGCGGATGCGGGTGAGCCACTGGGTGGTGTCCACCATGCGCACCACCACCTTCACGCCCATACGCTCAAGATTCTTGACAAAGGGCAACATGATGCGCTCGAAGGCCGGGTCGCGCTCCAGGTATTCGAACTGCAGGGCCTTGCCGTCCTTCTTCAGCACGTCGCCGTCCAACTGCCACCCCGCGGCCTGGAGGAGTTCCAGACCCTTTTTAAGATTCTCCCGCAGGGAGCCGGGAGCCTTGGTGCTGGGCGGTTGATAGGTGCTGGTGAAGACCTCGTCCGGGATCCTGCCCCGCCAGGGCTCCAGCAGGGCCAGTTCTTCCGGCGAGGGCAGCCCGGAGGAAGCCAGCTCGCCCCCGGAAAAATAGCTGGCGCTGCGCACGTACTGGCCGTGGAAGAGGTTCTCGTTGGACCATTCAAAATCAAAGGCATAGGCCAGGGCCTCGCGCACGCGGGGATCCTTGAACACCTCGCGCCGGGTGTTGAAGATCATGCCCTGCAGGCCGTAGGTGGTGTGATCCGGGATCTCCTGCTTGACGATGAGCTTCTGGTCAAACGCGGGACCGGTGTAGCCGGTGGCCCACTGGCGGGCGACGTTTTCCTCGCGGTAGTCGTATTCCCCGGCCTTGAAGGCTTCCATGGCCACGGTGGAATCGCGATAGTATTCGTAGGCGATGCGTTCGAAGGTGAGCCCGCCACGATTCACGGGCAGATGCCGGCCCCAGTAGTTGGGGTCCTGCACATAGGAGACACTGCGGCCGGCCTCGAACTTCTCCACCTTGTACGCCCCGCTGCCCAGGGGGATTTCCAGGTCCGCCTTGGCGAAGTCCCTGGTTTCCCAATAGTGCCTGGGCAACACCGTGAGCTGGCCGAGGATGAGGGGCAGTTCGCGGTTCTCCCCGGTCTTGAAGGAGAACTTCACAGCATGGTCGTTCAGGACCTCGCATTGCTCCACGTCGGCGTAGTATTGCTTGTAGACAGGCGATCCCTTGGCCAGCAGCGTCTCGAAGGTGAAGGCGACATCCCTGGCGGTGAGGGGCACGCCGTCGTGGAAGCGCGCCTCGGGCCGCAGGTGGAAGATGATCCAGGTGTTGTCCGCGGCCAGCTCCATGGATTCGGCCACCAGCCCGTATTCGGTGAACGGCTCGTCCAGGGATTTCACGGTCAGGGTGTCGAAGAGCAGGCCTGCACCGGCGGCGGCGATGCCTTTGGGCAGAAAGCCGTTGAAGGTATCGAAGGAGCCGATGGCCGAAAGCCGCATGGAGCCGCCGCGGGGCGCGTCGGGATTCACGTAGTCGAACTGCACGAAGCCGGGGGGGTACTTGGGGGTGTCGCCCAGGGCCAGGGCATGCAGACGAGGCTCGGCATGGGCGGCATGGTGGCACAGGACGCAGGACAACAGGAGGCACAGAAAAAAGAGGGGTCGTTTCATGGTCTGTCTTGGGCTGAGAAGTCCTGGGTGGAAGCTGTCACGGTTGAAAAAGTCCTTCCTGAACTTTCCCAAACGGGGTGGCTACTCGCCGCAATTGCCGTCGTTGCTCCGATGCACCACGCGCAGCGTGTGCCCGGCGGCCTGGAGCCCGGCAAGCAGGCATTCGCAGGCGCGCTGGGGCTGAAAGTGCATCCCGCAGGTAAAGCAATCCGCCGCCGCATAGCCCTGCTCCGGCCAGGTGTGGATGGACAGATGCGACTCCGCCAGCAGCGCCAGCACAGTGACGCCGGAGGGCGAGAACGCCCTGCTCGTCACCTCCAGCACCGTGGCGCCGGCCTCATCCGCAGCCCGGCGGACCAGCGTTTCCAGCCCGGCCACATCGTCCAGGACATCGCGGGGGCACCCGTAACAGTCAAGCAGGCAATGGACACCGGTGATGCGCATGGTCCATGTCAGACATCAAACCGGCCGCCATGTCAATGCCCGGGACTGACAGCGACAGTTCCCGCCTTGCCAGGGTTCGATAAACAATGGTAGGCTGACGAAGAATTACCTTGTGTTCCCAGCCCGGCCATGGCAGGGGGGCGGCATGCACATCATCCTGGAACAATTGGGAACCATCGCCTCCCTGGAGCGATCCCTGCACGCGGCCATGGCAGCGCCCGGCGTGCGGTCGCTCTTTGTGCTGGCGTGCGAAGAGAATCGCTATCCCCTGCCAGCCCTGGATGCCTTGCTGCGCGGCCTTTCCGTGCCTGTGTTCGGCGGCCTGTTCCCGGCCATTCTCCACGGGCGGAAACAACTCACCATTGGCAGCCTGGTGGTGGGACTGCCCCAGGAGACCACCCCCCACGTCATCCACGGCTTGTCGGACCCGGCGGCGGATTATGTGGCCCGGCTGGAACGCACCCTGGATGACGGCCTGGCCGGCCGCACCCTGCTGGTGCTGGTGGACGGCTTGGCCAGCCGCATTGTCTCCTTTGTCGAAGCCCTGTTCTGCCTGCATGGCCTGGAGGGAAACTACCTGGGCGGCGGCGCGGGATCCCTGAGCTTTCAGCAACAGCCCTGCCTCATCACCAATGCCGGTCTGGTGGCCGATGCCGGGGTGGTGGTCGCCCTGGATGCGCCCAGCCGCGTGGCCGTGGGCCTGGGGTGGCGGCCCCTTCACGACGACCAGACCGCCGCCTGCTTTTCCAGGCACTGTCCTGGTCCCTGCAAAACACCCCTGAAGGCCACGGAAGTCCAGCACAACGCCATCATCAGCCTGGACTGGGAACCCGCCCTGGAGGTGTACGGCAATCTGGTGCGCTGCCATGCCGGGGAGCAGCTGTCCCGGGCAGACGTGTTCGCCATGGCCAAGTCCTATCCTCTTGGCATCACACGCCTGGATGACGGGATCATCGTGCGCGATCCCTTGTATCTCACGCCGGACGGCCACCTGCTCTGCGTGGGCGAAATCCCGCCCGGCGCGTTCATGGAGGTGCTGCACGGCAGCAAGGAAAGTCTGATCCAGGCCGCGGCAGCCGCCGCCGTCCAGGTCCGTCGTCCGCCCGCGTCGGCCCCGGCGCTTTGTCTGGTCATGGACTGCATTTCCCGTGTCCTGTTCCTGGGAGCTGATTTTTCCAGGGAGCTGGACTCCTTGCAGATTCCGGATGCCCCCCTGGTCGGCGCGTGCTCCATCGGCGAAATTGCCAACACCGGCAGGCGGCGGGTGGATTTCCACAACAAGGCGTGCGTGGTCGGCATACTGGAGCAGGTATGAATCTCCGGGCCCTGGAGCAGACCATCCACGAAATCGCCATGGCCACGGGCAACAGCCTGGTCATGGAGACCATGCTGCAGGAAGCGCTTTCCACGTACCTCACCCGCCTGTCCTGCATGGCTGCCGAGGTCTTCGCCGCCCGGCCGTGGGAGGGCGGGGCGCAGTTCCGCAGCATTTTCCGGCTGCCCCGGCGCCCCCTGCCCGGCGGCGTGGTGGAGGAGGCCAGCCGCCTGGTTCCCGGCCAGGTGAAGGCCGGAGACCTGGACCCCTTTTTGTCCGACATGCCGGTGCATTCGGAACACGACGGCGTGCATCGGTATCTGTTCGAGCTGCCCGGCTTCGGCCTGCTGCTGGTGCTGCGCAGCGACGAGGCCTTCAGCAGGCCCATGCTGGAATCCCTCTTTGCCCTGCACCGCAAGCTGGCCCGGGCCTGCCTTTCCTGCATGCGCAGCGAGGATGCCCGCTTGGCCAACACCCGGCTGCGGCAGGAAATGCTCCAGCGCGCCATGACCGAGGAAAAATACCGCAGCATTTTTGAAAACGCCGTGGAAGGCATCTTTCAGAGCACGCCCGAGGGCCGGCTGCTGGAAGTGAACCCGGCCATGGCCAAGATGCTGGGCTATGCCTCTCCGGCCCAGATGCTGCGCGAGGTGCTGCGGCTGGAAGAGGATTTGTACGTCCATCCCCAGGACCGCCGCCGGCTGCTGGCCGCCTTCCTGCGGCAGGACCGCGTGACGGCCTTCGAGGTGCCATACCGCCGGCGCGACGGCAGCGTCATCTGGGTCTCCCTTTCCGGCCGCATCGTCCGCGACGAGACCGGCCGCCCCCTGCGGCTGGAAGGCCTGTGCGAAGACGCCACCCAACGCAAGGCCACCCTGCAGGCCCTGGAGAACGCCAAAAATGAGGCCGAACGCCTGAGCCTCATGAAATCCAACTTCCTGACCCTGGTGTCTCACGAACTGCGCACGCCCATGACGTCCATCCTGGGCTTTTCCTCCCTCATCAAAAAACGCATCGAACGCAAGGTGCTGCCGGCAGTGCAGGGAGATTCGGCAGGCAAGGCCCTTGAGGACGTGCTCGGGAATCTGGACATCATCGTCATGGAGAGCAACCGGCTCTCGGAACTCATCAACAACACCCTGGATCTTGCCCGGCTGGAGTCCGGGCAGTTCGTCTGGGACGTGGTCCGGTTCGAGGTGCCCGCCCTGATGGCGCATGCCCTGCGCAGCAGCGAGGTGCTGTTCAGCCAGAAGGGCCTGGCCCTGCAGCGTCGCATCCCGGAACGCCTGCCCCTCGCCGTCGGGGATTACAACCGTCTGCTCCAGGTGCTCATCAACCTGCTGTCCAACGCCGTCAAGTTCACCCCTGCCGGCACGGTGACCTGCGCCGTGGCGCAGGAAGACGGGCTGCTGCGTTTTTCCGTGACCGACACGGGCATCGGCATTCCCAATGCGGACAAAGACATCATTTTCGACAAGTTCAAGCAGCTGGGCGACACCCTGACCGACAAGCCCCGCGGCAGCGGCCTGGGTTTGCCCATCTGCAAGGAAATCGTGGAATGGCACGGCGGCCGGCTGTGGGTGGAGGATGCCCCCGGCGGCGGCAGCATCTTCTGCTTCACCCTCCCCCTGACGCCTCCGGACCACGTGCTGGCCCAGCTCCCAGACCATCGAGACGCAGCAGCACCGCCGCTTCCCGACAGCGAGTCCTGACATGTCAGCCCCAACCCCTGCCGACGCCCTGCAAGCCCCCCTGGTGCATGCGCTGCTGCGTGGCATTCCCGACGCCGTGTGGATTCTGGATGCAGAGCGCCGCCTGCTGGCCGCCAACGAGGCCGCCTTCCTGCGCTGCCCCATGCTGCGCCCGGAGCATGCCCTGGGCCAGCCCCTGGACACCCTGCTGCCCGTGCTGGCCAATCCCAGGCCGCAGACCGCCCTGCATCAGGCGCTGAGTTCCGGCGAATCCCAGGTGTTCGAGGAAGTGCTGGAGCACTATGCCATGGAATTCCGCGTCCACCGCACCCAGGGCCAGGAACCGCCCCTGCTGGTGCTGGTGGGCACGGATCTGTCCCGGCTGCACACGGCCATGGAGCACGTACGCCGCGAGCAGCAACGCTTTCAGTACCTGCTGGAGTCCCTGGACGGCCCCGTGCTGCTGGTGGGACAAGACCTGACCGTGCGCTACTGCAACCGCGTCTGCCGCAAGCTCCTGGGCAACCTGCTGGGCAGCCATTGCGTACACGTGCCCTGCCTGGCAGGGGCGGAAGAGCTGCTACCCTTCCGGCTGAACATCAACCGCCCGGCGTCCTGGGAATGGCGGCACCAGGACCGCCATTTTCACATGACCAGCGCCCCCATGACCGATGCCGACGGCGAGACGGTGAGCATCATCCACGGCGTGGACATCACCCGCCGCAAGGAAGCCGAACTCCAGCTGACCCACAGCCAGCAGCAGCTCGCCGCCATTGTCAGCTATGCCCAGGAAGGCATTGTGGTGCTTTCGGACGGCAAGCTGGTGTTCGCCAACCCGTTCATGCTGTTCCTGGTGGGCCAGCCGCCGGAGATGCTCACGGGGCAGCCCTTTTTGCCCTTCATCCATCCCGAAGACCAGCCCCGCGTGCTGGACATCCACGCCAACCGCCTGGCCGGGCGCGATGTGCCGTTCAGCTACGATTGCCGGCTGGTCCATCCTGCCACTGGCGCCAAATGGGTGCAGGTGGCGGCAGCCCTGCTGGAATGGGAGGGCCGACCCGCCGTGCTGGCCATGCTCACGGACATTTCCGAACGCAAAAAGATGGAGCACATGCTGCAGAACCTGCTGCAGGAGCAGGATCACATCATCCACGAAAAAACCAACAGCCTGATGCAAACCAATCAATCCCTGCTGCAGAGCATGGAACAGCAGCGACGCACGGCCAAAAAGCTGGAAGTGGCCAGCCGCAAGGCGCAGGTGGCCACGCGGGCCAAGTCGCAGTTTCTGGCCAACATGGGGCACGAAATCCGCACGCCCCTCAATGTCATCCTCGGCATGGCCCAGGTGGCCCTGCGCGACGCCCCCGCCGAAAGCAACCGGCGGCCTCTGGAAATGATCCTGGAATCCGGCGCGCACCTGCTGTCCATCATCAACGATCTGCTGGACTTCTCCAAGATTGAAGCCCATCATCTGGCCGTGGAGTGCATTCCCTTTGCCCTGCACGAACTGGTGCTGCGCACGGTGGAAGGCTTTTCCCCCGCCGTTGCGGACAAAGGCCTGCAGCTCACCTTGCACATCCACCAGGCCGTGCCGCAGGTGGTCATGGGCGATCCCGCCCGCATCGCCCAGGTGCTCAACAATCTGCTGTCCAATGCGCTGAAGTTCACGGCCCGGGGCCGCATCGCCGTCAGCGTCCGGCCCATCCGGCACGGCAGGCCGCACGGTCCCCGTCATGTCCCGCCCTCAGCCTGCATGACGCAGCTGCTCTTCTGCGTGCACGACACGGGAACAGGCATTGCCCAGGACAAGATTGCCAGCATCTTTCACAGTTTTCAGCAGGCGGACGCCTCCGTGGCCAGACGCTACGGCGGCACCGGCCTGGGCCTGACCATCTCCCGCCGGTTGGCCCGGCTCATGGGCGGGGATGTCTGGGCGCGCAGCAAGGAAGGCGCGGGCAGCCGGTTTTTCTTCTCCGCCTGCCTGCAGGCGCCGGATGCCTGCCTGCTGGACCAGCGCGCCCTACGCGGCCCGGCGCTGGCTCCCGAATGCGTCACGCCGCGCGTCATCCTGCTGGCGGAAGATTCCCCCCAGAATACGGAAATGCTCCTGGCCTTGCTCAAGCCTTACGGGCACCGCATCGTGCACGTCGCCAACGGGCAGGAGGCCCTGGACGCCCTGCGGCAGCCCGTCGCGCACGGCGTGAACGGCTTCGATGTGGTGCTGATGGATGTGCAGATGCCCGTGATGGACGGCCTGGCAGCCACGCGCCTGATCCGCGCCGGCGAGGACCCCGCCCTGCCGCGGGACATCCCCGTCATCGCCCTGACCGCCCACACCATGGAACAGGAAGTGCGGGCCATCCTGCACGCCGGCGCTACCCGGCACCTGGCCAAACCCGTGGATGTGCGGCTGCTGGTGCAGGCCCTGGCCGAGACGACCGCCGTGGCCTCCGTGTCAGACCTGCCTGCCACCACTCCCCCAACCACTCCCCCAACCACGCCTCCAACCACGCCTCCTGGCACGGGAACCTCCTGGCGCGCCGACCGGGACGCCGCACTGGCCCGCCTGGGCGGCAGCACGGCCCTGCTGCACAAGCTCACCGCCCTGTTCCAGCGCCAGACACCGGCACTCCTGGAGACCGCACGCACCGCCTGGCTGCAGGGCGATCTGGCCGCCCTGGCCGAGCAGGCCCATGCCCTCAAAGGCAACGCCGCAGCCATCGGCGCGCAGGCAGTGTCGGACGCCGCAGCCCAGGTGGAGACGGCGGCACGGCAGCACCGGCCGGACGATCTGCCCACGCCCATGCAGGCCCTGGAACGGGCCGTGGAACAGGCCCTGGCCGCCTGCCTGGAGGACATCGCGCAGGAAGCGTAGCGTATTTTAATATTGAAAAAGGATATTGCGAGAAGGGAAACCTTTTGCAAAAGGTGCTCCCCGCTCGCGCGCTCCCCTTCCAAAACTTTAGTAGTGTCTTGTAATTCTAACAAAAGTCTTTGGAAAGGGGGTTCGGGGGAAGAACCTTTCTGTAGAAAGGTTTTCCCCCGAGAACTCTTCTCAAAGATAACGTGCTCTAGCGCGTGCCGAAGATGCGGTCTCCGGCATCGCCCAGGCCGGGCAGGATGTAGCCGTGTTCATTCAGGCGTTCGTCCACGGCGGCGGTGTAGATGTCCACATCGGGATGCGTCTGCCGCAGCCGGGCGATGCCCTCGGGCGCAGCCACCAGAAACAGGCCCTTGATGGACTGGCAGCCGGCTTCCTTGAGCAGGTCGATGGTGGCCACCAGGGTGCCGCCGGTGGCGAGCATGGGATCCAGGATGAGGGCCACGCGCTCGGGCAGATCCTTGGCCAGTTTGGTGAAGTACCGCACCGGCTCCAAGGTCTCTTCGTTGCGGAAGATGCCCACCACGCTGACCTTGGCGCTGGGAATCATGTCCAGCACGCCGTCCAGCATGCCCAGGCCGGCGCGCAGAATGGGCACGGCGGTGATTTTTTTCCCTTTGATCACATCCACCTGCACCGGACCGGCCCAGCCGTCGATGGTCTGGGGCTCGGTTTCCAGATCCTTGGTGGCCTCGTACACCAGCAGCCGGGAAATCTCCGTGGCCAAGTGCCGAAACGTTTTGACGTCCAGGTCGTGCTGTCGCATGAGTCCGAGTTTGTGCCGCACCAGTGGATGATCGACGACATGCACCGCCATGGCTCCTCCTTCAAGGAACAGGGAAACGGGTGATGATGATGGTTGGAGACGACTTGCCGCGCAGGCCTTGGCTGGCGTAGTATGAAATCGGGCGGGTGGCAAGGCTGCGGCGCGCTCTTTCCACAATTCCAGACCATACAGCACAATCTACTGCCAGCGCACCGTCCCGTCAGCGCAAAGGACCGCCCATGACTGCCCCCTCCCCCCCGGAATCGCCCGCCTTTTTCCCTGCCGCCCTGCTGGCCGGAGCGTCCCTGCCCCTGCCGACCGAGGCCGTGGGCGAGCGGCTGGATCGGTTTCTGGCCACAGTCCTGAAGACGGAAGGCGTCTCCCGGGAAAAAGTCAAGGAATGGATCAAGGCCGGCTGCGTGCTGCTGGACGGCGAGCCCTGCCGGACTCCGCGTCAGTCCCTGACCCGGGGCATGCTGCTGCGGCTCAGCAATCTGCCTGAAATCATCCCCACCACCTGCGCCCCCGCCGTGGACCATGCCGACGCCCTGCGCATGCTGCATGTGGATGATGACATCCTGGTGGTGGAGAAGCCGGCCGGCCTCACCGTGCATCCGGCCCCCAGCTGCCGGGAAGAGACCCTGGTGCACCGGCTGCTGGCCCGCTATCCGGATCTGGCGGCCATGGGCACGGAGCGGCCCGGCGTGGTGCACCGCATCGACAAGGACACCTCCGGCCTGCTGGTGGTGGCGCGGCACGAAAAAGCCCGCCAGACCCTGGCCGCGGCCTTTGAGCAGCGCCAGGTGGACAAGGCCTATCTGGCCATTTGCCACGGCGTGCCTCAGCCGACTCAGGATCGCATCGACGCCCCCATGGGCCGGCACCCCACCCGAAAGACGTGCATGGCCGTGGTCCCCAAGGGCGGCCGGCCGGCCGTGAGCGAGTACCGCGTCCTGCATGCCGATCCCGACGGCCGCTGGGCCCTGGTGCTGGTGGTCATCCACACCGGCCGCACGCATCAGATCCGCGTGCACATGCGGCACATCGGGCATCCCCTGCTGGGGGACGGGCTCTACGGCGGGCAGGTGCGCCGGCCGGGAGACCTCCCCGCCATGCGCACCGCCGCAGCCCGACGGCAGATGCTCCATGCCTGGCGCACAGCCTTTGCGCATCCTGCGGACGGCCGCCGCATGGCCTTCCTCTCCCCCCTGCCGCGAGAGATGCGGGGCACGCTGTTGCGGTTGTCGCGGCGTTGCCAGCGGGTCATCATCACTGGCCTGCCCGGCTGCGGCAAAAGCGCCGTGACGGCCGGGCTGGCCGACGCCGGCGTGCCGGTGTTTTCCGCCGATGCCTGCGTGGCCGAACTCTACACCCCCGGCGCAGACGGCTACTCCATGCTGACGCGCCGCTATGGGGATCGGTTTCTGGACGAGAACGAACGCCTGGACCGCCGGGCCCTGTTCGCCGCCATGCGCGAGACGCCGGGGCTGCGTCAGGAAGTGGAGGCCATGATCCATCCCATGGTCAAGACCAAGCTGGACGCCTTCTGGACCGCCCATGCCGCCTGCCCCCTGGCCGTGGCCGAGATTCCCCTGGCCCTGGAGGCCGGCTGGGAGACGGGATCCGCCGCCGGCAGCGCAGATCTGCTCGTCGGCGTGCACTGCGACCGGGCCGAGCGCCATGCCCGGCTCCGACAGTCCCGCGGCTGGAACGATGCGCAGATCGCCGCCATGGAAGCCTGGCAATGGGGTGAAGCGGCCAAGCTGGGCCGCTGCCATCTGGTGGTGGACAACACCGGCGCCCAGGACGCCCTGCCCGGCCGCGTCCGGGCCCTGCGGCGGACCCTGGCCGGACTGCGGGCCACCCGGGCCCGCCGGGAATGGCGGCGGCTGGCGCTGCTGCTGCAAACACGATAGGATCACACCATGCTGCCCCTCAGAGATTCCATTCCCCGCGTGCACCGGCCCGTGGCCGTGTTGTTGATCATCACCGCCAATGCCCTGGTGTTTCTGTATCAGCTCGGGTTGCCGCCGGCTCTGGAGGAACAATTCATCCACTTCTGGGGCGTGATCCCGGCCCGGTTGTTTCATTCGGACTGGTCCTTCTGGCATCAATATCCGGAAACGCACCTGTACCTGTTCTCGTACATGTTTCTGCATGCCGGCTGGGGGCATTTTCTGCTGAATATGCTGTTTTTGTGGATCTTCGGCGACAATATCGAAGACGTGATGGGGCCCTGGCGCTTCCTGCTGTTCTATGTGTCCTGCGGGCTGGCGGCGCTGTTGCTGCATGCCTATTTCCATCCGGATTCCACCACCCCCATTCTCGGGGCCTCGGGGGCCATTGCCGGGGTGATGGGCAGCTACTTCCTGCTGTATCCGCACTCGCGGGTGCTCACCCTCATTCCCATCATCATCATCCCGTATTTCGTGGAGATTCCGGCCCTGGTGTTCCTGGGGCTGTGGTTCCTCATCCAGCTGATCTCGGGGCTCTCCACCCTGGGCAGCGCCGAGGGCGGAGGCATTGCCTGGTGGGCCCATGCCGGGGGCTTTCTGGCCGGCATGGTGCTGCTGCCCGTCTTCCGCAACCGTTCGCGCTGCTACTTCTGTTACAACGACCGCGGCCGGCGCATCGGCGTGTCCCGCTTTGATGGGCACTGATTCCATTTCCACGGCAAACGCCGTCATGGAACTGTAACCACGCTGCCGTAGATCTTCCTCAGCCATCCCCGGAATGCAGGTGCCCCGGTGCGAGCCGGACTGCCCTCAAACGGTCACGCAGCATTCATCCCCACGTCACAATCGGATTCTATTATGTGGGGAGATGCTGCACGATCTGAATTCCCGCGATGGCTTCAACAGGAGGATTCTCATGCGTTCCTTGCTTTCGGCAGCCCTGTGCGCCGTGCTGGCCGCGACCATGTGGGCCGGCGCGGCCCAGGCCCAGACCATGCGCGACCAGGTCCGCATCGTCGGCTCGTCCACTGTCTTTCCGTTTTCCAGCTTTGTGGCCGAGGAACTGGGCAAGACCACCAGCTTCCGGACGCCGGTAGTGGAATCCACCGGATCTGGCGGCGGACACAAGCTTTTCGGCGCCGGCGTGGGCACTGAGACGCCGGACATCACCAACTCCTCCCGCCGCATCAAAAAAAGCGAACTGGAAGCCTGCTACGCCCATGGCATGACCAGCGTGGTGGAGGCCCTCATCGGCTTCGACGGCATCGCCATTGCCCAGAACAGCAGGAATCCCGACTTCAAGGTCTCCCTGGAGCAGTTGTTCCTGGCCGTGGCCGAAAAGGTGCCCTCCAAAGGCAAGCTGGTGGCCAATCCTTTCACGAACTGGAAGGAGATCGACCCCACCCTGCCGAACCGCAAGATCCTGATCTACGGCCCGCCGGCCACCTCCGGCACGCGGGATGCCTTCGAAGAACTGGTGATGCACAAGGCCGTGAAGGCTTTCCCGGAATATGAGCAGGCACTGGGCAAGGAGGCCAAGGAATACTCGGCCATCCGGCAGGATCAGGCCTATGTGCCCTCCGGCGAGAACGACAACCTCATCGTCCAGAAGCTGGTGCAGGACAAAAACGCCTTCGGCATCTTCGGCTATTCCTTCCTGGACGAGAACAAGGACCGCCTCAAGGGCGCCATTGTCAACGGCGTGAAGCCCGACCCCAAGACCGTCTCCTCCGGGGAGTATCCCATCTCCCGCTCTCTGTATTTCTACGTCAAGGCAGACCACATCGGCAAAGTGCCCGGGCTCAAGGAGTATGTGGATCTGTTCATGAGCGAAAAGATGATCGGCAGCCGCGGCCTGCTCAAACGCATTGGCCTGATCCCGCTGCCCAAGGATGTGCTGGAGAAATCGCGCAAGGATGTGACCAGCCTCAAGCGGCTGGACCCGGCCAGCGTCAAATAAGGCGTGGCTGTTCAAAGCGCCACCGGGGGACACCTGTCTGAAGAACGGGGTCTCCCCCGCCTCCCCCTTCCAAATGTCTTTCATTGAGGCCGCAACCCATCGAGGAGCCACGTTGGACAGTGCCACCTTGCTGCAGTACGCCCTGCTGGGCCTGGTTCCCCTGTTGCTGTTCGCCTATGTGCTCGGCGTACGCCGGGCCCGCCCCATGGCGCCGGGCATGCACTTCCACTCCGCCCCCAGCTATTACGGCTGGTATGCCGTGGTCTGGGTAGGCATGCCGGCCTTCGGGGTGTACGGTCTTTCGCTGCTGCTGCGCAGCGTTGGACTGTATGATACGCCTGCACTGGCCACAATCGCAGGCGTTCTGCTGGTGGCGGGGCTGGGGCTTGTGTACGGGATATCGCGCATCACGCCGGAGCTGCGGGCCATCCATGCCGTGGAAAAGACCATCATGCGCGTGCTGCTGGTGTGTTCCTGCATTTCCGTGCTCACCACCGTCGGCATCGTGCTGTCCATCGTCTTCGAGACCTTGCAGTTCTTCAAGTTCGTCTCGGTCTGGGAGTTCCTGACCGGCACCACCTGGGATCCGGACACCGCCTTTCTGCAGGGTGCCGGACGGGATGGCGGGGCTGTCTCCGAGGCCAAATTCGGCTCCCTGCCCCTGTTTGCCGGCACGTTCATGATCACGGGCATCGCCATGCTGGTGGCCATGCCCGTGGGGCTGCTGGCGGCGATTTTCATGTCCGAATACGCCTCGGCGTTTGCCCGCAAGGTGTCCAAGCCCACGCTGGAAATCCTGGCCGGCATCCCCACGGTGGTGTACGGGTACTTCGCAGCCATCACCGTGGGGCCGCTGGTGGTACACCTTGCTGAAAGCATTGGGCTTTCCGCGGTATACAACAACGCCCTGGCCCCGGGGCTGGTGATGGGGGTGATGATCATCCCCTTTGTCTCCTCGTTGTCCGACGACGTCATCAATGCCGTACCGCAGAGCCTGCGGGAAGGCTCCATGGCCGTGGGCGCCACCCAGAGCGAGACGATCTTGCGGGTGGTGCTGCCGGCGGCCATGCCGGGCATTGTCTCGGCGTTTCTGCTGGCCGTCTCCCGGGCGGTGGGGGAGACGATGATCGTGGTCATGGCTGCGGGGCTGCATCCGAATCTGACAGCCAACCCATTGGAATCCATGACCACCGTGACGGTACGCATCGTGGACGCCCTCATCGGCGACCAGGAATTCAACAGCCCGCTGACCCTTTCCGCCTTTGCCCTGGGTTTTGTGCTGCTGGTGCTGACGCTGATCATGAACATCATTTCCCTGTACGTGGTGCGCCGCTTCAAGCAGCACTACGAATAGCCGGATCCGGAGAACTGCACGCATGTCCGTGTTCAAGACCGACCAAAGCCTCAAGGCCGCCACCCGCCGCCGTCTGGCCTTCGAGAAGCGCTTCCAGTGGTGCACCCGGGTGGCCATTCTGCTGGCGGCGGGATTTCTGGTGTATTTTCTGTTCACCATCGGCGGCATGGCCCTGCCGGCCTTCCGGCAAAGCCAGCTCCTGATGGAAATTTCCTATACGGAAGACGTGTTGGAAATGCCCAACTACGCCGTGCCGGAAGAATACGAAACCTTTGTGAGCCACGAATTCCTGCGCCAGCTGCCCCTGCGCATGCAGGCGAATCCTGCGCTCCAGGACACCACGGCCGAGGAATGGGTGCTGGCCGCGGCAGATGTGGATCAGTTGCTCAAGGGCAGACCGCATCGGCTGGACGAAGCACAAGTCCATCTGGTGGACGAACTCAAGGCCGCGGGCAAGACGCGGCTGGTGTTCAACTGGGACTTCTTCACCAAAGGCGATTCCAAGATCCCCGAAGCCGCCGGCATCTGGGCCGCCGCGGTGGGCACCATGTACGTGCTGGCCATCACCCTGGCGCTGTCCTTTCCCATCGGGGTGGCCTCGGCCATTTACCTGGAAGAATTCGCGCCGGACAATCGCTTCACCCAGCTCATCGAGGTGAACATCAACAACCTGGCGGCCATCCCGTCCATTATTTACGGCTTGCTGGGCCTGGCCATTTTCATCAATCTGCTGGGCATTCCGCGCTCGTCCTCCCTGGTGGGAGGCATCACCCTGGCCCTGATGACGCTGCCGGTGATCATCATCTCCACCCGCGCAGCCATCCGCGCCGTGCCGGAAACCCTGCGCCACGGCGCCCTGGCCCTGGGGGCCACGCCCTGGCAGGTCATGTGGAATCTGGTGCTGCCCCTGGCCATGCCGGGCATCCTTACGGGGACCATCATCGGCCTGGCCCACGCCATCGGGGAGACAGCCCCCCTGCTCATCGTGGGCATGATGGCCTACATTCCCGAAGCGCCGGGATCCATGCTGGAAGCCTCCACCGTGCTGCCGGCGCAGATCTATACCTGGGCGTCGGACTCTCAGCGCGCCTTCGGCGAGCGCACCGCCGCCGGCATTCTGGTGCTGCTGGCAGTGCTGCTCTCCATGAACGCCCTGGCCATCTTCCTGCGCAACCGCTTTGAAAAGCGCTGGTAGCGCACCCTGCAGCAAGGCAGACATTTGCAGAGAAGAATCCGCTTGAAGAAATTTCCTCCCGCCCGCCATCCATTCTTCCAGAACCATCCAACGGCTTGTTCGTACGAACGACCGTCTTTTGAAAGGAGGTTCGGGGGAAGCTCTTTTCGCCAGAAAAGGGTTTTCTCCCGATGACTCGTTTCGCATATCATTTTCTCTAGCCCCCCGTCGCACCGACCGGAACGGCGGGGAACCTCCAGCCCCAGGCGTGTCCCATGAACGGAAAGAAAAAAAACTACATTCTCGACACCAACGTCCTCATTGAGAATCCGCTTTCCATCCTGAGTCTGCGCAACGGCGACGACAACAACATCTTCATCCCCTACCACGTTCTCATTGAACTCAACCAGCTCAAGACCAACAACCGCCTGCGGCACATCGTGGCCAAGGTGGTGGATGTGCTGCTGGAGAACAAGGACTCCATCACCTTCATCCGCAACGATTCGTCCAGCTCCCCATTCACCGAAGAAATCGTGGACCACTACATCCTGAAGGAAATTCAGGACAGCCGCGAAATCGACGATCCCATCCTGGTCACCAACGACCGCATCCTGCGCCTGCAGGCCTCCCTGGCCAACATCAAGAGCGAAGAATTCAAGGACTCCAAGCCCTTTGAGTCTGAATCCCAGCTCTATACCGGCTTCTGCCCACCGGACACACCGCCCCTGGCCAACAGCTTCTCCTGGCACGAAGGCAAGCCCGTGTTCCACGGCCCCATGGGCGAAGAGCTGGTGAACTACACCTGCTGCGTGTGGAACGTGCGGCCCCGCACGGTGTACCAGAATCTGGCCCTCATGCTCATGCAGCACCCCAACATCGATCTGGTGAGCGTGCAGAGCGAGGCCGGCTACGGCAAGACCTTCCTGGCCCTGGCCTCGGCCCTGTTTCTGGTGCTGGAAAAACGGGCGTTCGAGAAAATCTATGTGGTCAAACCCACCATCGAGCTTGGCGCCAAGCTGGGCTACCTGCCCGGGGACATCAAGGAAAAGATGGAGCCGTACGTCAAATACATCCACGATCTGGTGCTCAAACTGCATGCCCTGCGGCCGGCCAACAAGCTGTTTCTCAATCCCGCCGAGGAAATGCCGCGCTACAACACCAAGAAATTCGAAATCCTGCCCCTGAACTTCATCCGCGGCATGAACATCGAAAACGCCATCGTCATCATTGACGAAACCCAGAACCTCTCGCGGGCGGAAGTGCGGGCCCTGCTCACCCGCATGGGCGAAGGCGTGAAGTGCTTCTGCCTGGGGGACACCAGCCAGGTGGACAATCCCTACCTCTCCGAATCCAACAACGGGCTCAACTGGTTGGTGCGCAAGTTCAAAGGGTTCGGCAATTACGCGCACATCGTCCTGAAGGGAGACCGCTCCCGCGGCCCGATCACCGACCTGGTGCTCAAAAGCAAACTGTAGGCCCCGTGCTGCCGCCCCCTTGCGCGGCCGGCCGCTTTGTAGCATGGTCGTGCAACCGAGTTGCATTCTCATCAAGGAGCAGATCATGCATCGCATCGTCCTGGGATTGTTGATTGGAATACTGGTATCCCTGCCGGTTGCGGGCCAGGCCGCCATGCGCGTGGGCGTGACCGTCGCGCCGCAGGTGCAGTTTGTGGAGCGCCTCGCCGGGCCGCTGGTGGAGGTGGATCCCCTGGTGACCCCGGGCAAGGAGCCGCACAACTACGAGCCCACCCCCCGCCAGATGCAGCAGTTGGCGGAATCCACGCTGTATTTCGCCATCGGCATGCCCTGGGAAGAACGCTGGCTGCCGAAAATCGCCGGCGCCACGCCGACCTTGGAGATTGTTCATCTTGACGAAGGACTGGAAAAGATTGCATTGCCTGAACACGGGCACGACGCCGAGCACGGGCACGGCCACGAGGCCGAAGAGGCCCACGGTCATGACCATGCCGGGGACCATGCCAAGGAACACGCCGAGCATCACCACGAGTCCGGGGAGCTTGATCCGCACCTCTGGACATCCCCCCGTCTGGTGATGCAGATGGCCAGGACCATGGCCGCGGCGCTGGCCCGCAAGGACCCCGCCAACGCCGCCACATACCAGGCCAATCTGGACGCCTTCCTCAAGGAAGTGCAGGCCCTGGATGACGAGTTGACGCAGCTGTTCGCCGGCAAGGGCGGCCGGTTCATGGTGTATCATCCTGCCTGGGGCTACTTTGCCCGGGATTACGGCCTGACGCAGGTGCCCATTGAGCTCGACGGCAAGGAGCCCAGCGCAAAGGAACTCAAGAACATCATCGACGAAGCCAAACACGCAAAGGTGCAGCTTGTGTTCGTGCAGCCGCAGTTCTCCATGAAGGCCGCCCAGATCATCACCCGGGACATCGGGGCCGAAGTGGTGCCCGCAGACCCCCTGGCCCAGGACTGGCTGGCCAATATGCGCGCCGTGGCCGCCGCCTTCAAGAGCGCCCTGCGTTAGCGGAGGGCCTCTTTGAAAAAAGGACGTTGCGAGAGGGGAAACCNTTTTGCAAAAGGTTCTCCCCTCTCGCGCTCTCCCCTTCCAAAACTTTACCCGTATCCGAAAGCACTATAGAAAGTCTTTGGAAAGGGGGTTCGGGGAAGAACCTTTCTGCAGAAAGGGTTTCCCCCGAGAACTCCTTTCAAACACAACATGCTCTAGCCGTCCTGGAACATCCCGCACCATGCCCGAGCCCGTCATCCAACTGGAACATCTCAGCTTCGCCTACAATGGCGATACCATTCTTGACGACGTCTCCCTGACCGTGGACCGCGGGGAATTCGTGGTGCTGCTCGGTCCCAACGGCGGCGGTAAGACCACGCTGGTCAAGTGTCTGTTGGGGCTGCTCACGCCCCAGCGCGGCACGGTGCGGGTGCTGGGGCACACGCCTCCCCTGCGGCCCGGCGCCGTGGGCTACGTGCCGCAGCAGACCGTGGTCCATAAGGGGCTGCCCATCACCGTGGAACAGGTGGTGCAGCTGGGCCTGCGGGCCCGCAGCATGTCCGGCGCCGAGCGCAAGGCCCGGGCGCTGGACGCGCTGCAGCGCGTGGGGTTGACGGACTGCCTCCACGCCCGCTTCGACGAGCTTTCCGGCGGCCAGCAGCAACGCGCACTGGTGGCCCGGGCCCTGGCGCCCCGGCCGGGGCTGCTGGTCTTCGACGAGCCCACCGCCAACATCGACCCCCGCGGCAAGCACTGTCTTTTTGAATTGCTGGGCAGCCTGACCGGCGAGGCCACCGTGCTGGTGGTGAGCCACGATCTCATTGCCGCCAGCGCCAAGGTGACGCGCGTGGCGGCGGTGAATCGCCGCATCCTTCAGGCCAGCACCGAGGGAGGCCGCAGCCCCCTGACGCCGGAAATGCTCGCCCTGCTCTATGGCACCCACGACCCCGATTGTCCCGTGGATGGCTACCTTGCCGGCATCGCCCGCATGCTGCACGCCCCCGCCCACTCCGCCCAGGCCGCCCAAACCACCGGGCTCGCCACGCCGAGTCTGATGCCCCTCTCTTCACGGCAGGATCAGCCTTCATGATCGACGCGCTTTCCTACGATTTCATGCAGCACGCCCTGGCTGCAGCGGTGCTGGCCAGTTTGGCCTGCGGTGTCATCGGGTCCCTGGTGGTGGTCAACCGTCTGGTGTTCCTGGCCGGCGGCATTGCTCATGCCGCGTACGGCGGCGTGGGGCTCAGCTTTTTTCTGGGGCTGCCGGTCATCCCCACCACCCTGGGCTTCACCCTGGGGGCCTCCCTGCTCATGGGCAAGCTCACCATGCGGCGCACGGACCAATCGGATACCGTGGTGGGCGTGCTCTGGGCCGCGGGCATGGCCCTGGGCATCCTGCTGCTGGATCTCTCCCCCGGCTACACCGTGGACCTCATGAGCTACCTCTTCGGCTCCATCATGGCCGTGCCCGCAGAAGACGTGCTGGCCATGGCCGGCCTGAATGTGCTGCTGCTGGCGGTGGTGATCTACAACTATCAGGATTTTCTGTGTCTTTCCTTCGACAGGGAATACGCCCGCACCGCCGGCGTGCCTGTGGACCGGCTGCACTACCTGCTGCTGGCCTTGTTGGGCGTCTCTGTTGTCATGATTATCCAGGTGGTTGGACTCATTCTGGTGATTGCCCTCTTGACCATCCCCTCCCGTCTGGCGGAATATGGCGCCAAGTCTTTGGCCGGGATGATGGTCCGGGCCTCGGCGTATGCCATGCTCTTCAGCCTGGCCGGGTTGTGGGCCTCGTATTCGCTGGACGTCACCGCCGGTGCGGCCATCATCGCCCTGGCGGCCCTGACGTTCTTCATTGTGCAAACCCTGGGCTGGCTGCGCGCCGTCCTGACCCGATCATGAACGACCCCCTTTCCCTCCTGCACCACGCCAGCCTGGAGCCCACCCCCCTGCGCATCGAACTGCTGCAGGCCCTGGGCGATGCCCACCGCCCCCTTGCGGCCCGCGAGCTGCTGGAGACCGTGCGGCAGCGCCAGCACATCAACAAGGTCACCCTGTACCGCAACCTGGATCTCTTTGCGGAACGGGGCCTCATCTCCAAGGTGCATGCCGGCGAAAAAGACAACGCCGCCCGCTACTGCCTGCGCCACAGCCCGCACGAAGCGCCGCATGTGCACTTCTACTGCAGGCGCTGCGGAGAAATGGAATGCCTGGACGACCCCGGCATGCGCGATGCCATTGCCGCCTGCCATCTTGAAGGCGACCGCCGCATCGAAGACATGGAACTGCGCCTGGAAGGCGTGTGCGGCCCCTGCTGCCAAGGCCAGCCCTAGGGGAAGTTTTCTGTGAAAGGAGTTCTCGGGGGAAAACCTTTCTGAAGAAAGGNGTTCTTCCCCCGAACCCCCTTTCCAAAGACTTTTATTATAATTCAAGGACATTATCTAAGTTTTGAAAAGGGATAGCGCGAGAGGGGTGAACATTTTGCAAAATGGTTTCCCCTCTCGCCATGTCCTTTTTCAAAATGACAACGCGCTGCGATACGCTGCACCGGCCCCGCCCGGTGACGATTGTGCGCCAAAGACCATAGCGCCTGGACGCAAGATAGTGCATGTGCTATGCAACAGGCACCTCTGCAACCTTATTCACTGGAGGCGCTCATGCTGAAAACCCGTCTGGCTGCATCACGGCGGCGACGGTCTCTGCAATTGCGGTCTGCGCTGTACTTTCCTGCTCCGCTGGATACCCCACGCGACTGTGGCGATGCTGCCGATGCACACGCCCCGATCGACTGGCACAATCCCTTTCAAAAGCAGGACCGCCACCCCCGGGTCGATGCGGACGACCTTCTGACAACCATATAGCGCCTGTTTCCGCATGCCGGGATACACGCGTTGCGAGGGGGGAAGCACCGTTCGGATGAACGGTTTTCCCCCGAAAAATCCTCCGAAAAACAGGCATAAATCCCGCACCGCCGGCCGGGAGCCCGCATGCACCAACCCCTCCGCCTGCTCACCATCGCCCTGGCCCTGCTCTGGACCGTGGCATGGTCAAAAAAGGATGCCTACCCGCCCCAGGAAGCCATGCAGCCCGCCCTGCGCCAGGATCCCCGCCAGGAAGAGCGGCTGCAGCCCGCATTCAATGTGGAGCAAGGCGGCGTGCGCTACGTGATTTCTCCCAAGGCCGAGTACGAGCTGTACGGCCTGGTGGTCTCCAGCCACGACACCGACGCCTGGTGGGACTTCTACCACCAGCACTGGGGCGACTACCTCAACGTCAAGGACCTCTGCGTGATCTGGGGCCCCAATCTGCGACCGGACATTCTGCAGGCAGTATCCTTCTCCAACACCTCCTTCACCTGCGAGGCCAGTTGGCGGCAGCCGGTTCCCTTCAGCAGCGCCCACTTCTCCAACAACCACCTGCTCACGGACAATCCCGCCATCCAGCACGCCCTGCGCCGGACCGCCAGGGGAGACCAAATCCGCATCGTCGGCCAACTGGTGGAGTATTCCAGCGGGCCGGACTTCTCCCGCGGCACCAGCCTGACCCGCACCGACGATGGGATGGGCGCCTGCGAAACCATCTTCGTTACAGAGCTGGATATCCTGGCCGAAGCCACGCCCCTGTGGCGGAACCTGTACACCCTGGGCCGATCCGGCACCCTGCTGGGCCTGATCCTGCTGACCGTGCTGGGCGTGTACCGGCTGTTTCGTCCCGCTCCCCTGCCCGACCCGATCGCCCTGCACGCCCGGGGAGTCCGGCTGGCCATGCAGGGCCGGCACAAACGCGCCTGCGCCCTGTTCGACGAAGCCCTGCAGCTGGACCCGACCCTGCACCAGGCCTACGCCGACCGCGCCACCTGCATGGAAGTCCTGGGACAGTTTCGACGCGCCGAACGCGACCGCGAACTGGCCGCCCGATATGCCCCCCGGGAATGAACGTCCGGCTCATTTCGGCAGCCGCTTCCCTTGCCCCTCCTGCTGCGCCCGCTGCTCCATGAGCCAGGTTTCCACCTCCCCGGGCAGGGCACGCCAGGCGCCGTCCATCTTGAACGCCGGGAACCCGCGCTCGCGGATCCAGCGATACAGCGTTTTTTTGGAACAGCCCAACTCCTGGGCCATGGTCTCCAAGCCGGCAAGCACAAGTCTGGCCATGGGGCACCTCCTGGAAAAGAGGTATCTAATAAGAGATCACATGTCAAACCCCAGTCTAAAAATAGACTCGCCAGCCTGCCCAATGTGTGCTATGTCAAGGGCATGCCTTCCCTCTATCTTCGCGCCCTGGATTGGTTGACCCGCCATGCCCGCCAGATCGGCGGTCCTGGCGCCTTGGCCCAAAAACTCGGGGCGCCCCGGGCCACGGTATACAAGGTTCTAAATAGCCAGAAGAACACCAACGCGCAGGACTTTCTGGGCTGGCTGGAAGCCCTGGGCGTCACCCTCGTATTCCCCGAAGACAAGGTGGAAACGGCGCGGGAACTGCGGTTCGAGTCGCCCACGGTAATCAGCATCAAGGAATACGACGGCCTGCCCGAGGGTGCCAAGGTCGTCCCCCCCAGCGAAGACTACCTGGCCGTCCCCCTGGTGGAACAGGCCGTGGCGGCTGGCGCAGGGCTGATCCCGGAACACACGGTGCGGGACTGGGTCATCGTCTGGCGCTGGCAGGAAGCCATCCGCGGCAAGTCCAATCTGGTGGCCGTGCGGGTGGGCAAGGCCCAGACATCCATGGCCCCGACCATCCACCCCGGCGACATCCTGCTGGTGGACCGCAACGACATTCACCGCGAGCCCCACCCCCCCGGCAACATCTATCTGGTGCAGGACCCCGCCCCGGACTACGGCCTTGCTGTCAAACGCGTCATTTTCGAGCACCAGAACCGACGGCTGCGGGTGGTGTTCTACTCTGACAACGCCGTGGAACACCCGCCCCGGACCTATGACTTCCACGCCGAATACGGCGGCGAGATCTGCCGGGCCCTGGTGGGCCGCGTGGTCTGGGCCTGGAGCGACATGACCCGCAAGTAGCACATTTTACTCTTGAAAAAGGACATTGCGAAAGGGGAAACCTTTTGCAAAAGNAACCTTTCTTTAGAAAGGTTCTTCCCCGAGAGCTCTTTTCAAAAACAACGTGCTCTAGCCTCCCGCTTCCTGCAGCGTCCTGCAGCCCCCGACGGCTCCGGCCACTGCAACGCCTCCCCCATGCGCATCCCCCGCCTGTTGCAGCGCTCCCCCCCGTGCACAGCCTCCCTGCAGTCCTCTTCCCTCCCAGACGTCCCGCGCCATGCACAACGACAGCAAAATATCCAAAGGCAGCAGGAAGGTATGCGCGGCTGCCGCGGAAGCGGTCCGTCAAGAATTGACAAATTACATTCTATATTGATAAATTAATAGAAACACCTGCCGCCTGCCTGCGTTTGCGGCAGGCCCTTCATCGAATCACCAATTTCCCTGCGGAGGGGACGTAGATGCAGCAGGATCCCATAGCGGAACTCTATGCCGTGGCAGCGGCATTGCAATTTCTTGAGGACTCATTCGGATGCCATGGAGAAGGAGGCAGGGCCGTGCGGGCCGAAGGCGCGGCCTACGTCACCGGGCTCATGGGCCGACGGGTGGACGACATCGCCACCCTGCTGGCTGCTGCACCAGGCCCGGATGAGGTGGCAGGATTGCGTGAGTTTTCACGGTGATGGCTCGGAGGCATTCAATATATCTTTTTAGAGAAAAGCGCACTTGACTTTCTTCTCTAAATAGATACATCTCCTGCAGCACGCAGCGCCAGCTGGCGCGCGCAACCGTCTTGCAAGGAGTTTGCGATGCCCCGCACGTCCACCCTACAACGAGACGACGCCACCGGCGCCCTGCTGCACCGTGTGGGGGACCGATGGCTGCCCCTGGAACTGGCCCTGGAGGCGCAGGAAATCCGGGACCACGCCCGCGCCGCCGTGCGCACCGCCCTGCAGGAATCCGCCAGCCCCGACGACCAAACGCCGGGGAACACTGCGCAGCACCCGGCCCTCCTGGGGGAGGAACCGGCATGAGCACGCTGCCGCTCTCGCGCACCTGCCGTCGTTGCCGCGCCATCTTCCACATCATGCCACATCGGCTGACCCGACTGCCCGGAGCCGGCGAGTTGTGCCCTGCCTGCCGGTTTCTGGGAGAGGCGGCCGACCAGTCTCCAGAAATAGACGACATCCCCCCGCCGCGGCGCACCTGGCCGTGCCGCCTGTGCGGCCGGCACTCGGCCAACCGGCTGTACTGTCCGGAGCATCTGGAAGCGCTGTCGGCGGAGCTGGGCTACGATCCCGGAGATTTCGGCCTGGAGGACCGGGTCCTGCCCCTGGCCATGCGCTCGCATATGCAGCGCGAGGCGGCCGAGGAGCTAGGCGTGAAGGAGGAACAGGAGCGGCCGACGGAATAAGCAGCGCGCTCCATGCAGAAGACCATCGCAGGGCGGCTATCGGGCCGCCTTGCTTTTATACAGCAGCCGCAGCACGTTGAAGTCCCCGATGCGCTCGTATTGCACCTTGTCCATGATCTTGCGCACCAGGTAGATGCCCATGCCGCCCCCGCCCAGCATGTCCAGACCGCCCGAGGAAGATGCCAGCACATTGAAGGGCTTGCCCCTGTCCACAATGCGCATCAGCAGTTGACCATCACTCGCTTTGCAGGCCAGCTGGATGGTATGGCGGGGGTTGATGCGTCCTTCGGCCTTGGGGTAGGCGTAATAGACGATGTTGGTCAGCACCTCTTCCAGGGCCAGGGCCACGCGGCCCATTTCGATTTCAGGCACGCCGCCGGCCACGGCCTCGCTTTTGAGGAAGGCCTTGAATTCCTCGATGCAGTCGAGGGACGCGGGGCGCTCAATACTGGCGGACATGAAACAATTTTCGTATGCTGCTGGAAAGAGTGGAACGGATGGCGCTCGGGCTCCTGACGTTGCGGCGCGGTACGGGCCTGCGCGTTCCCGGAAGACCCGTCCATGAATACGACAAGGCAGGTCCATGAGCAAGCCGCTTTTATCAAAGGCAGAACGTCCTGCGCCCCTGCGCCGGCTGGCCGCCATGCTGCTGGTGCTGCTGGCCCTGGCCATGGCCTTTGCCGCCGGCCTTTCCCTGTCCCGGCTGGAGACGCTGCAGAGCCGGGCCGTGCTGTCCCAGGCAGACGCCGCCGGCGCAGCCCTGCGGCAGGCCCTGGAAGCAGCGGTGCGCTTCGGCAAGCCGTTGCAGTCCGGCGTGGGGCTGGTGGGCATGGAAGAGCGGATCAAAACCGCCCGGCAGAGCCTGCCCGCCCTGGCCGGGTTGTCCATCGCCGATGCGGAGGGGGCCATCGTCCAAAGCCTGGACCAGACGCTGGAAGGCCAATCCCTCGGCGCGGTGCTCGGGCCGGACTGGGACGCCAACGCCACCGCCGTCTCCCATGCCGGCATGCGCCAGTTGCTGCTGCCCGTGCGCAACCCCGACGGCAGCCTGGCCGGCCGGCTGGTGCTGGGCATTCCCGAGGCCGTCTTCACGGAACGCATCCATGCCGGCATGCGCAGCGCCCTGACGCACATGCTGTACTGCCTGGCCGGCGCAGGCGTGCTCCTGGCCGTGGCCCTGCCCCTGGCGGCCCGGTCCCGGACAGGCGACCCCAATCGCCGCATCATGCTGGCCGGCTGTCTGTCCACGGGGCTGGCGTTGCTGTGCTATTCGGTATTGACCATCCATGACTTCCGTCAGCTGCATCGCCAGGTGCTGCAGGACAAATCCCTGGCCCTGGCTGGCGCCGCCGCCCAGGACATCAATCGCCTGCTGGACAAAGGCCTGCCCCTGGAACGCATGCTCGGGCTGGATCGCCGCCTGGGCGCGCTCATCGACGGCGATGCGGAGATCGAATCCATGGCGGTGCTGGACACGGCAGGCCAGGTCCGCTACCTCGCCACGGCCGCCGGCAATGCCACGGCAGCAGACGACAGCCCTGCCGACCCGTCCCTGCAGTTCGACACTGCGCTGGAACGCGCGGTACAGGGCCAATCCGAGCCGGCAGGCCTGGTGCGGGTGCGCCTTTCCCATGCCAATCTGGCCGAGGCCACGCGGCAGATTGTGCTGGACACCGCCACCGTGGGCATCATTGCCCTGCTGTTTCTGGTGGAAACGATTCTGCTGGCATTGCGCAACGGCGGGCACGCCGCGCGGCGGACTCGCCCTTCGGAATCGTCCGTGCCGACTTCCCCCGCGCCGGTCTCCGTGGGCTATGGCGCCATCCGGCCTGTGGCCTTCCTCTTTCTCTTTGCCCTGGACACCAGCCTGTCCTTCATCCCCCTGCAGATGGAGGTGCTGTATACGCCCATCTTCGGGCTGGCCAAGGATGTGGTCCTGGGGTTGCCCATCTCCGCGGAAATGGGCTGCGCCGGCCTGACGGTGCTGGCTTCGGGAGCCTGGATCGACCGTATCGGCTGGCGGCTGCCGTGCATGCTCGGCCTGGCCGGCGCGGCGGCGGGGTCCCTGCTCTCGGCCCTGGCGCCGGACGCCCTGACCTTCATCGCCGCCCGGGGCATCACCGGTCTGGGGTACGGGCTGGGCATCATGGCCACCCAGGGATTTGTGGTGGCGGCCACCAGACCGGACGAACGCGGCCGCGGCATGGCCCAGCTGTTTGCCGGAGTGTACGCCGGCAGCCTGTGTGGCGGTGCTGCCGGGGCCATGCTGGCCGAACGCGTGGGGTATGCGCCCATCTTCCTCATAGCCGCGGCGCTGCTGCTGGCCCTGGCCCTGGCCCTGCCCCTGCTCTTCCGGGATGCCACCCCCGCGGCCGGCATCGCCCACGCCGCAGGGCATCCCGGCACCCCGGTCGCCCCCGTCACCAGAACACCCGGCGCATTGCCGCGATTCCTGCGCAGCCGGGCCGTGCTGGCCCTGGCCTGCTGCGCCATCCTGCCCGGGGCCCTGGGGCTCATCGGCTATCTGAACTACCTCCTGCCCCTGGCCCTGGTGCGCGGCGGAGCCAGCCAGTCCGACGTGGGCCGCGTGCTCATGCTCTACAGCGTCTGCCTGATCTATCTTGCGCCGCCCCTGGCCCGGATCATCGACCAATCCTCCCGCCGACATGTGTGGATCACCGCCGCCGGCATCCTGGCCGCCATGGGACTGGGAGCCTACGCCGTGCTGGACGGCATGGCCGCAGCAGCCGCAGCCACGGCCATGCTGGGCCTGTCCGCCAGCATCGCCTTTGCCGCCCAGAGCGCCTTTGCCTTGGATCTGGCCGAGACCAGGGCCCTGGGCGAAGCCACGGCCCTGAGCATCACCAGCGCCATCGAGCGCCTGGGGCAGGTGCTCGGGCCCCTGTGCCTGGGCATGGCCGTGGCGGTGCTGGGGCTTGGCGATGGCGTCGCACTCGTGGGGCTGGGGGTGCTGGCCGCCACCCTGCTCTTCTGGCTCCTGACCAGACACCTTGGACGGACCCAATGACCCCTTCCGCCGAGAACCTCTGCCGTCAGGTTTTCCAGCGTCTGCCGGGTCTGGCCGCCCTGCTGGAGACCGCCGGCGACCGGCTGCTGACGGACCATGTCCGGATGCTGGGCGCGTCCCTGCCGCCGCCCGTGCAATCGCGGCATGACCTGCCGGCCTGTCTGGGGCAGACGCCCGTGGCCCTCACGGCCAATCACCACGGGCTGGACACCCTGGCCCAGTCCTGGCAATCCACCCTGGCCTTTTCCCTGCCGCATCTGCTCGCCGGTACCCCCAGGCCCGTGCCCGTGCTGGCCACGGGGCTGCCCTCCCTGAACAACATCACCTTTCCGGCCGGGCTGCTCTGCTCGAATTTTTCCCCGCACACGGACGAGACGCGCATCATCAGGCTGCCCCTGCTGCCCGCCCGGCTGCGGCAGACCATGGCCGCCGTTGCCCCGCCCGTCACCCAGGAGAATCTGCGTCGGGCCTGCCGGGCCGTGCGGGAGGATCTGCGTCTGCTGCCGGTCCAGAAAACACCCGCCCTGGCGCTGCTGGAAGCATTTGCGGACGACCTGCCCGGCAATCGGTTTGTGGAGCAGGCCGCCCGCTGGAATCGGCGGCTGTGGACTGGACTCTTTGCAGACGGGCAGGCTCCGCCCCTGGAATTCCTGGAGCTGGAAGCCGTCACGACGGCGCTGCTGACGCACGATCTCGTCCAGCCGTCTTCGCTGCTGTGGGGCTTGTTGTGGGACGAGGGGATCCGGGAACGACTCCTCACGGCCCTGGACGGCTGCGCCGGCTGCTGGAATCTGGACCGCCTGAACCGGCTGGCCCGAATGCGCTGTCAGGACGCGCCGGGGCATGACGACCTGGCCGGCGCAGGCACCTGCTTTTTCTGGGCAGCGGACGCAAAAGGCCGCCAGACCCCCCTGCGCCTGGAGTCAACCTCCGAGGGCTGGCGGCTGACCGGCGTCTGCCGCGATGGCACACCCGTCGTCTGGCCCTGGGAGCCGGCGGCGGTGCTGGAAGGGCTGGCCACACGACGGCTGCTGCCGTCCCTGTTCACCAGTTACGCCGCCCTGGCCCTGGCCCGGGGCGTGGCCTGCGTGGGCGGAGTCTATCAATCCGCATACCTGGCCCGCATGGTCGCCGGCACGGCCCAGGCCTTACGCGAGGCCGGACAGCCGGGCCTGGCCGCACAGGTGGGAGGGATCGCCGGGGACTGGTTCCTGGCCGGGGTGCACCTGCTGTTTGTGCAGGCGGGCGGCATCCTCGCCCCGGCCCACGCCATGGACGCCCTGACGACAGGGCCACTGCAGCGGACGGAGTTGCAGGCCATGGGCCGACTGACACTGCGGCAGGCCGTGCTCGCCGGACTGGTGCAGACCTATGGCGAGGTGGCGCCCAGGGAGGAACGCCCCGCCGGCTGGCGGGACATCCTGTGCAACCATGCCGTCGCCGCCTGGGCGCCGGGCCTCAGCGTCCGAGCCTTGCGGTCCGGCACGATGACCGCTCCGGCCGTTTTCTGATGCGCACCGGACGCCGGGGCCGCAGGGAGTGCCGTGTTGCCGTGGTCTGCCCCAGGGCCTCGGGAGCGGGCACGTCGCACGTGCCGCCTTCCAGTTGCTCGGCGCACTGCAGGCAGGAGAAGGTCCAGGGCAAGGCGTGGGTGGAGGCGCTTTCCTGCAGCTCCGCCGGCCCCACGATGCGCCGGATGATGAACAGCGGCCGGCCCTTCACCTGCATGTAAATGCGGCCGATGTACTCCCCGGCCATGCCCAGCACCAGCAGCTGGCAACTGCCCAGCACCAGCAGCACGCCCAGAATGGATGCCCAGCCCGGCACCACATACCCGAAAAAGTAGCTGGCGAACACGTACAGCAACAGGGCGAAGCCCAGGCAGGAAAACGCCGCGCCGCCGTAGCTGGCGAAACGCAGGGGCCGGATGGAAAAGCCGGTGATGGCGTCCGTGGCGAAGGCAATCATCTTGCGCAGGGTGTATTTTGTCTCCCCGGCATAGCGCGGATCGCGGTTGTACAGCACCGGCGTCTGGGTGAAGCCCACCCAGCTGACCATGCCGCGGATGAAGCGGTGCCGCTCGGGCATGGCCTTGAGCACCTCCACCACCCGGCGGCGCATGAGCCGGAAGTCACCCGTATCCAGGGGGATGGGCGCCTCGGTCATGGCGTTCAAAAAGCGGTAGAAGGCCTTGGCCTCCATCTTCTTGAGCCAGGTTTCGCCGTCGCGGCGGGCGCGCTGGCCGTAGACCACGTCCGATCCCTGCTCCAGCACCTCCAGCATTTTGCCCAGCAGCTCGGGCGGGTCCTGCAGGTCGGCGTCGATGAGCAGCACAGACTCGCCGCGGCACACGGCCAGACCGGCGGTCACGGCCAGCTGGTGGCCATGGTTGCGGGACAGATCCACCCCGATGACCTGGGGATCCCGGGCCGCGATGCCGGCAATGATCTCCCAGGTGGCGTCCCGGGAGCCGTCATTGACGAGGACGATTTCGTAATCCGCCGCCCCGCAATCCAGCAGGCTCTTGCGCATGCGGGAGTAGAACTCTTCCAGACACAAAGCCTCGTTGTAGCACGGGGCCACCACGGAGATGGAGGGGCGCGGCGAGTGGCCGCAATGGCAGGCAGGCATGGATTGATCCTAGATAACGATGTGCAGCCCCGTGGCCCAGGCAGTCATCAGAAAGCCGTTCCACAGTGCCATGAGAAGAAAACACAGGCCGGCAACGGTGGGTGCACGGCGATACACGTACGCCATGACCCCCACCAGGGGAAACACCACCAGAAAATACCGCGGCATGGAGGCCAGGGGCACATCTCCAGGACCGGAGAGCAGCGGCACCAGCATGAGCGGCAGAGCCAGGAGCACTTCGTCCCAACGCCGGAGCAGCACCACACAGGCCGCCAGGGCCAGATGCAGGCAGGTGGCGATGGCCAGATACACATTCTCCGGCGTGGCGAAATACAGGCTCTTGCCGATGGCCACCAGCGGGAAATGCCACACCCGGTACCAGCCGCGCTGGGCCTTCATGAATGCAAAGGCGTCCCCGGCGTGGAAATGCAGGTACACGGCAAAGGCCACAATGCCCAGGGGAATGAGCCCCAGCCAGAGCACGCGCAAATCCGCACGCCGCGGCCGCCAGTCCAGGATCCCGGCAGCGCGGCGTTGCTCCAGAAAAATCCAGAGCAGGCCCAGGCCCACGGTGATGCCCACCAGCCGGGTGGCGGCCAGAAACGCCCCCAGCACCCCGGCCAGGAACCATTGCTGTCTGTCCGCCGCCAGCACACACCCAAGCAGCAGCATCAGAAACAGCGATTCCGTGTACACCGCCGAAAAGATGAAGGAATGCGGCATGAAGCACAGGATGGCCACCGCCGCCCGGGCCGCGTCATCCCCCCATCGGGGTTTCCCCACAGCATACAGCAGCCGCAGGCTCGCCAGAAAACACGCATTGGAGAGGAGCACCCCGGCCAACAAAGGGTTGCCCGTGGCCTTGCTCAACAGCCAGACCAGCAGCGGGTACAGGGGAAAAAAGGCGAAGTTGAGCTGCCGGGGCGTGCCATCGGGGTTCACGTGGGTCACGCTGGTATCGTAGCCGTGCTGGATGATGTTGAAGTACCAGCCGCTATCCCAGGCAGACCAGACATCCAGCCAGGATGCAACGCTGGAAAACCAGTGGAAATGATCCAGCATAAACGCTTCCCAGCCCCAGCGGGCCATGATGCCGACGGCCTGCAGGATGAGCCGGGACACAAGGAAGCAGCCCAGAACCCAGATCCAGGGCGATCGCATCCAATGCCCGGCCTGCGATTCCGACGCGGCAGAGGGAAATACGGCAGTCATCCGGCCTTCCTCACATCACAAATTTCAGGCTGGAGGTCCAGGCAGCCATGAGCAGACCGCTCCAGGTGGCCAGGCACAACGCCAGACACCAGAACAGCAGGGGCCGCCGGCTGCCCAGCCAGCCCAGTACGCCATACAGGGGAAACACCACCAGCAGGTATCGCGGAATGGCCACCAGGGGCGTGGCGGCCTCCCCGGAAAACAGCGGCAGCAGCATGAGCGGCAGGCTCAGCAGCAGTTCGTCCACACGGCGCAACCAGACCAGCACCCCGGCCAGGCACAGGGAGCCCAGGTAATAGATGGTGAAGTAGATGTCGTCCGTGCCGCCCTGCATCAGGCTTTTCCAGACAGCTTCCGGCGGCGTCTGCGACACCCGGCTGAACTGCTGCTGGATCTTCAGGAACGCCAGGGCATCCCCGGCGTGAAAATACAGGTACACGCAGAATCCCACCAGCCCCATGGGCACCAGGAACAGCCAGCCGAACTGCCCCCAGCCAACCTTGCCGGCCCGCTTCTGCACAATCCACATCCACAACAACGCCAACCCGATGGACACCCCCGGCACCCGCGTGGCCGAGAGCAGCGCCGCGAACACCCCGGCCCACATCCACTTCCCGCGCGAGGCAGCCAGCATGCAGGCCAGCAGAAGCAGCAGGAACAGGGACTCGGTGTACATGGCCGAAAAAATGAAGGTATTGGGATAACACGCCAGCAGCAGCACCGCCCGGCGGGCCTGGGCATCGTCCCAGCGTTCCCGACCGTACACATACAGCAGCCACATGGCCCCCAGCAGACAGGCATTGGCGATGATGACGCCCGAGGCCACGGTGTGCCCCGTCACCTGTTTGAGCAGCCACACCAGCAGCGGATACAGCGGAAAGAAGGCCAGATTCAGCTGCCGGGGGGAGCCGTCGGGCAGGGTCTCGATGAGAAAGCGGTCGTAGCCGTGCTGCACAAGGCCCACATACCAGCCGCTGTCCCAGGCGGCCCAGATGTCCAGCCAGACCTGCTTGACCAGGAACCACTGGTAGATCTTGTCGATGAGATCCTTGTACCCGTCCCGAGAGGCCAGGCCGATGCCCTCCAGCACCAGACGCGAAAGCACAAAGCACAGCACCACCCAGACCACGGGATGCTGCAGCCAGCGCTCCAGGGTGTCCAGGGTCCTGTCCAGCCAGGGAGAAGACGACGGCGACAATGCGCCGTCAGGATGCTTCGACACAGGAGTATTCATGCGCGGCCTCATGGCAGAACATCGCGACAGAGAGCAACCAGATGCGGTTGCGACAAGGATGCGGTCAATTGGCGGCGTTGGGGTCCGGCGCGACAGCAATGGCTTCGTAGATTTCGTCTGCAGCCATGAGGATGTCCACCGGCGGATCAAACCCCACCACCTCCGCAGCCTTGAGGTTGATGGCGATCTTGGGCGGTTCCTCGAAGCGCTGGGGCAGGCTGCGGGGCGATGCGCCGCGCAGCACCTGGACGATGGTCCTGGCGTGGAATTCGCCCACATACCGGAAGCCGGCCTGGGCGATGGAGAGCAGCACGCCGTGGCGCACTTCCTCGCTGCCGGACTGGGAGAAGGTCGGGATGCGCGCCTTGTTCAGCGGCTCCAGGATCACGGGCAGGCGGTGCAGCTGCATGCCGGCATTTTCCGTCAGGTACACGGCGTCCACCTTGGGGGCCAGCTCTTCGTGACAGGCCTTGAGGTTGCGCGCGGCCTGGCCGGAGTTCACAGACTCCAATTCCGCGGTGCAGGTCACCAGCACAATGCCGCGCTCCTGGGCCACGAGCGTCACGTCGTCCAGGGCGGCGTAGGAGCGGCCGGCCACGGTGTCTTCATACACCAGGCCAAGTTTCTTGAAGCCGATGATGTCGTGGAACAGCCGCACCTGACGCTGGTAGCGCGTGGGATCCACCCGGGCATTCAGGTGATCCAGGCCGGAATCGTCGGCGCTGGGGATGATCTTGGCTCCCACGGGATCGCTGGCGCTCATCACCAGGGTGGGCGTGGTGTGCGCAGCGTTGGCCAGGTCCTGCCCGGCCCAGGTGCCCATGGCGAAGATCAGATCGAGGTCATGTTTTTGGGTCAGCCGGCCCAGCACGTCCTGCTTGACGGTCTCGCGGGGGATGCTCTCGTTCCAGTCGCCGCCGTAAAAGGCGTCGGCCACGAATTCGATGTATTCGCTGCGCGCATTGGCCGCCAGAAAGGCCCAGATTGAGCGGGCGTCTTCGAGATCCTGCACGGGCGGAAACTCCAGGGGCTGACACCAGCCCAGCTCCACCAGCCCCTGCACCGTGGCCTTGAGGGTGGCCGGATAATGGGCATAGGGGCCGCCTTCGAAATAGCCGAGGCGAAAGCGCGAGCCGTCCGCCTTTTTGGCGGGAGCCATGGCCAGCAGGGACGGCACGGCGGCAGGCTCGTCCTGGGCGCAAAGGGGCGTCGCCGGCAGCAAGGCCAGGCAGCACAGCAGGGCGAAGCACAAAAGGCGAAGGCAGGGCATGCTCGGGTTCCTCGCTCGGAAAGCGTCTTCTGGGTGCAGCATGGATTCGCCCCAGCATAGACGCTCCCCGCGCCACGTCAAGAGCAGTGCAGGCCGTCGGCGCAGTGCGGGGCCACATTATACGGTTTCTTTACAGAACAGGAATGGAACGCCCGGGCCAGGGACTCGTATTCCGGCCGAAAGAACACCTCGTCGCCCGTACCAAACCGGCGGGCGCACTCGTGCACATCGAGCACCAGATAATCCGACGATGCGCCCACCAGACGCATCCCCTGCTCCAGCGGCGTCTGCCGGGAGGGCGAGACCTCCAGCACGCCGACATCCAGGATAATCCGCCGCCGCAAGCCCTCGGTGTCCGTCCTCTTGTCCCCGGACTCCAGCACCTCGGCAGCCAGCAGGAAGGCATCCCGCCGCAGGCCGTCCACCCCGCACTCCTGGCCCATGAAGTGCCCCAGCAGCAGGGCATAACCGATGCGCAACTCCGTGACGCAGGCCGGCAGCGCATGCCGCGCCAGCCAGGGCAGCAGCACCGACCCGCCCAGGGAGACCTCCCCGGCCTCGCCCGTCTGGCGGCCCACCTCGCAGACCACCTTTTCCAGGTCGTCCATGCTCCGCGCCGAGGGCGGCGCTTCCACCAGACAGCCGAAATTGGCGGCCACGCCATCCAGACCGAACCAGGGGTGGGCCATCTGCCGCACGGCATGGGCCAGGGCCGGGACTTCGTCCGGCCGGCAGCCCTCGCGGCCGTCGCCCAAATCCATCATCACCAGTACGCGGTGGGATTGCCGCAGGGCCTGGGCCTGGGCAGCCAGGGCCCGGGCAACCTCCAGGCTGCTGACCACGCTGCGGCAACACAACGCGGCCACGTCTCGGACCTGGGACAGCGGCGGCAATCCGAGCATCACCGGCCGGGGCAACCCGGCGGCGGCCAGTCGGGCGGCCTGGGCCACGGAAGAGACAGCCACCGGCCCTGCGCCTTCCTCATGGCAGATGGCGGCCAGGGGCAACCAGGCATCCACGCCCTTGAGCACCGGCAGCAACCGGAGGCCCAGCCCCTGACAACGGGCCGCCAGGGCGCGCACGTTGCCACGCAGAAGCTGCAGGTCCGCCACAATCCGCGCCATGCGCCACCTTTCAGGAGGAATGAGGAGTGCTGCCCTTCCACCGCAGGCAGAGCATGGTAATGTCGTCGCTTTGCTCGGCCCCGTCGGCAAAGTGCGTCACCGAATCGCGCACGGCATCGGTGGCAGCCTTGGCCGACTCGGGCGCGGCCTCGCGCAGGGTGGTCAGCAGCCTGTCTTCGCCGTAGAGTTGCAGGGCATTGTTCATGGCTTCGGTCACGCCGTCGGTGTAGAGCAGCAGCATGTCGCCCGGGGCCAGGGTGACGGAGAAGCCGGTGTAGACCACATCTTCCATGAAGCCGGCCACCGGGCTGCCCTGCCAGGGCAGGTAGCGCACGCCCTGGGCGTCCATGATCACCGGCGGGTTATGCCCGGCATTGGCCAGCTGGATTTCCCCAGTCTGCAGATCCAGAATACCGATGACCAGGGTGACGAACATGCAGTTGGGGTTGTCCTGGGAGAGCTGCGCGTTGACCTGGGCCATCATCCTGGCCGGGTCGCTGCGGCGCTCGGCCGCCCCCTTGACCAGAGTCTTGGCGATGGCCATGAACAGCGCCGCCGGCACGCCCTTGCCGGAAACATCCCCGATGCTGAAAAACAGCCGGCGCTCGTCCAGCAGGGCAAAGTCATACAAATCACCGCCCACCTCCCGCGCAGACACGAGGAGGGCATTCAGGTCCAGCTCCTCGCGGTTCGGGAAAGGCGGGAAAATCTTGGGCAGCAGCCCCAGCTGGATTTCCCGGGCAATGCCCAACTCGCTTTCGATGCGCTCCTTGGAGGCCGTCAGCTGCATGAGCTCCTGCACCCGCTGACGCAGGGAACCTTCCATGGAGACAAAGGCCGCGGCCAGATGGGCCACCTCGTCCCGGGAGAATCCTTTCTTGGCCGCCAGCGCCGCAAGGGGAAACTCTCCCTCCCGCGGCACGGTGAGGTCCTGTTCCGGCAGGGCGGCGGCATAGCCGGCCAAATCCCTGAGGGGCCGGGCCACGCGGCGGATGATGGCCCGCGTCAGCAGCACGCTGACCACAAAAATCCCCAGCACCACCAGGGAAATCTGCCGGATGAGCGCCCGCGAGGGGGCATGGATCTCCGCCAGGGGCGCGCAGACGGCAATGTGCCAGTCCAGGGCCTTGAACCAACTGACGTCCGCCTGCATGAGCGGCCCCGGGCCATCGGGCTGCTGCACGGCAAACTGCACCCGCTCGTGACGGTCGCCCCGCGCATGGGCCTGCAGATCCTCCAGCAAGGGCCGGCCCGTCTGCAGATTGACGGCAGCGGCAAAATCGGCCGTCTGGTTGCGCGGCGGCACCACAATCTTGCCGGCGCCATCAAACATGAAGACAAAGCCCGACTGGGCAAACCGGATGCGCGGCATGTGCTCGCGCAGGGTTTCCACAGTCTCCGCCAGCCGCCGTTCCATGGCGTCCTCGGCCAGCCCCACATCCACGGTGATGCAGATCAGCCAGCCCCAGGCATCGAAGGGCACGAACAGGCCGAAACGCCGGGAATCCTCCCCGCCGGTGCGCGACGGCCACCGCCAAGTGGCAAAGGCCTGGCCGTAGCGGCGGGTCTCCTCGCGCATGGCGCGGAGCAGCAGCCGACCCTTGATGTCCCGCAGGGCATCCTGGGGCTGACCCTCAAGGGTTTTGTCGGGATGAATCAGGATGCGATCCTGCGCGTCGATGATCACCACATAGGAGTCGTTGCCCTGGTGCAGCTCGGCAATCCAGGCCATGGCGGCCTTCTGGGCGTCCGGCGTCTCCAGCTTCTGAAACTGCCGAAGCCCCGCCACGATGACGCTGGTCAACGTGGTCAGGCGTTCCTTGTAGGCGTTGGTGGCGGCCACCTTGTCCCGCACCAAGCCGTTGTAGCGGCCGGCGATGGTCAGCTCCACCAGGTTCAGGACGTTGTCCATGGAGCGATCTTCCGCGGCAAGCATGGCCTCGCTCACGTCCTGCTCCACAAGCACAATGACCCCCCCGGCCACCAAGGCCAGGATGAGCGCCACAAGGGCAAAAATTTTAGCACCGATGGAGGAGAACATGCCGCGTAATATAGCCGATTTCGACAGGGATTCGCAATGAAAAAACACGGGCCGGGCGGGGCATCCCTTTACAGCGCCAACGATTTGCCCGTAAGATGCCTGCCAGCCGTGCAACAATCGCGGCGTCTTCAACCGCGAGGTTTGCTTCGTGCGCATCATTGCCGCCGCCCTCAGCCATGTGGGCCTCAAACGCCTGGAGAACCAGGACCGGTTCGCCATCCATCCGGCAAGCCTGGACAATGGTCCATGGCGGCTTGTGGCCGTGGCCGACGGCATGGGCGGCGAGGCAGCCGGAGGCCTGGCCGCCCAGACCGCCATGGACGAGCTGGAGCTGCTGGATTTCTCGGCCCTGTGCGAAGGGGATACCACCCGGATCCTGGCGTCGTGGGCCACGCAGGCCAATGCCGCCCTGCTGCGCATGGGCCGCAGCATCCAGGGGCTGGAGGGCATGGGCGCCACCTTTACCGTGGCGGCCCTGTGCAACGACACCGCCCACTGGCTGCACGTGGGAGACTCCAGACTCTATCTGTTCCGCAACCACAGGCTGCGGCGCGTCACCCGGGACCACCGTTTTCTGCAGCCGCTGCTGGACAGCGGCTCCATGGCCCCGGCCGAGGCAGCCCAGCACCCCATGCGCAACCGGCTGGATCAGTGCCTGGGCTGCCCGCAATTCAAGCCGGATATGGGCAGTTTTGCCTGCCGACCGCGGGACGTGCTCCTGCTCTGCTCCGACGGCCTGCACGACCAGACCCCCGAAGAAAGCATAGCCGCCATCCTGGACGCCCTACCGGCCTCCCCCCGCGAACCAGACCTGGAAGAAACCGCCCTGGCCCTGGTGCAGGCCGCCCTGCGCCAAGGCGGCCGGGACAACATCACCGTGGCGCTGGCCTGCGTGCAGGGGTAGCTGTCGGAATTCCCGGTCTGCGGACCACTCCTTGCGCCCCTTTTCCAGCTCGTCATACAATCGCAGCACCGCCTGACACGTGGCCCTGTCCCGTCCCTGGGCAATCTTGACGGCAAGATTTTTCTGATTCCCGGTCAGGAGATGGAACAAGGCGATGCCGAACAGGCGGAGCGCCTCATGATCCGTGCCGCATGTGTTCAAGGCATCGTAAATTGGCTTAATATTGGGATAATCCTGCCACTTTTCGGCGGCTTCCCGGTCGAACTGCGCAAACACTTCGTGCGCAGAGCTGACCTCCCCCAGGAGCACATGCGTGTACGCTTGCGTCATCAGAATCTGATGGCGAAACATGCACGTTGAATACTCCCCCAGCAACGCATCACATTGCTGCACCACTGCGTGCAGCCCGCTGCTGTCCTTGCGCTGCAGGCAGCCATCCAGGGCCAGGGACAGACGGACGGCACCATTCTGGCACGCAAGCAGCCTGGCATCCCCCATGGCGCCTTGGGGCTGCGGCGGCGGAGCGCCAGCCTCGCCGGGCGGAGCCGCCGGCTCACTACCCTCGCCGGACGGTGCCGCCCCGGCACTCGGCACCGACTGTTCCGGCGACCCAGGGGGAGCATGCCCAGGGGCAAAAGGAGGCCGTCCACCCCACGGCCCCGGCTGCATGGGAGGCCCCCAGCCAGGCCCATCCCCCATAAAGCGGCCAAGAGGCGGCCTAAAGCCCGGTGGGAACCGATGCCCGGGCAGAGGCCCGCAGCCGGGAGGAGGTCCATAGCCGGGCGGAGGCCCTGCATGGGGAGGCAGCAACGGCGGTGCGAACGGAGCGCGTTGCAACCAGGGGCGAAACGGCCCGGCATGCGGCGGCACTGGTTCGGAAGGCTGGCCAGACTCAGGGTATTGGGCAACAGGGGGCGGCGGGGTGGACGTCGCACACCCCACCGCCAGCAAGCATGCCAAACAGCACGCCAGGATCCTAAACAAAATGCCTGCGTTGGTATTCGGCATACAGTTCCTGAGGAGCATCGAGTTTTTGCAGCGTGACGATGAGTACTGCCATGGTATACTGGTCAAGGCGGTCCTGCTCCGTAAACAGGTCGGCAAGCAGGTCGTCGTATGTCGCGTGTTTGCCACGGCTGGGGTGCCGCGCCTCAACACTGGCGTTCAGCTCTTTCAAGCGCAGCGCCAATGCCTGACACACAAGTTTGTCGCTCAGATCTGACCGAACCTTCCAGGCAATGACCTGATCGGCATCCTGGTGCACGGTTTTTTCGGAGAGCAAGGCCTTTGGGGCAATCGCTGCACCGCGCTGCAGCATACGCTTTCCGCTGCGCTCAATTCGTTTTTCGAGGATGCCCAACTCATCCTTCGCGGGCTGCGGCAGCTCTGCCTGGAAAAGACGTGTTACGATGTAGACCTTGAGTTCAACCAGCGCCGCCCAGGCCGGCTGTACAGCCGCAATCCCGCCGGGCACAGTGAAGAGAAAAGTTAGCGCCGCCAGCAATACCAAAATGTTGGTGGTAATTTTTGTAAATCGTTTGTCACTGTCCGGGCCATCGCCATTTGATCCGTTCGACGTACACATCTTGACCTCCGCAGGTAAAAGGCTCAAGAGATACCATCACACGCATCCAATAACGGCCATCCTCCAAAAATGGGGGCATCCTCCTTTTTTACGACCTTGAACGACCCCCGAAATATGTCAAGCTAAATATCTTGACACATTATGCCGCGCCATATTGATTGTTTTTATAATCAATATGATAAGCGACACCTCTAAACATTACAAAAAATTTACGCCGCCGGCAGGGAGGTCCCCACCGGCGGCGTACTCAAATATATATCGATTTGGCGCAGTGAGCGCCCAGGCTCAGTGCCGCGGATCCAGCACGTGGGAGACGGCCTGGGCCGCCTGTTGTGCGCCGGCGTCCAGCAGGTCCAGAATCACCATGGCCCGCAGCAGGTCGCCCCGGTTGGCCACGGTCAGGTCTTCCGACAGGCTGCCCTTGCAGGACGCCACGGCGTCGGATACCGGCCGCACGGCCCGGCCCTCATTGCCCAGATGCGCGGCGGTCAGGCTTTCCAGCACGTCCAGCAGATGAAATTTCCATTCTTCATTGAAGTGCAGATGCACGTCCAGGATGCGGCGCACATTGGCCACGCCGCGGACCATCCCGGCAAGGCTGGTGTAATCCAGCGTCCAGATATCCTTGTCCGTCACGCCGGTTTCGCCCGAGGGCGCGGCGCGCAGATTGGCAAGGTGTGCTTCCTGTATGGCGTGGGTGCGGGCGTTCTTGAAGGCCTGCAGTTCGATGACGGATCCCATATCTCCCTCCCTGGTTCTGAGACGTCCCCCTTCCGGCGCGTGCGCCGGGTGCATCCGCGTCCATGCGATTGCGGGCTGGACATCTGCTTCTTCGGCCATCCCAGGAAAAACTTGAGGCCTGGGCGTCATTTGTTCTCCGGGGGGGAATATGGGTACAACGCAAAGTATTTATTTGGATTTTTGTTCAATAGCTGCAGGCGGCGCTCCAGCTCTTCCAAAAAAATCAGCAGCTCTTCCCGCCTTGGGGAGTGCTGCGCCGCCTCTAGTGCACGCTGGACCTTGACGATGCCCGATTCCAGCCGGCCCCGTTCCACCTCGCGCATGGCCGGGTAGCTTCTGGCAGGATCCTCCCGGGGCACGGCCAGTTCCTGGCCCGTGGTGGCGTTCTCGTTCTCCCAGATGGTCAGCACATTGCCCTGGGCTGCCGCCGCAACGGGCGTGATCAATACCATAGTCATGAAGATGGCGAGTGAATATGCCATTGCCCCTCCGCAAGGCGTGTCAGCGGTCAAGCCGGTGGCGACTCCTGCCCGTCTGGCGTGCAGGGGAACCGAAGCGTCACCGTGGCCCCGGCACCGGGCTTGCTTTCCACGGTCACTTCGCCGTGGTGCTCCAGCATGATCAGCCGTGTCTCGCACAGTCCCATGCCCACATTGCCGGGTTTGGTGGTGAAAAAGGGATCGAAAATGAACGGCATGTCCTTGGGGGAGATGCCGCAGCCGTCGTCCTTGATGCGCACGGCCACGCCCTGCGGGCCGGGCTGCACGTCCGTTTCCACGCGCACCCGGCCATCCACGGCGGCCTCCAGGGCATTGACGTAAACGGCGCGCAAGGCCCGGCGCACCTGCACCGGGTCCACCATCAGCGGTCCCGGCAAACAATGGACACTGCACTGCATGTCTGCCGTCACGGAACAATACTGGCAGCGGGCCTCCTCGGACACCGCCTGCACCAGCTCGGACACGGACACCGCCTGCCGCTCCAACTGCGGCAGGGAGGCATACTCCGCCACGGCCTTGACCGTGCGCTCCAGCTTGACGGCCTCCTCGCGGATGATGTCCAGCTTCTGCCGGGCCTGCTCGGGCAGGCGCACGCCCCTGAGCAGCAGCGAGGCGAAGCCGCCGATGGTCATGGCCGGATTGCGAACCTGATGCGCCACGGAAAGCGCCAGGCGGCGCAGACTCTCCGAGCGCTCCTGCTGCAGGGCATGCACATGCTCAAACAGGGCCTTTTCCCGCGCCTGCCGGAGGTGCAGCTCCGTGACATCCTCCACCAGCAGCACGATGCCGGCCACGGCCCCCTGATCGCGCAAAAAGGAGGACGTGACGGCCAGACGCCGCGGGGCATCCTCTCCGGGGAAGGAATAGGGCGTTTCCCGGCGCAGGTGAATGGGCTCCTGGTTGATCACGTCCACCAGGATCTGATTGAATTCGTAGTTTTCCTCGCGGGAAAAGAAGCGCTCACCCCAGCCGCCGCCGGTGAGTTCCTCGCGCGAGAACCCCAGCACGGCAGTGATGGCGGCATTGACGAACACCACCTCGCCGGCGGCATTGATCACCATGCAGCCCTGGGGCATGCTTTCAAGGATGTTGTCCACGAAGATGTGATCGATGGCCACCCGCGCCCTCCTCTGCCGGTCAGTCTGCGCGTTCGATTGGTCCCGTCATGCTATCCTCCAAAAGCCTGCCATGCGTCAAGACGATGCCGGCGCCGCCATGGCGGATGACCTTTGCCGGATTTGCTGCTACACACCTCGCATGCCCACCGCCGACCTGCATCTGCACACCCACCACAGTCATGGCACGGCCGACGTGGCCGCCATGGTCCAGGCCTGCCTGGACCGCGGCATCCAGCTCGTCGGCATGACCGAGCACGCCCCGCGCCCCGCCGGATTTCGCTATCCTGCGGAAGAATTCCAGGCCCACGTGCTGCAGCAGTTTTCGCAGTATGTGGCCGAGGTGCTCGCTGCGCGCCAGGCCTTTCCCCAGGCGGAAATCCTGCTCGGCACGGAAGTGGACTACGTGGCGGAGCATGAAGACTTTTTTGAACAATTCCTGCAATCCGCCCCCTTTGATTACACCCTGGGCGGCGTGCACTTTATTGGCCCCTGGGGCTTTGACTTTGCCCAGGCTGAATGGGACGTGCTGGACGAAGACGCCCGCCGCGCCGCCTACCTGGACTATTACGCCCTGGTGGCCGGCATGGCCCGCAGCCGGCGCTACACCGTGGCCCCGCATGTGGATCTGGTGAAGATCTTCAGCCGCGAGACCCACGCCCGGTTCCTGGATTCCGCCGACGGCCGCCGCGCCGTGGGCGAAGCCCTGGACGCCCTGGCCCAGGCCGGCATGTTGCTGGAGATCTCCACCGCCGGCCTGCGCAAGCCCTGCCGGGAGATCTATCCCGGCCCCACGGTGCTGGGCTGGGCCATGGAACGAGGGCTGGCGTGTTGTCCGGCGTCCGACGCCCACGCCCCAAACCAGGTGGCCTTTGCCTTCGATACCCTCACCGCCTACGCCCGGGAACACGGGGTGGAAGGCTGGACCGTGCCTGGACCCTGCCACGCCGGGCAGTCAGGCCGACGCCGTCTGCCGCTGTAGCGCACACCTTTTTTGTCAGGCAGACTCGGGAACACCCGGCCGCCGCGGCCCGCAGCCGTGCTTGCGCAAGTGTGGGGTCTTGGTGTACTCGTTCCGGGATCCCGGATGCCGTGCACGCCGCTGGCGCCCTTTGCCTGCTGCAGGGCTGTTGCCGGGCATCGCTTCGGAATCACTTCACCACTCCCCCGCCAAGGAGCAGCCGTCTCCCCATGAGGAAACGAGGTCCCTTCACCCTCGAAGCCAGCCCGGACAAGCCCTTCGCGCACGCCGCGCTGAACCTTGCCGGCCCGCTTCTGGAACGCGTGACGCAGCTTTCCGGCGTCAACGACATCTACGCCCGTGCCACGCAGACGCCCGGCCCCAACTTCTGGGCCAGGGTGCTTGCGGCCATGAACCTGACCATCCAGCTTTCCGAGGAAGCCCGGGCCCGCATCCCGGCCACGGGTCCCGTGGTGGTGGTGGCCAACCACCCGTACGGTGGCATTGAGGGCATCATCCTCGGCGCGCTGCTCATGAGCATTCGCGAGGACGTGCAGTTCATGGCCACCTACCTGCTCAGCTACATCCCGGACCTTGCGGACAAGGTCATTTTTGTGGACAACTTTGGCGGCAGCGACTCCCTCAAAAAAAACATCCAGCCCCTCAAGCAGTGCATCCGCACCCTGCGCGAGGGGCACATGCTGGCCATCTTCCCGGCCGGGGAGGTCTCCAGTTTCGACCTGCACCGCCGCCGGGTGATAGACCCGCCCTGGAACCCCACGGTGGCGCGCATCATCCAGAAAACCGGCGCGCCGGTGCTGCCCATCTTTTTCCCCGGCAACAACGGGCCGCTGTTCAATGCCGCCGGGCTCATCCATCCCCGGCTGCGCACCCTGCTGCTGCCGCGCGAGCTGGTGCGCCGCCAGCGCCGCTGCTTTCAGGTGCAGGTGGGCAGCCTTATCCCGGCCAAGAAGCTCAAGCGCTACGAAAACGAGCAGCAACTGCTGGCCTATCTGCGCCTGCGCACCTACATGCTGGACAAACGGCCCGATTCCCCCGGCGGCCGTCCCCGGTTCCGCTTGCTCTCCCTGCTCAAGAAAAAAGTGCTCCCGGCGGCACATCATGTGGCCAAGCCCACCGCGCCCATCGAACAGAGCCAGGACCCCGCCGTGCTGGCTGCAGAAGTGGCCCGCCTGCCCCCGGAAAACCTGCTGGCCGAAAGCGGCAAGTTCAAGGCCTATGTGGCCTCGGCCCAGGAAGTCCCGGCCATCCTGCAGGAAATCGGCCGGCTGCGGGAGGTGACCTTCCGCATGGTGGGCGAGGGCACAGGCAGATCCATCGACCTGGACCGCTACGACCAATACTACGCCCACCTGTTCATCTGGAACCAGGACACGCGCGAGGTGGTGGGCGCGTACCGCGTGGGCAAGTCCGCCAAGATCATTGAGGAACACGGCATCGAGGGGCTGTACACCTCCTCCCTGTTTTCCTTCAAGCCGCAACTCTTCGAGCGCATGGGCCCGGCCCTGGAAATGGGTCGTTCCTTTGTCCGCCCGGAATACCAGAAAAGCATCGTGGCCCTGCCCCTGCTCTGGAAGGGCATCTCCAGTTACGTGCTGCTGCACCCGGATTACAAGGTGCTCTTCGGGCCGGTCTCCATCTCCAACGATTACACGCTGATGTCCCGCGAGATGATCGTGCGGTTCCTGCGGGAGAACAACTCCCTTTCCGAGTTCTCCAAACTCGTCAAACCCCGCAAGCCGCCGCGGCTGCGCTGCATGAAGCTGCACGAGGTGCGCGAATTCCGCGCCGTGCTCTCCAATATGGAAGACGTGGCCGAGGTGGTCTCGGACATCGAACCCGAAGCCAAGGGCATTCCCGTGCTGCTCAAGCAGTACCTCAAGCTGGGCGGGAAGATCCTTTCCTTCAATGTTGATCCGGACTTCAACAACTGTCTCGACGGCCTGATCTACGTGGATCTGCTGCAGACGCCTGTCAAAACCCTGGCCATGTACATGGGCATAGACAACGTCTACAACCTCCACGACTACCACGCCGCCAAGCAACGCCAGCCCGTGTGCACCCCATGAGCCAGAACCATCCCGGCAAGCGCATTGCCGATTCCATTGTGGTCATGAGCCACCAGATGCTCCCCGAAGACGCCAACCCCTACGGCAGCGTCCACGGCGGCGTCATCCTCAAACACATCGACACCACCGGCGGCGTGGCAGCCATGCGCCATGCCCGCACCAATGTGGTGACAGCTTCCATCGACCGCGTGGACTTCCTCAAGCCCGTGCGCGTGGGGGATCTGGCCATCTTCACCGCCCGGCTGGAGTATGCCGGCCGCACGTCCATGGACGTCTCCGTGTCCGTCATCGGGGAAGATCTCATCACCGGCCGCACCCAGCATTGCGCCCAGGCCATGCTGACCTATGTGGCCCTGGACCGCGACGGCCACCCCATTCCCGTGCCGCCGCTGCTGCTGGAGACGGACGAGGAGCGCCAGCGCTCCGAGGCCGCCGCCGCCCGCCGCAAGCGCAGCGCCGAAGACAAAAAAGCCACGCGGCAACGCGGCTGATGCCACGACGAGGGAGCCCGGAACAATCTACGCCCCCCGGAATCTTTCGTTTTTTGGATAGCCGCATGCCTGCTTCCCTTCCCCTTCTCCGCCTGGACCACGCCTCGGTGCTGCGTGGCGGCTCCCTGGTGCTGCAGGACCTCTGCTGGGAACTGCGCCCGGGGCAGCACTGGCTGCTGGTGGGCGAGAACGGCGCCGGCAAATCCACCTTCCTGCAGCTGGTCCGCGGCGAGCTCTGGCCCCTGGACCGCCACGCCCGGCTCTATGGCCTGGATGGCGTGCTTGACCCCTCGCCCATCGGCCTGCGCACGCGCATGGGGCTGGTCTCCCCGGCGCTGCAGGAACGCTATCAGCGTCAGGGGTGGCACATCCGGGGGCGGGAGATCGCCGCTTCCGGCTTCGACGACGCCTTTCTGTGCAACCGGACCCTCACCGCTGCCGAAGCCGCCCGCCTGGATGAAACCCTGACCCTGTGCGGCGCGGCAGATCTGGCGCAGCGGCCGCTCTCCTCCTTCTCCCAGGGGGAACTGCGGCTCCTGCTGCTGGTGCGGGCCCTGGCGCCGCTTGTCCAGCGGCCGGCCCTGCTGCTGCTGGACGAGGGATTGGAAGGCCTGGACACGCCGGCGCGCCGGCGCATCACCGCCGTGCTGGAAGCCCTCATGGCCCGGGCGGACGGTCTCGGCCTCATCCTGGCCGCGCATCGGCTCGACGAGCTGCCCTGCGGCCTGACCCACGTCCTGCGGCTGGACGGCGGACGCCTCGTGGACCAGTCCACCCTGGACGCCTTCTCCCCGGACCACGCCACGCCCTGGACCGACCCCCCTGCCGCCGCGCCCTGCCCCATTCTGCACCGGGCCGGCACGCATCGCGCCATGGTCCCCCACGCCCCCGGCCGCGAGCCGCTGCTGGACATCGCCCACGCCGATGTCTTCGTGGACCGCGCCCACGTGCTGCACGATGTTTCCTGGACCATTCCGCACCCCCGCCTGCCTGCGGACGGCGGCCCCTCCTGCGACCATTGGGTCGTGCTCGGTCCCAACGGCGCAGGCAAGTCCACCCTGATGCGCCTGATCCAGGGTGAGCTGCCCCCGGCCCTGGGCGGCAGCATCCGCATGGCCGAGGTCCCCACGGTCCTGGAGCGCCGGCAGGCCGCGCCGCTGGTCTCCCCGGCGTTGCAAGCCACCTACACCTATGACGACACCGCCGCGGATGTGGTGGCTGCCGGCTTTTTCGGGGCCATCGGCCTCTGGGAAACGCCCACCTCCGCGCAACGGCGCATGGCCATGCATTGGCTGGAACACCTGGGACTGGCGGACCTGGCCCAGCGGCGACTCTCCACCCTGTCCACCGGGCAGGCCCGGCGGGTGTTTCTGGCCCGCGCCCTGGCTCCCTGCCCGCCCCTGCTGCTGCTGGACGAACCCTGCGCCGGCCTGGATCCCGCCGCCCGCCGGCTCTTCCTGGAAACGCTGACCCGCGCCGCCTCCGCCGGGCCGTGCCTGATCCTGGTCACGCATCATCCGGAAGACTGCCTCCCCGTGTTTGGCAATGTCCTCGTCCTGCGCCAGGGCCGCGTGCAATACGCCGGCCCCCGGGAGCACTGCCCCCAGGCCCTGCTGGACGCATTGCTGCATACTGGTGAGGCATAGCGCGTGATCCCACCTGCTGGCGCAACTGATTCCCCCGAACACGGCATGAAGCCGTACACGCCCCCTCGCCTGCCGCACGCCTTCATCCAGGCTGCCGGCGTCTTTGATGCGGACGAAGCCTTGCGCTGCTTCGCCGCCGGGGTGGACGTGGTGGGCATTCCCCTGCGGCTCAATCATCATCGCCCGGATCTCTCGGAAGCCGCCGCCGCCGCCCTGGTAGCCACGGTACGAGCCCGCAACCCGCGGCTGGCCTTCGCCGTCATCACCTACGAGGACGACGCCTGCGCCGCCGCCGGCCTGTGTCGCGCCGTGGGGGCCCAGGCGCTGCAGCTGCACGGGGACATCGCCGCCGAGGCCGGCCTGCGCCTGCGCACCCTGCTGCCCGACGTGCTGCTGATGAAATCCTTGATCGTGGGATTGCGCGACGAAGCCGGCCTGCATGATGAAATGCAGCGGCATGCCCCCTGGGCCGACGCCTTCCTGACCGACACCTTCGATCCCACCAGCGGCGCCATGGGCGCCACCGGCCAGATCCACGACTGGACCGTGAGCCGCCGGCTGGTGCAGCAATCGCCCCGGCCGGTCATCCTGGCCGGCGGGCTTGTGCCCGGCAACGTGGCCGCGGCCGTGGCAGCCGTACAGCCCGCCGGGGTGGATGCCCACACCGGTCTGGAGGACGCCGCCGGCAGCAAGGACTGGGCCACCCTCGCAGCCTTTGCAGCCCGGGCCCGGCTGGCGTTTGCCGGGCTGGCTCGCTGAGGCGCGCCCGGCGCGTTCTGCGTTTACGCTTGTGCGCAATGGAACTTGCACCCGCCCCGGAAATGCGCTAGGGACGTGCAAACATCCTCGCAAAGGAGCCCATCATGGCCACGTTCTATGTCCTCCTTGGTCTCGGCAGCGCGCTGCTCGCCGTATGGCACATCAAGAAGTTTGGCGACAATCTGGCCAAGGAAGATCACGGGCATCATCATCACTGATGCGTGCCTTCGTTCGGGCGCTTTCGGGGGGACCCCGGTTCCCCCGATGCGTGTCGGGGTGGTCGATCATCTATTCTGTATAGAATAATTGCGAGCACTGACGGCATCCGAACTGGACCCCGGCGCAGCGCGATGAGACCGACTTTCGTTGCCGGGCGCTGCCGCCTGGCCGGGCTCCAACCAGGCGCAACACCGCACTCGCATGGCCGACCCCACGCCCGCCCCGTCCCCTCCCGTCATTCCCTTGCCACTGGTGGAACATCTGTTCGATTCCCCGGTGGAACTGTTGCCCCTGCTCAACAGCATCCCCCTGCCGGTGGTGCTGCTCTCCAAAGACAAGCGCGTGCTTCTGCTTAACCGGCCAGCCCAGGCCCTCACCGGCTTTTCCCAGGAAGACGCCCAGGGCCTGCCCTGCCGCCACGTGCTGCGCTCCAGCCTGTGCGTGCGCGGCTGCCCCCTGGATGCACTGGGGGCCGAAGACCGCGCCGTGGTCCACGAGGCAGACATCATCAACAAGCTGCGCCAGCGCATTCCCGTACGGGCCACACAGTCCCCGGCCGTCACCTCCCAGGGCCGTCTGGCCGGGTACATCGAATGCATTGAAGACTTGCGCCCCCTCTCGGAGATGGCCAACCGGCAGCAGGCCGGCTTCACCTTCGGCCGCATCGTGGGGCGCTCCCCGCAGATGGAACGGCTTTTCCAGCTGGTGCCCTCCATCGCCTCTTCGGACTCCTCCGTGCTGGTGACCGGCGAAACCGGCACGGGCAAGGATCTGCTGGCCGAGGCCATCCATCAGGCCTCGCCCCGGGGCAAGGGCCCCTTCGTGAAGGTGAACTGCGGCGCCCTGCCGGAATCGCTGCTGGAATCCGAACTCTTCGGCCACCGCAAGGGCGCGTTCACCGGCGCCACCGAAAACAAGCCCGGCCGGTTTCAGCTTGCCCATAATGGCACGCTGTTTTTGACCGAAATCGGGGACCTGCCCCTGACCCTGCAGGTGAAGCTACTGACCTTTCTGGACGACCGCGTCATCTCCCCCCTGGGCGGCAGCATGCCCGTGCCGGTGAATGTGCGGCTCATCGCCGCCACCCACCGCAACCTGGAGGAGATGGTGCGCGCCGGCACGTTTCGTCAGGATCTCTTTTTCCGCCTCAATGTGGTGCGGCTGCACATCCCGGCCTTGCGCGACCGCGAAGAGGATGTGGATCTGCTGCTGGATCACTTCCTGCGCCGCATCAACGAGGAATTCAAGAAGCACGTGCAGACCTTCAGCGACGAAGCACGTGACATCCTGCTGCATTATGCCTATCCTGGCAACGTGCGCGAGCTGCGAAACATCGTGGAATACGCCGTCAACGTCTGCAACGGCAGCCGCATCGAACGCACCCACCTGCCTTCCTATCTGCTGGAACAGTCAGACATCCTGCCCGTGGCCTTCCGCCGGCTGGAGGCCGGTCCCGCTGCCACCGCCCTGCCTGTGCCAGCCGGCAACCCGGCCGTGCACGAGGGCGACGCATGGTCTGATATCGAGAAACGCATGATCCTCCAGGCCCTGGCCCAGGCCAAGGGCCGTCGGGGCAAGGCCGCCGATCTGCTCGGCTGGGGCCGCTCCACCTTGTGGCGAAAAATGAAGCTGTACGGTCTGGATACATAAGAAGCCCCGGAGTCCGGCATGCCGCGTCTGCTCATCCCCCTGCTCGGCCTGGAAGTGGCCCCCCGGTTCGATCTAGCCACGGAAGTCTGGATCGGCGAGCTGGATGCCGCCACGCCGGAACACATCACCGGCAGCACCATCATCGTCCTGCCCCAGGCCTCGGCCGAGGATCTCTGCCAGCTGATCCTCAAGGAAGCCGTGGATGTGGTGCTGTGCGGGGGCATTGAGGAAGAATTCTACGACTATCTGCAGTGGAAACGCATCCAGGTGATCGATTCGGTCATCGCCCTGGCAGACGACGCCGCCCGGGCCTACGGGCGCGGCGAGTTGGGGCCGGGCACGCCAGACATCCGGGTGCTGCTGCCGCGCGGCTGAGTTGCTGTTTCGAATTGTTCCATATTGTCTTGTTCTTTTTTTATCAAATTGTTTCAAATCGTTTCCAGTTGAAACACCCCGGCGTGTGGGAAATCCACGCAACCGCTCGAAATTCCACATTCCGTCCATCTTGGCACGCCTCTTGTTAAATCCTGGTCATGTGCGGTGCGCCAATGTGCCGCATGTGAAAGAAGTCGCAAGGAGGTCGCCATGTTTCGATTCCTGCAATCCATCAAGTCCTTTCTGGGCGGCGGCAACGCGTCCCGGGAGCCCCGGCATGGCGGGTTGGAAGACACCTATGCCGCCGTGGCGTTTGCGGAACGCGGCGAGCATACCATGGCCGCGCGCGACATCCTGGGCGCCGTGCAGCGCGATTCCCGTGTGCGGCACAGTCTGGGGGCACTTTTGCCAGACCCTGCCCGAGCCCATTGCCGAGGACGTGCTGGCCTGGCTGGACAGCCAGACCGTGCGCATCGGCCGCGACGTCTTCACCATGCTCCAGGCCCTGCAGGCCATGGCTCCGAAGCAATACAGCGCGCTGACGGAACGATTCCGCGACATCTACCGGGATATCAACGCCACCCTGCGCCCGGCCTTCGTCTCCCCCGACGGCCCGCTGACGTTGCGCATCTCCGAAATGAACAGCGGCATGGGCGGCGTGGTGGGCGGCAAGATGGCCCAGCTGGGCGAGCTGCGCAACCAGCTGCTCTTCAACGTGCCGCCGGGATTCGCCGTCACCGTGCACGGGTTCGCCCTGTTCCGGGACGCCATTGGCCTGACGGATCTGGTGGCCATGGAGTGCGGCAACCTGTCGCCCTCCAATCCGCAGGAACTGCACGCCGCCTGCACGCGCATCCGCAAGACCATCATGGCGGCCACCCTCCCCGACGAGCTGGAAGAAGCCATCTGGAAACAGTTCGCCCGCCTGCAGTCCCTCAAGGGCAAGGATGTGGCCGTGGCCGTGCGCTCCAGCGCCGTGGGCGAGGATGCGCCGGGCGCCTCCTTTGCCGGCCAGTTCCGCACCCTGCTCAATGTGCGCGAGCATGCGCTCATCGACGCCATCAGGGAAGTGATGGCCAGCTTGTGGTCCCCGGCAGCCGTGAGCTACCGCAAGCGCCTGGGCATGCGCGAAACAGAAGCCGTGATGGCCGTGGGCGTGCTGACCCAGGAAAACGCCGTCTGCGGCGGCGTGGCCTACTCCCGTCATCCCCTGGATCCTGGCCTGGACGCCGTGACCATCGCCGCCAACTGGGGCCTGCCCAAGAGCGTGGTGGACGGCGCCGTGCCCACGGACCACTTCATGGTCTCCCGCTTCACCCCCATGCGCGTGGTGGAACGCCGCGTGGCCATAAAGCAGCGCAAATTCATCTGCCTGCCAGAGGAAGGCGTCTGCCGTCTGGAGGTGAACCCCGAGGACGCCGCCCGCCCCAGCCTGGACGACGCCCAGGCCATCAAGGTGGCCCACGCGGCCATGCGGATGGAAGAATACTACGGGCATCCCGTGGATATCGAATGGTGCATCGGCGCGTCCAACACGGTCACGGTGCTGCAATGCCGCCCCCTGGAGGTGGCCCGGGACGTGCAAACCCAGCATCTGCCCCCGAGCATCCCGCCGCTGCTGCACCAGGGCCGCACCGCCTCCCCCGGCGCAGCCTGCGGCCCGGCGTTCATCATCCAGAAAGAAGCGGACATGCTCCAGTTTCCCGAAGGCGCCGTGCTGGTGGCGGAAACCGCCTCCCCGCGCTATGCGGCGCTGTTGCCCAAGGCCGCGGCGGTGCTCACGGAGCACGGCAGCCTGACCGGCCATCTGGCCAATGTGGCCCGGGAGATGGGGGTGCCGGCGGTGTTCGGCCTGGAAGACGCGCGTACGCGCGTGCATCCCGGCAAGGAGCTGACCGTGGATGCGGATCTGGCCATGGTCTTCCCCGGCCGGGTGCGCCAGGTGCTCGCGCGGCCCACGCCGCGGCCGATGCTGGGGCAAACCCCCGGCCGCACCGCCATGCGCGCCGTGCTGGAAAAAATTGACCCCCTGACCATGGTGGATCCCCACGCCCCCAGCTTCCGGTCCGCCTCCTGCAAGACGTGGCACGACATCACCCGCTTCTGCCACGAAAAAATCGTCATGGAGCTGTTCGAGCAGGCCGAGAGCCTGGACCAGAAGATGGACGATTGCGACATGCGCGAGTGCCGCCGTCTGGTGGCGGAAAACGCCATGCAGTTCTGGGTGCTGGACCTCGGCGGCGGCGTGAAGCCCCGCTCCGAGGAGCTGGAAGTGGTGGAAGGCGTGTACATGGGCCGCAAGATCTCGCGGACCATCGTCAAGAAGATCGTCACCCTGGAAGAAATCGTCTGCGAGCCCATGCAGGCCGTCTGGCGGGGCATGATGGCCAAGCCCTGGGAAGGCCCGCCGCCCATCGACTCCCGCGGGCTCATGAGCGTGTTCATGCAGGCCACCACCAATCCCATGCTGGACGTGAGCCGCGGCTCACCCATGCAAAACAAGAACTACTTCATCATCTCCAAGGATTTCGTCTGCCTGCAGTCGCGCTTCGGCTTTCACTTTCTCACGGTGGAGGCCCTGGTGACGCCCGATCCCTCCAATGCCTATGCCCTGTTCCGCTTCCGCGGCGGTGCAGCGGACTTGGAACGCCGGGCCACCCGCGCCCGTCTGGTGGGCGATCTGCTGGCCGATCAGGGCTTTGCCATCGATTTGCTGGACGACGCCCTAAACGCCAAGGCCGACAGCCTGCCCCCGGACAAGATGCTGCGGCAGCTGGAAGTGCTGGGCTACCTGCTCATGCACACCCGACAGCTGGACATGATCATGGCCGACCCCGCCATGGTGGCCCGCTACCGCGCCGTCCTGCAGCAGGACATCAAGGCCCTGTACGCCGGCAAGTCGCTGACATCCGCCCCCCCGGGCTAGGGCGTTTTAATTTTTTGGAAGAGGACATTGGACCACGATACAAGTCTTTTGGAAATGGTCCCCCGCTCGCACCACTCTTCTTTTAAGGATAATCTCCTTCAGGACGCCGGCGGCTGATCCCGCCGCCAGAAATTCCCTTGCGCTTGCGCCGGGGGGTGTCTATTTTCCTCGGCATGACCATCCCTGGCATGATGTCCGGCATCCGCTGGGCCGCCCTCCTTCTGGCCCTGGCCGGCTTGTTCCTGGCGTGTTGCAGCGAGGGCGAAACCGCCCGCAAGGTGGATTTTTCCAAACGCCAGGACCTGATGCCGCACCTGCCCAGGGACGGGCTGACCTACGCCTACCTGCCCCAGTATTCCCACACCATCTCCTATGCCCGGCATTACCGGCTGGTGGAACACCTGCGCGCCGTGACCGGGCTGCCCATCCGCCAGGTGTTCCCGGCCACCTTTGCCGAACACATCGACATGGTGCAGCGCGGGGAGATCGACATTTCCTACGTCAACCCCTTCGCCTATCTGAAGATGGCTCGCAGCGGCGCCTTTGCCTTTGCCCGCATCATCGAACCCACGGGCTCGCCGGCGTTTCGCGGGGAAATCATCGTCCGGGCGGACAATCCGACCATCAAGACCATTGAGGACTGCCGGGGCAAACGGCTCATGGCCGTGGATCCCTCCTCGGCGGGCGGCTTTCTCTTCCCCATGGGCCTGTTCCTGGAACATGGCGTGCACCTGGGAGATTTCGCCGAGGTGGCCTTTGCGCCGGGTCCGGGCGGCACGCAGGAAAAAGTGGTGCTGGCCGTGCACGCCGGGCTGTACGACGTGGGCGTGGTGCGCGACGGCACCCTGAGTCTGCTGGCCGACCGCATCGACATTTCCACCATTGCCGTCCTGGGCCGCTCCAAGGCGTACCCGGGCTGGCTGTTCGCCGCACGCCAGGGCTTGGCGCCCGAGGTGGTGGAGGCGGTGTCGCGGGCGTTGTTCTCCCTGTCCATGAATTCGCCCCTGGATGCGCCCATCCTGGAGGCGGCCCACATCCAGGCCGTGATCCCGGCCCGGGATGCGGAGTATGAGCCCGTGCGGGAGCTGGTGGCCCGCCTGGAGGCGGATCTGGCCCGGGGCCGTGTGCCGCACCAGGCACCGACAGACATGCTGACGGAGGGGATGGAATGAGATTTTTTCCGGGAACCATCGCCCGCAGCCTGCCCTTTGCCACCAAGCTGGGGCTTGGCATCAGCGCCATCGTGCTGTTCGTGTCCGTGGCCATGACCGCCACCTTCCACGAAATGGCTTCCCGCTCCCTGACCAGCGAGGGCAAGAAATGGGGCCGCATGCTCTGCGAGAACCTGGCCCTGCGCATCCGCGATCCGCTGCTGGCCCAGGATCTGCTGCGCATCAAGAACCACGTGGACGAGCTCAAAAGCGCCGGCAACGACGTGGCATACGCCTTTGTGATGGACGCCGAAGACCACGTGCTGGCCCACACCTTCCAGGGTGGCTTTCCTGTGGATCTGCCCGCCGCCAATGCCATGCCCCCGGGCGAGACCTTCCACATTGAACTCATCGATACCGGCACCCTCCTGGTGTACGACTTCGCCGCCCCCGTGGTGGTGGCCGGCAACCGGCTGGGCGTGGCCCGGGTGGGGCTGTCCAAATCCGGGGTGGAGGACGTCATCCGCGCCCTCATCGATCCGGTAATCAACGTCTCCTTCCTGACCATGATCGTGGCCGTGGCCCTGGCCACTCTGTATGCCCGGCGCGTCACCCGACGCATCAACATGCTGCGGGAGCATGCGGCCTCGGTGGTGGCTGGCCGGCTGGAGCTGCCGGACACCCTGCCCAAGCCCCGCGTGTGCTGGAAGGAAAAGCATTGCTCCCTGGCCAAGTGCCCCGTGCATGGGGACAGCTCCCTGCCCTGCTGGTACATCGCCGGCAACCTGGCCGCGCATCCCGAATGCTTCGAGGGCCACTGCACCCCGGCCACGGACGAGGCCTGCGCCAACTGCGAAGTGTATCTGGAAAATGCCGGGGACGAAATCCAGCAGCTCAGCGAAACCTTCAACATCATGACCTATACCCTGCGCCTGCACCTGGACGAGCTGCACGCCGCCGAGCGCGAGCTGACCCGCCAGAAGGAGCTCATGCGCACCATTCTGGACGCCACGCCGGACTACGTGGCCCTGCAGGACCGCGATTACAAGTACGTCGCTGTCAACAAAGCGCTTTCCGAGATGCTCGGCAAGAGGGAACCCGCCATCGTGGGCCAGGGGGATGCCGCGCTCGTGCCTCTGGCCGAGGCCCGCCGCAACCACGAAGCCCTGGAGCGTATTTTCCGGACCGGCCGGCGCGAGGAGGAAGAGATCCAGCTGCACCGCGAAGGCGGCGCGCAGTGGCTGCACATCGTCCGCGTGCCCGTGAAGGACGATACCGGCCGGGTAATGGCCGTGGTCCGTTCTGCCCGGGACGTCACCCAGCTCAAGAGCATGCAGGACCAGCTCATCCAGGCGCAGAAAATGGAATCCCTGGGCAAGCTGGCCGGCGGCGTGGCCCACGAGATCAACACGCCCCTGGGCGTCATCCTCGGCTATTCCCAGCTCCTGCAGGAGGATGTGCCGCCGGAGTCCACCATCTGCGCCGACCTGCAGATCATCGAAAAGCAGGCCAAGGTCTGCCGCAAGATCGTGGCCGACCTGCTGGGCTTCTCCCGTCAGGCAGCCAGCGCCAAGATGGAGATGTGCTTCAACAATTCCCTCATGGAAGCCGTGACCCTGGTGCGCCACACCTTCCAGCTGGACAAGGTGGAAATCCAGACAAAACTTGACGACCGCCTGCCCATCATCTACGGCGATCCGGAAAAGCTCAAACAGGTCTGGATCAACTTGCTGAACAACGCCCGAGACGCCATGCCCCACGGCGGCCTGCTGCGCGTCACCTCCCGGCTGGAAAGCGAACGCGGCGTGGTGCTGGCCACCTTTGCCGACACGGGCGAGGGCATTCCCCCGGAAAACCTGCCCCGCATCTTCGACCCGTTCTTCAGCACCAAGAATGTGGGCCAGGGCACCGGGCTGGGGCTGTCGGTCTCCTTCGGCATCATCAAGGACCACGGCGGGTCCATCTCCGTACGCAGTCCGGCGCCGGACATGGCGTCCGGTCCCGCGGGTCTTCCCGACCTTCCCGACCTTCCCGACCGCGCCGGGCCGGGCGCACAGTTCATCATCGAACTGCCCCTGGACCACTCGGATCTGGAGCTTCCCGCCGGCAAACCATCCGGCAAAACGCCTGCCTCCGCCGGGACGGCGTGAGCCACTCCACCACAAGGACCCCCATGGCAAACATCATCGTGCTGGACGACGTGGCCGACGCCGGCGTGCTCATCAAGCGCATCCTGGAGCGCAAGGGCCACGCCGTGACCAGCTTTACCGAAGAGGAAGAAGCCCTGGCCTTTGCCGCCAAACACCGGCCGCAGCTGGCCATCCTGGACATCAAACTCAAGAAGATGACTGGCGTGGAAGTGCTGGACGAGCTGAAAAAGATCGACGCCGGCATCAAGGTCATCATGCTCACAGGCTATCCCACCCTGGAAACGGCGCGCGAAAGCGTGCGCCTGGGCGCGGACGAATACTGCGTGAAACCCATCGACAAGGACGAGCTCGAATTCAAGGTGGAAGAGGTGCTCGCCAAGTAAGCCCCAGCCGTGGTATGCAGGTCCCCGTGCTGAACAAGGAACTACTGAAACACTGGACCTATCAGGTCTTTGCGCCGGGGACGCTGCTGCGGGTCCGGTACGAGGCGTTTCGCGAGCTGCTGGCCCTGGACGAAACCTGCCTGGAGCGCATCACCGAGCTGGAAGACATCCACTACGGCCGCCGCGCCGTGGACTGGACCCGCGTGGTGTATCTGGTGCACGAGCTGGAGGACCTCGGCCGCAAACTCGTCTCCGCCCTGACCTCCCTCTCGCCCACCAAGGGCGTTGCCTTGATGGAATATTTCCAGAAGATCGCCTTCTATCTGGAAATGGCGGTGGACATCGCCCCACCCGAAGCCGCCCCGCCCTTTGTGCTGCCCCTGGACCCCAAGGCCCCGCCGGCCCAGCTGGGCGGCAAGGCCGCCAATCTGGTGCAGGCCCGCCAGCTTCCGGACATGCCCATGCCCCAGGGCTTCGTCATCGCCGCCAGCGCCTTTCATTATTTTCTGGAAGCCAACAACCTGCGCGAAGCCCTGGACGAACAACTGCGCACCCTGCGGCTGGACGATCCCGAGGGCCTGGAGCGCGCCAGCGCCACCTTGCAGGCCCTGGTGCGCGAGGCCGAGATTCCCCCGGCCATCCTGCAGGAGCTGGCCCAGGCCCGCGCCAGCCTGCCCACCCCGGCCGCCCGCCTGGCCGTGCGCTCCAGCGCCGTGGCCGAGGATGCGGCCAATTCCTTCGCCGGGCAGTACGACAGCCTCCTGGACGTGGTCCCCGAGGATCTGCCCGAGGCCTGGCGCACCGTGGTCATGGGCAAGTATTCCCCCCGGGCCCTGACCTACCGCATTCTTACCGGCCTGTCGGACCTGGAAACGCCCATGGCCGTACTGGTCATGCCCATGGTGGACGCTGCCTATGCCGGCGTCTGCTACACCCGCGATGCGGACCGCTCCGCCAGCCTGTGCGGCATGATGGCCCTGTACGCCGTGCCGGGGCTGGGGGAGAATCTCGTCAGCGGCCGACTGTCTCCCGGGGTGTTCTGCATCGATCCCGGCGCGCCGCCGGCGCATCCCCCGGCCATCCTGCAGCGGCCGCCCGGCTTTGCCGGTCTGCCCGACGAGACCGTGCGCCGTCTGGCCCGCATGGCCTGGCAACTGGAGCAGTTCTTCGGCAGCCCGCAGGATGTGGAATGGGCCGTGGACCGGGCCGGTGCGCCATGGATTTTGCAAACCCGGCCCATGCAGCAAGGCCAGACGGCCACGCCCGCCGCCTTTGCTGCAGAGCAGCTGCCTGAGCATATCCCCGGGCATCTGCCCGAGCATCTGCCCGAACATCTGCCCGAACATCTGCCGGATCCCCTGCTGTCCGGCGGCGTGTCCGTCTCCCCTGGCGGCGCCTGTGGCCCGGTGGTGCACGCCCGCACCGAGGCGGCCATCCGCAGTGCGCCGGCCGGCTGCATCCTGATCACGGAATCCATGCCGCCCTCCCTGGTGCAGATCATGGGCCAGGTGGCCGGGGTGATCAGCCTGCGGGGCAGCCGGGCCTCTCATTTTGCCTCCGTGGCCCGGGAATTCGGCCTGCCGGTGGTGGTGGGTGGCGACCGCGTGTTTTCCCTGCTCCGGGAAGGCGAAGAAATCACCCTGGACGCCGTGCACGGCCACGTCTTTCCCGGCTGCATCCAGGCCGTGGTGGAGGCTGCCCGGCTGCCGCGCAAGTCCCTGGTGGCGGCGGCGCACTCCCGCCTGGGCAAGCTCCTGCCGCATGTGGCCACCCTCTCCCTCACGGACCCCACCTCCCCCCAGTTCCGGCCGGAAAGCTGCCGCTCCGTGCACGATGTGGTCCGCTTTGCCCACGAAACCGCGGTGCAGGAAATGTTCTCCCTGCTGGGCAAGTCTGCCCGCGGCATGGCCCGGGCCAAGAAGCTCCAGACCCGCCTGCCCATGAGCATGTACGTGCTGGACCTGGGCGGCGGCCTCTTTGCCGGCGCGCGGGACAAGGCCGAGATTGTCCCGGACGACATCACCTCCACCCCCATGTGGGCGCTGTGGTGGGGCATGTCCAGCGTGCCCCTGCCGGCCGCCTCCCTGCCCATGGCCGACTGGGAATCCCTGGACCGCCACAGCGGCGGGCTGCTGCTGGACGACAGACTGCTGGCCAGCTTCGCCGTCATTGATGATGCCTACGCCCATCTGATGCTGCGCTTCGGCTATCATTTCTGTGTGGTGGACGCCCTGTGCGTGCAGGGTGGGGAAAAAAACCATGTGGCCGTGCGCTTCAAGGGCGGCGGCGGGCAGTATCACCAACGGCTGCTGCGGCTGGATTTCCTCCGCCACGTACTGGAGGCGCAAGGGTTTTCCATCAAGACCATGGGAGATTTGTTCGAGGCCCGTCTGGCCGGGGTGGACTGCAACACCCTGCGCCGCCGGCTGGTGGTGCTGGGTCGGTTGCTGGCCACCACCCGGCTCATGGACATGGCCCTGGACACCCCCGAGCAGGCCCACGCCCAGGCCCGGGAGTTCCTGGACGCCATGGCCGCCGAGCAGGAACACTAGCCGTGGCCGGCCGGGAATCGCCGCTCATGTGGGTCTCGGACCAGCTGGCCGTGGGCGCGGCACCCCTCTCCTACGTGCAACTGGCCCGCCTGCACGACGAGGGCATTTCCGCCATCCTCAACCTGTGCGACGAGTTCTGCGACCTGCACGACATCGAGCGCGATCACGGGTTCGAGGTCCATCACCTCCCCATCCCCGACGAAGAAGCCCCGGACATGACCGCCCTGGAACAGGCCCTCTCCTGGCTGGACGAGGCCATCTATCTGGGCAAGAAGGTCTACATCCACTGCCGCCACGGCATCGGCCGCACCGGCACCGTGCTCAATGCCTACCTGCTGCGCCGCGGCCTGGGCTACAAGCTGGCGGATCGCGTGCTGGCCAAGCTGCGCAGCAAGCCCACCAACTTCTGCCAGTGGCGGGCCGTCAAGCGCTACGGCAAGGTTGCCGGCAAGCTGACCATCCGCGAGCCGCGGCTGGAGTTCAAACGGCTGGTGGATCTGCATCCCTTCATCCACGATTACGAAAATCTGGCCGCCGAGGTCGAGGCCGCCATTGCCGCCGCCTGCGCTGCCCTGCCTCGGTGCGGCCGCGAACATGCCCGCTGCTGCAGCCGGCCCGTGCAACTGACGTTCATCGAGGCCGTGGATCTGGCCACCGTGATCAACCAGGAACTAACCAGCGAGAAGCGCCAGGCCCTCATCGAACGCGCCACCCAGGCCTCCCGCCAGGAGCGGCTTGCCCGTCAGGCCCAGACGCAGGATGCCCAAATCGTCCAGGGAGAAAGCTGTCTGGCGGACATGGCCTTCCCCTGCCCCCTGCTGGAGGACGGCCGCTGCCTGCTCTTCTACATGCGGCCCCTGCAATGCCGCACTTACGGCATGCCCGCGGATGCTGCGGATGCGCTCTGGCGGCACATCTCCCCCACCCTGGCCCAGCTCTCCAGCCAGACCTTTCTGGCCCTCTCCGGCTCGTTTCTGCCGGAATCGCCCCTGACCTTCTCCATTGCGGAGGTGGTCTCCGGCCGCTACGTCCAGCGCTTCTTCCACCAGCTCCGTCTGGCCATGCAGGGGTAGCCGGCCACCCTCACGCCCCGCGCAGGGCCTCCACGATGGACAGCCGCGCCGCCCGCACCGCCGGCAGCAGCCCTCCGGCCACCCCCATGAACGCCGCGAAGCCCAGGCACAGGCCGGCAATGCCCGGTGTGAGGCGAAAGGTGAAGGCCAGCTCCGAAAAGGTCTGAAAATTGGTGGTGGAGAAGGTGAACTGCGTGAGCGCCGACGCCGCCAGCACCCCCACCGCCCCGCCCAGCAGCCCCAGCAGCAGCGCTTCCAGCAGAAAGGCCAGCAGAATCGATCCCCTCCCGAAGCCCAGGGCGCGCAGGGCCCCGATTTCCGCAATGCGCGTGGCCACGGCGGAATACATGGTGATCATGGCCCCGATCATCGCGCCCAGCGAAAAAATGGCCGTGAGGGACACCCCCAGCACCCGCAGAAAGGTGGCCATCATCTCGGACTGTTTTTCGTAGAAGGCCGTCTCGCGGAACACGTCCACCTGCAGCCGCGGATCCGCAGCCAGGCGGACCTGCAACGACTCCAGCGCGGCATCGTCGCGCAGCCGCAGCACCACCGTGGAGAAGGCCTGCCGTCGGAAGGCCTGCATCAGCACCTCCACATCCCCCCACACTTCCGACCCGAAGCCCGAGCCGGCCACATCGAACACGCCGACCACAGGCCAGCGTGCCTGGGCAAACTGCAGGGCCTGCCCCAGATCCACCTCGGCAAAGCCTCGTGCCACGGCCATGCCGAGCAGCACTTCCGTGGACCCCGGCCGCGGCAACCGGCCCCGCAGCAGGCGGAATTCCGGACGAAGCCCCAGGGACGCCGGTTCCACCCCGCGCACGGGCACGTTGGCCACCACCCCGGTGCGCTTCTTGGGCAGGCCGATGAGCACCAGCAGTTCCCGGGCCACCAGGGGCAGGCCGTCCTGACCAGGGGCGATTTCCGGACTGGTCCGCACAATGCCCGCGGCCCAGCGTTCGATGCCGCTTTGCACCTCGGTTTCCGCGCCCTTGCGCAGCAGGATGGCGTTGTGCGGCGAGCCCGTGGCCACCAGGGTCTGCCGCAGGCCCTCGGCCAGCATCAGCGTGGCGGCAAACACAAATACCACCAGGGCCATGCCGCCGGCGGTAAGAGCCGTGGTCAGCCGGCGTCGGGCCAGATTGCGCCAGGAATAGGACAGGGGGACGGCCATCAGCCCAGCCTCCGCAACCCCTCGGCAATGCGCAACCGCGCCGTCGAGATGGCCGGAAAGATGCCCGCCAGCAGTCCCACCAGCAGCCCCAGCACGGCCCCGAGCTGGAACGTCTGGACCTTCACCTCCACAAAAGGGAAATAATCCGACAGAAAATGCCCGAAAGCCTGCGCGCCCGGCGGAATGCCGGCCAGCCCCAGCCCTGTGCCGGCCGCGGCCAGGACCAGGGATTCCCCCATGATGAGCAGCCCGAGGGTGCCGCCGCCGAAGCCCACGGTCTTCATGGCCGCATATTCCGCCGTGCGTTCCCGGGCGCTCATGGCCATGGTGTTGGCGGCCACGGCCAGGATGATGACGATGACCACGTACGACACGATGCGGATGGCCACCAGAATGGCTTCGCTCATGGCCAGAAATCCCTGGGTGAAGGCCTTTTCCGTCTCGGTGAGGGTTTCGGCGCGGGAGTTCTTGAACAGGGCGTCGATGGCCTGGGCCGTGGCCGCAGCGCGGGTTTCGTCCCGGATCTGGATCATGTAGAACCCCACCTCCCCGGCCCTGGCAGACTGCTCCCGCTTGAGCGTTTCGTCCAGGTACGCCCAGTGGAACAGCAACTGCGTTTCGTCCACGGTGCTGTGCGCGCCCTCGTACACGGCGCGGATGGTCAGGGGCCAGTCGCCGGGATAGATGGTCCCGCGCAGGGTGATGGTGTCCCCCAGTTTCCAGCCGAAGCGGTCCATGAGCTTGCGGCCCACCAAGGCAGCCTTGCGATCCTTGAAAAAGGCCAGCCGCTGCGCCTCGGGCACCAGAAATTCCGGATAGATTGACAGATACGTGACCGGCTCCACGCAAAAATTGGCAAAGAAGTTCTTCTCGTCCACGTAGATGCCGCCAAACCAGTTGCCGTAGGATACGGCGCTGACGTTCTCCACATTGTGGATCTTGTCTCGCTGGGAAAGCGGCAGGGGAAAGACCAGGCTGATGGCGTTTCGCGTGACCAGCCGGTTGGCCGCCGCAGCTTCCACACCGGCGTGCCAGGTATCGATGACCGTGCGCAAGAGCCCGAAGGCCAGGATGGCCACAGCCACGCCGACCACGGTGAGCGCGGCGCGCAGCCGGTGGCGGAAGGCGTTACGGACCAGGAGCTTGAGGAGCAGCATGGCCGTCGCCTCCCGGGACATTGTACGGCGAGCCGTTGGCATCGATCCACAATTCACCCTTGTCCAGATGGATGAGCTTGCGGGCGCGCTCCGCGGCCCTGGGATCGTGGGTGACCATGACGATGGTCTTGCCCAGTTCCGTGTTGAGCCGCTCCATGAGGGTCAGCACCTCTTCGGCGGAGGCGCGGTCCAGGTCGCCGGTGGGTTCGTCGGCCACCAGCAGATCGGGATCCGCAGCCACGGCCCGGGCGATGGCCACGCGCTGCTGCTGCCCGCCAGAGAGCTGGCCGGGATAATGGTCCAGCCGGTCGGCCAGCCCCACGGCGGACAGGGCCGCCACGGCGTGCGCGCGCCGTTCCCTGGCGGAAAGATCCGTGAGCAGCAGCGGCAATTCCACGTTCTCCTGGGCCGTGAGCACGGGAATGAGGTTGTAAAACTGAAAGATGAAGCCCACATGGTGCGAACGCCAGGCGGCCAGCTCGGATTCGGAGTATTGCGTCAGATCCTCGCCACGGAACACAATCTCTCCGGCGTCGGCCTGATCGATGCCGGCGATGCAGTTCAGCAGCGTGGACTTGCCCGACCCCGACGGCCCCATCAGGGCCAGGAAATCCCCGGGCATGATGTCCAGGGTGATGTCCGTGAGCACGGGAATATCCTGCTCGCCGCGGCGGTAGTGCTTGGCCAGGTTGCGGATGCGCAGCAGGGGTTCCGCCATGGTCAGTCTTCCTGCACCCGGACGGGCATGCCGCCGGCCAGTTCCTCCGCGGGAGAAAGCACCACTTTCTGCCCCGCGGCCAGTTCGCCGGCAATGGCGGTGAGCCCGCCGAAGGCCTCGCCCGGCTGCACGGCCACCTGCTCCAGCGTGCCGTTTGCATACCGCAGCACGTGCGCGCGCTCCTGACGCCACACCAGGGCCTCGGCCGGCGCCGTGAGGCGGGGTGTTTCCTCGCCGGGAGCCAGAGCCCGGGAAAGAAAGGACACGCGCACGCTCATGTCCGGCAGCACCCGCGGATCCAGATGATTGAAGCGGACCTTGACCAGGATGGTGGCCTTGGTGCGGTCTGCCGTGGGGACGATCATATGCACCACGCCGGGAAAGCGCTCGCCGGGCAGGGCATCCAGCTCAATCTCGCAGGGCATGCCCGCCGCCACCTTGCCGATCTGCGACTCGCTCACGTCCACCTCGGCCTGCAGGGAGGTCAGATCCGCCAGCGTGACCACCGAGGCCCGGGCGCTGGCCGCCGCGCCCAGGGGAGTGAGGATGTCGCCCACGTCGGCATTCTTGGTGAGCACCACGGCGTCAAACGGCGCACGCAGGGTGGCATAGCCCTGGTCCACCCGGGCGCGTTCCGCGGCGGCCTTGGCAGCCAGGACCTGCTTGGAAACCTGAAAAATGGCCGCCCGGGCCACGTCACGGCGGGTCTCGGCGGCATCGTATTCGGATTGGGCAATGGCCCCCGTGCGCACCAGGGCCTGCAGACGGCGCTCCTGACGTTCCGTGTCCAGAAGTTCGGCCTCCAACTGCTTCAGACGGGCTTCGGCGGCCACCACCTCGGCCAGGGCCGCAGCGTGGGCGGCGGCAAGGTCCTCGGCTTCCAGGCGGGCCAGGATGTCGCCCTGGCGCACCAATTGGCCCTCCTCCACCCCCAGCCAGACCAGCTGTGAAGTGATCTTGGCGGCCACGGAAGACTTGCGATCCGCCACCATGTAGCCGCTGGCGGTGAGGGCGGCCAGGGTCTGGGAAGGATGCGTCAGGGCCACCGTGCCCAGGCGCACCAGGGGCGGCCGGGGCCAGAACCACCAGGCCGCGCCGGCCCCCAGACAGACCAACAGAAACAGCAGCCCCCAGGGGATGCGACGACGACGACGCAGCCCCCGGCCATCGCGCTGAATGCGCAGGGAGGCCAGATCCTTGGAGGTTGATACCGCAGTGACAGTGGAAGAAGCCATGGCCGGCACTGTAGCAGGCATTCATCGCCTTGCAAAGTATTTGTTTCGCTTTAAACGATGCAGTGCACATGAAAATGTCATTTGACGCCTGCACCGCACACGCGGTACGGCGTGGCCATGATTGCAGTCATCTCAGGCGTTATTGCACTGGTACTGATCCATGGACAACTGCAGCAGCCACCGGAATATCAGACCCGGGAGGCCCTGCTGCAGCATCTGGAAGCCATCCGCCATCCGCAACCGCCGCCGACCAGGGCCGGGGATCCCCACGCCCGCATGGACACAAACCGGGACGGCCGCCTGACCCGCGAGGAATGGGACGCCTTCATGACCGTGCACGACGAGGATTACATGCCCTGCCACCGCGGCCAGGGCGAGAAGGACGACACCGTGCCGCGGCCCTGAGATTTTCGCCCCGCCGCATTGACCCTCTCCCCTGTCCGCCTTATGCTGTCTGATGACTCGGCACCCTCGACCAGGGCCGCCGGTCCACTCCATCACGCACAAAGGAGCCATCCAACATGAAAACCCTTCGCCTGCTCTGCTGCTTCCTGCTCCTGGCCGCATCCCCGGCCTATGCCGGCATGGCCGCCGGCCCGCACGGCAGCCCCCATGGCGGGATGATCGGCTTTGATCATCTCGACGCAGACAAGGACGGCAGCCTCTCCCGGGACGAGTTCGCGACCATGATGCGCGGCAGCACGCATCCGGACAACAAGGATGCCGCCTTCAAGATGATCGACACCGACGGCGACGGCGGCATCTCCCCCCAGGAATGGGACGCCTTCAAGGATTCCCACGCCAAGGCCATGGGCAAGCACGGCCAGCCGGCCGAAAGCCCCGACTGCGCCCCCGACGGCAACAAAACCGTCCAGTAGGCAACCTTACAGCGTAACGGGGAGAATCGCCTGCGGCGGCTCTCCCCGTTGCTGCGAGGTCGATCACGCCTTCCGGCGTCGCCAGCCTGTCGCCAGCCCCCACCAGGAGCCCGCGGCCAGGGCCGCTGCCCTCGCCAGCACGAACCCCGGCACGGCCAGGGCCAGGACGACATCCTGCCGCAGCAGTCTTCCCGTCCAGGGCAGGGCCGAGGCCGCAATGCCCGCCGCCAGCAACGCCTCCACCCGGAACAATCCCGGCCAGCACACCGCCAGGGGCAGGATGGCCCAGCCGAGCATGGCGGCCAGGGTCTGGAATTTCACGGCCTTGGATGTGTAGCGGTCCGAGACGGCCTTGTCCGGATAGCGCCGGTAGACCCTCACCCGCCAGTACGCCCGCCAAAACTTGGTGCGGCAGTAGCGCCCCAGGCTGGCTGGGTGCAGATGCTGGACCACAGCCCGCGGCGCGAACACCAGCCGTCGACCCGCGGCCAGCAGGCGGTAGGAGAACTCCGTATCCTCATTGTTGGCAGTTGGATAGGAGACATCGAACCCACCGGACTCCAGGAAGACGGACCGCCGGAAGGCCGCGGCGTAGGTGGCCACCAGATCCACGGGGCCGCCGTCCTCGTGCAGGGCATAGCGGGACTCGAATTCGGCCTGGGCAAACCGCGCCGTGAGCTGCCGCTGCAGGGTGCGGTAGGCGCCCTGGACGCCGTCCACGGTGGGGTCCTCGAATTTTTTCAGGATATTGACCAGAAAATCCGGCCCGGGCCGGCAATCCGCATCGGTAAAGACCACCACCGCGCCCCGGGCGTACTGGCCACCCAGATTGCGCGCCGCGGCCGGCCCGTGGTTGCGCCCGTCGGGATGCTGCAGCCAGCGCACGCTGCCATCATCCACCCAGGAGCGGCAGCAGGCGGCGGTATCGTCGGTGGAACCATCATCCACCACAATGATTTCATAGGATTTTCGCGACTGATTCTGCCGCACCAGACTGCGCAGGGTGTGCGGCAGGGTCCCGGCGGCATTGTACGCCGGGATGACCACCGAGGCCGCCAGACCGGGTTCCTGCGGCTCCAGGGCCGGCAGGGACTCGGCGCAGGCCGGGGGCGCGCCGGCACCGGACCCGAAGAGCAGGTGCTTCACAAACACCCGGCCCGCCTTGACACTGCGGTGGCGTTCATCAGGATCCTTCAGCGCCTCCCAGGCCTTGCGGAGCAGGAATTTGGGACGGAAATAGAAACGCCGGCGGGCCTGATCGCACAGGGCCACCAGCTCCTCGGGGCCGAAGTGCTCGTTGCGGGTGACGCAGTTGTGCAGCCCCTGCGGCGTCAGCCAGGCCGAGAAGTCCACCGTGGTGATCCACCCCTTTTCCTGATACATGGCGTAGGCTTGCGTACCGGGATAGACCATCACCGGGTAGAACTGCGCCGTGTCCGGGTCCAGATCAAGGGCCAGACGGATGGTCTGTTCCACGGCGGCACGGTCCTCGCCGGGGAAGCCGATGATGAAGCAGCCGTGGATGCGCAGGCCGGCGGCTCGTGCATCGGCCATGAAGCGTCTTGCCCGGTCCGCACCCAGGCCCTTGCGCATGCAGGCCAGGGTGGCCGGCACGCCGGATTCGAAGCCCACGCAGAGCATGCGACAGCCTGCGGCCTTGAGGGCGCGCATGGTCTCCAGGTCCAGATCCATGCGGGCGTTGGCGGACCAGGTGAACTGCAACCCGCGGTCCTGGATGACCTGGGCGAACTCCAGGCTGCGGGCGCGGTTGGCGGTGAGGGTATCATCCTCGAAAAAGATGGACCGCACCTGCGGGCATTCCCGCAAAATCTCCTCCACCTCATCCAGCACGTTGGCGATGCTGCGAATGCGCACAACATGGCCGGTGAGGGTCTGCGGATACACGCAGAAACTGCACCGGAACGGGCAGCCCCGGCTGGTGGTCAGGGTGACCATGGGATGCAGCCCGTTGGGGTTGAAATAGTCTTCCAGCCGCAGATGCCGACGATACACGCGGCTCACAAAGGGCAAGACGTCCAGATCGTCAAGGAAGGGCCGGTCGGCGGCGGCGCGGATGTCCTCGCTCTCGGACTCGGCACGGAAGGTCAGGCCCTGGATGTCCTGCAGCACGGTCGCCGGCGGCCGGCCGCCGGCCTGGCGCACGGCCCGGGCCAGCTCCAGCACGGTGTATTCGTATTCGCGGCGGGCCACGGCATCCACCCAGGGAGCCTGCCGCAGGGTTTCCTCCGGCAGGGCAGACACATGCACCCCCACCATGACCACGATGGCCTGGGGCACGACGGCCTTGAGCTGCCGGGCGGCCTCCAGGTCGTTGGCGATGGAGGGGGTGGAGCTGTCCAGAATCATGAGCAACGGCTGTTCAATGCGGGCGCGGTCCAGCACGGCATCCAGGGACAGGCCGGCAGCCGGCGCGTCCTGGAAGGTGACGTCGAACCCGGCTTCTTCCAGCACGCCGGCGGCATACGCCAACCAGATGGGATAATACAGCGTACCGGACTTGGTGACGGCCGGACTGCGCTGCGGCCTGGAAAATTTGGGAAAATACGGGGGGTTTAGAACAAGAATGTGCATGATTGGGCCGGCCTGTCTAAGGAGTTGTCTTGCCATGGGAAAATAAAGCTTCTACAAGAGCACAGGCCCGCATGCAACCGCATGGGAGCAATCAACCTTCAGCCTGGCGCCATCATGACCTTGTATCTTCGTCCTGTCTTGCTGCTTGCGCTATTCTGGATCGCGGCGTTGCTGTGTCCAGGCTGCGGCGGCCCCAAGGATCCCGTGTCTCTTTCCCCTGTGTCGGCGGGAAGTTCCATAAACGCCACCCGAAACGCCGTGCATGCCGGCCCCCTGGCCTACGGCGACAAGCTCTCCGTGCATGTCTGGCGGCATGACGACCTGACCCTGGAACCGCAGGTGGACGAAACCGGCGGCTTCGATTTTCCCCTGATCGGCAAGGTCCAGGCCTCCGGCAAGACCATCGGCCAGCTGCGCGACGAAATGCGCTCCCGCCTGGCTGTGTATCTGGTGAATCCCCAGCTCATGGTGGAGCTGATGCAATCTGCCTTCCGCACGGCCTATGTCTACGGCGAAGTGACGGCCGAAGGGCCGGTGGTCCTGAATCATGACGTCACGCTGTGGGAGGCCATCTCCCGGTGCGGCGGCTTCACCCGCGACGCCAGCGAGGGCAACGTGCTGATCATCCGCGGCGCCCAGGGCCGGGGGGAAATGCAGCTCCTGGTGGCGGACATGAAGCTCGCCAACGTGGAAAAGGACAAACCCTTCAACTTCTCCGGCTACCTGGCCCCCGGCGACCTGGTGTTCGTGCCGCCTACCACCCTGGCCAATGTGGAACGCTTCATGACCCGGCTGCGCAACATCCTGGAGGCCATCGCCTCGGCGGAACGCGCCATCATCTTCATTCCCCAGGTCCGCGACGCCCTGATCGACGTCTACGACGGCCAGCCGCCGGATTACACCAGCAGCTCCGGCAACCTGAACAACGTCGCCGGCGAAAACCTCAGCAACCAGGGCGGCGTAATCACGCCTACGCAATAACCACGTGGAACTCAGACAGCTTCTCGAAATTCTGTGGCGGCGGCGGCGGCTGTGCGGCGGCATTGCACTGGGGGTGTTCCTGGGCATCTTGCTGCTCACGCTCCTTGTAGTGCCCCGGTACGTGGCCACCTCCAAGGTCCTGGCGTACAAATCTCCCTCGGCAAGCACCCTGCTCAGCTCCCTGGGCCTGCGCTCGTCCACCATGCCGGAAACGGTGTCCGACGCCGAAGTGGCCAACTACAAGCTGATCGCCCAGTCCGCACCCGTGCTGCAGGCCGTGACCCAGGAACTGGAGCTGCAGCGCGTGCGGGCCCGGTCCCTGCTGCCGCGCATGATCCCCGGCGCCACCTGGCTCCTGCCCAAGCTGGGGCTGGATGGCCTGCTCAACGCCACCAAGCCCCTGCAATGGGACGAACTGGGCAAGAAGAGCATCCTGCAATTCTTCTTCCCCAGGCCGTATGTGGATATTTCCGAGGATCAGGACGCGGACATATTCACCATCACGGTGCAGGCCACAGACATGGCCGAGTCCGTGCGCATCGCCAACACCGTGGCCAAGGCATTCATCGACCGCGATGTGGAACTGCAGCGCGAGGAGTTCTACCGCTTTGCCGACTCCATTGAGGCCCGCATCCCCCTGGCCAAGGCGGAATATGAGCGGACCCTCAAGGGGCTGCAAGACTTCCGCGAAAAGCACGCCTCCATCAGCCTGGATGAAGAAATCCTGCGGCTTATCGGCCTGATTTCCTCCGTGGCCAGCGAACGAGACGAAGCCGGCGTGCAGGCGGAACAATATCGCGCCATGCTGGCCGAAACCCGGCGTCTGCTGGCTGCCACGCCGCAGTACTCCAAATCCCAGGAGCAGATGGAACGCAACCCGGTGGTGGATTCGGTCAAACTCACCCTGCGCGACCTGTACCTGGAGCTGGCCAACACCCGCACCCGTTACACCGAACAGCACCCCCAGGTGGTGGACATCCAAAACCGCATCAAGCAAGCCAAAGAAATTATTCAAGAAGAAGCCGCCAGGATCTTCGGTGACGTCACCCTTGCCCTGGACCCGCTCTTCACCGAACTCGCGCAACGCGCCTCCCAATACGCTGCCGACACTGCCGGGGCGGAGATGCAGCAGCAGGCGTATGATCAGGTGCTGGCCAGCCTGAACCAGAAGCTGCTGCGCTTCCCGGCCATGCAGACCAACTATGCCTTGCTCAGTCTTCAATATCGCCGCGCAGAGCAGTATCTTCAGACACTGATGGACATCAACTATCAGGTGGACACGGCCCGCTCCCTGGCTGTTTCCAACCTGCGGCTGGTGGAAGCCGCCAGCATCCCCCCGGATATTACCGATTACAAGCAGCCGAACCTGATGCTGCATGTGGCCCTGGCCATCTTTCTGGCGGGATTTTTCTCCCTTGTCGGCACATTTTTACGGGAATACCTGGATCCTGCCGTGCTGCGGCCGGACGATGCAGCCACAGCCGCCGGCGCACCGTGTCTGGCCGTGCTGCCGGCGGGATCCGGCACGCGGCAGGGCGCCTTTGCCAGCCGGCCTGCGGGGCATCCGCAGCGCGAGGCGCTTTCCGCCCTGGCCGCCACCCTGGAATCCGGAAATCCTGTCCCCCGCCGCATCGGCCTGCTGCCGCTGAATGATGAGCCCGCCACCGCCCTGGCCGTGGCGCATCTGGGCCAGATGCAGACCGAGGAACGCCACCGCACCCTGCTGGTGGATCTGTGTCTGCGCACCCCGCATCTGGATGCCCTGTTCGGCGTGGCCCGATCCCCCGGCGTGGCGGAAGTGCTGGCCGGCAAGGCGACGGCGCAGGCCTGTCTGCAGCCCCTGCCCTTTGAGCAGGCCCGGCTGCTGGCCGCCGGACGGGCGGATCTGCTCCAGGGAACCGTCCTTTCCAAACGCGCACTGGAGCCGCTGTTGAACTCCCTCGCCGCACAGGTGGACCGCACCGTGTGCCTGCTGCCTGCCCTGGCGACCAATGCCGACGGCCTGCGCATCGTGTCCGTGCTGAATACCGTGGTGCTGGTGGCCTCCCAGGGCGTGACCCACCGCGAGGCCTTGTCCAACGCGGCTGCCGGCGTGCGACAGGCGGGAGGCACCGTGCAGGGCGTGGTGCTGATTCAGGAATCAGGATGGAAAGCATTCCCCCAACTGCAGTGGAAACGCGCCTGATTGTAGAGCAGATCACCCCCGAAACAGATCCTTGCGAGGGGGGGGGAACCCGTGTGAGAACGGTTCTCCCCAGACGGCTCTTCTCAGACGTACCGTGCTTCAGGGCAGATGACGGTCAGGATCGTCCCAGAAAGTCATGCACCTTGGGCGCAAGCAGGCAGGCCACCGCATACGCGGCGAGCAGGGCGTAATCAATGGCCGTGAACACGGCACTCAGGCTGCCCGTCATCAGATAATTCCCCACCCCCAGCGACAGGGCAAAGCTCGCCAGCACCAAGGCCCGATTGCGCCGCACCGCCAGGATGAAGTACAGCGCCCCCAGCACATAACACAAGACGAACACCAGGGACGCCACGACATCATCCTCCCGAAAACGCACGGAAAGCACACATCCCAGCGTCGCCACGAAAGCGGCCACCTCCCAGCTCAGCAAGCCTGAGCCCCTGGGGCAGGTCCCGTAGGTGTCGTCGCACGCGCCGTGGATGGATTTCCGGTCGGGGCCATGCGCATAGGGGGTGTATGCCGGAGTCTGGGGTCTGCCTGCGGCAGGGCTTGATGTGGGTACGGATGCAGGCGCGGGCGTGGCCGGCTCGTCCTGCGATGCCCCGGCACCATTGCCGTTGCCGTTGGCCGGAGGCGCTGGCTGCGACGCCGGCGGCGGCGTGGCTGCCACGGCCTGGACCACCGAGGCCAGGGCCGGCGGCGGGCCGGGAAGTGCAGGGAGGGAGGCCGGCTCGGCGCCGGAGGCCGCCTTGCCCGCCGACGGAGGAGCGGATGCGGGAACAGGGGCCGCCGTGGTATGCACCTGTCTCCAGGAGGGGCTGCCGTCTTCTGCGGCATCCGGCATCACGCGCACGATGGGAAGGGGCCGCACCGTGTCCAGCCCCTCGCTGGCCAGCACGCGCTCCACAGCCTCCAGAAACTCGGCGGCCGAGGAATAGCGGCGGTCCGGGTCGTACTGCACGGCGCCGAGGATGACCTCGCGCACGCCGCGGGGCAGCGTGTCCGGCATGGTGATCATGGCGCCGGAGAGCCGCTTCTTGACCATCAAATTCTTGTTGCCCTTGGCGTCCTCCTCAAAGGGAAGACTGCCCGTCAACATTTCGTAGCCCACCAGCCCCAGGGAATAGATGTCCACCTGAAAATCGTAGCCGTGGCCGTAGGGGTCCTTGATGACTTCGGGGGCAATGTACAGCGGCGTGCCCACGCGGGTTTCCGCCTGGCTGGTATCCGTCACCTGGCGGGCCACCCCGAAGTCGCCGATGCGAGCCATGCCGTCTTCGTTGATGAAGATGTTCTCCGGCTTGATGTCGCGGTGGATGACCTGCTTGGCGTGGATGTGCATCAGGCCGCGCAGGCAGTCCGCCAGCATGCGCATGGCCCGGGGCCAGGGGATGGGGCCCTTCTTGATTTCCTTGGCGAGGTTGTTGGGCAGATAATCCATCATCACGGCCAACAGGGCGGTGACGGACTCGGAATCGCGGATGTGAAACACCTGATGATTGTGCCAGCCCACCACATTCTGGTGGCCGCCCAGGCTGTACAGGTGCACCAGCTCCTTGGCTTCCTGGCTGATGGCGTCCTGCAGGGAATCCAGGGAATCGCTGTTGGTGCTGGCTTTTTTGGTCAGGGAAATGACCTTGAGGGCGGAGACGAATCTGGCCCCCAGGTCCTCGCGCTCCAGCTTGAAGACGCACCCGAAGGCCCCGGCGCCAAGAAACGCCACGACCTTCCAGCCGCCGAACAACGGCTCTTTCTTACGGAGAAAGCCGAGGATGGTATTTTTGCAGTACAGGGACCTGTCGGCCATTCGTGTTACATCCGTTCGCGCAACCCTAACGAGTGCAGGTTACGGGCACGCGTCGAACGCCTCGCCCGGACGATCTGCCCGACGCAGGCACTTCGCCCCCGGGCTTTCCGGGGGAGCACGGCCCGCGCGACATCGTCATGCTCTGGCGGCATGGTATGCCAGGGCATCACCCCAGGCAACACAAAAAAAACAGCGGGCGGCCACCGGCGAGAGGAGGCGCGACTATCACCACCGTCGCGACTATCGCCAGCATGGCGACTATCACCACCATGGCGACCATCGCCGCCACAACAGGCGCAAGGGCTCAGGCGGCGAAGCGTTCCTGCTGGAGCATCTGCTGCTGGGCGCTCTTGGCCTCCTGCAGCAGGCGGTCCAGCTCCCGGAGCTTTTGATCCCGGATGGAGGCGCTGGCCCGGCGGCGGCGCTCCAGAAGTTCCATGTCCTTGAGGTGCTGTTCGACGAGATGCTGGATGTCGCGCATGGCAAGCCTCCGCCCACATGGCGTTGCTGATCCCCCCGCGGAACGCGGCGACGAACGGGCAAGAGCGTACGCCCTTGCTCTAGACTTTTTCTAGCATAGCAACGACGCCGATCAAGGTCAAGGGGGTGTGCGGACAGATGAAATCGAGCCGCACAGGCATGGGGAACTCAGCGCAAGCCGGTGGATTCCGGATCCTGCTGCTGCTGGCGGCGCTTGTATTCCTTCATGTTGAAGTGGTGCAGCACCTGGATGTCGTGGCGTTTGCGACGCACGCACAGCCTCCAGATGCTTACCAATAAAAAGACAACGGCGATGCCGGCCAGCGCCCATTCCCAGAAGCGGATACGGGAGAAGTCGATCATCATGGCGAGTTCGTGGATCAATGTCTCCATCTCTCTTCTGTAGCCATCTTTTCCCCGGCAGGCAAGGTGTGGAAGGCCTCCACGTCAGAACTTCCCTCGCCTCGGCCATAGCGGCGGATTCTTCGGGGTTGCCTCTTGCCTGTTCTGTGCTATCAAATGCTCGCACGCATCAGTCAACCTCGCACTTGGACATGGAGGACCGTGCCCATGCAATTTGTCAGACATCCCGCTGCTGCCTTGCTGCTCTGCCTGTTCACCACCGGCGTGTTCCTTGCCGCCACCCATGCCACCGTCCATGCCGCGGACTGGCGCCTCAAGGGCTGGGAGCAGGGCTCTGCCTACGACGCGCTTTACATCCCCGCGGACCGTGAAAAATTCACGGCCGTGATTGAAAAGGTCATCGACATCACCCCCATGCCCGGCATGGATGAAGGCGTGGGCCTCATCGCCAAACGAGACGACACCGGCGAAAAAGTCACCGTGCACATCGGCCCCAAGGACTTTGTCACCACCAGATCAGACTGGGCTGCCGTGACCCCCGGCGCCAAAGCCAAGATTTACGGCGTGTACAATGACCTGGCCGACAAGGAAATTTTTCTGCTGAACAAGATCGTGGTCGGTGACAAGATGGTCAAGGTCCGCAAGACCGGCGATGGCAGAGGCTGGTGGACCCTCACCCCCGAGGAGCTGGCAAAGGAAGAGGCGGACAACAAGGCCGAGTAACCCATTCAACGAATTCTCGCCGTCCACCCTTTTTCCGGAGCATCCCCGCATGTCCACCCTCCCCTGCCCCCCTCGCCTTCCTCACGCCTGTGTTCTGGGGATCGTCTCCCTGCTGTGTCTGGCCTGCGCTGCTTGCGGCAGCCTGCGCGTCCGGCCACCAATCCCCGGGCAGGACACCAATCCCCTGACCCTGAGCCAGACCCGGGTGATGGCCACCCGCAACGATGCCGGCATTGCCGGCGTGCGTGGCTGGGGCGACGTGCTCTCCCCGGATCTGCAGCACAGCCTTGCCGAGTCCACGCAACAATATCGCGACCGGCTCCAGAAAGAAGGCCAGCCCATGCCCCAGGCCTTCGACATCATGGCCCTGTCCGGCGGCGGACCAGACGGCGCCTTTGGCGCGGGGGTGCTCTGCGGCTGGACAGACACCGGCACCCGGCCGGAATTCCGCATTGTTACCGGGGTGAGCACCGGCGCGCTCTCTGCGCCCTTCGTCTTCCTGGGGTCAAAGTATGACGCCGAGTTGCGCGAGCTCTACACCACGCTGAAGACAAAGGACATTCTCTTCCTCAAGGGCATCTATCGCATTATCTTTGGCGATTCCGTCACCGACAACACCCCCCTGCTGCGCATCCTGCAGCAACGCGTTAACGCCGAGATGCTGGACGCCATTGCCAAGGAGCATGCCCGGGGCCGCCGGCTGTTCATTGCCACCACCAACCTGGACGCCCAGCGCAACGTGGTGTGGGACATGGGAGCCATTGCCGTTTCCGGTCATCCCAAGGCTCTGGAACTGTTCCACAAGGTGCTGCTGGCTTCTTCCGCCATTCCCGTGGCCTTTCCGCCGCAGTACATTCCCGTGCAGCGCGGCGAGGATCTCTACGACGAGATGCACGTGGATGGCGGCGTCATCTCCCAGTTCATCGTCTACGACGGCTATCTCAATCCCAAACGCATGGCCGAGGAACTGGGGCAGATGCACGCCTACGAAAAAGTGTTCAAGCGCGTGCACATCCTCATCAACAACAAAATCGGTCCCGTGGGCGAGCCGGTGAAGCCCCGCCTCGCGCCCATCGCCTCCCGGGCCATCTCCACCCTCATCAAATCCCAGGCCAAGGGCGCATTGGCCTATGCCTACCTGCTGGCCAAGCGCGACGACATGCACATGCGCTTCCTGGCCATCCCCGAGGAGTTCGAAGCCCAGGCCGCCGAGCCCTTCGATCCCGTGGCCATGAAAAAGACGTTTGAACTCGGCTACGAAATCGGCCGCAACCAGACCGGCTGGCAGGAGCTGCCCCCGGGCTACGAACACTGACAACACGCCCCGCCCCGGGGGAGCGTCGCCCTGCCGACACTCCCCCGGGCCTTTCTTCCCCCTCCGCATTGAGAAGACCATGCACGATCTGAATCAGCTCATCCGATCCATTGCCCAATACGAGGACGACGCCCCCCGCCAGGCCGAGGGCGCAGACCTGCTGCTCTATTGTCCCTGCCCGGTCAAGCTGGTGGCCAGGGACCGTGTGGAGGCCATTGCCGCAGCCAGCCGGGATGCCGGCGTGCCGCTCACGGTGCGCATCCCCATGGGCTGCACCAGCGTGGACCCCTACGACCCCCTGTTCCAGGAGCCGGACCCGGCCCGGCTGCCGGGCATCATCGCCTCCATCGGCTTCGGCGATTTCTGGAAGCGCACCTTCACGCAGCGTCATCTGCAGGGCGATCTCTTCAAGGCCGTGCTCCCGCCACGCCTCAACCCCCTGCATGTTCGCGCCGGGCTGGTGGATCCCCGGGGGCGGTACAGCATCTACGGCGTCACCCCGTACATCTTCCTGGTGGACGATCGCAAACTGGGCGACGTGCCCGCCCCCCGCGTGTGGGCCGATGTGCTGGATCCCAAATACAAAGGCATGCTGGTGATGTGCGGCGACGGCGACGACATGGCCGACGCCGTGGTCATGAACATCCACAAGGAGTTCGGCATGGAAGGCCTGCAGGCCCTGGCCAACAACGCCAAGTGTCTGCTGCACTCCTCCGAAATGGCCAAGGTGGCCGGCACCAACGATCCGCGCGCCGCCGCCGTGTTCATCATCCCGGCATTCTTCGCCGCCAGCGTCCGGCCCACCTCCCATGTGCGCATGGTCTGGCCCGAGGACGGCGCCTGCGCCTCGCCCCTGTATTTTCTGGCCAAGGCCGCGGAGCACGAGCGCCTGGCCCCGCTCCTCAACTTCTTCCTGCATGACTTTGCCGCCATCGACAGCGCCCGCTGGTTCGTCCCCATGGCCGAGCACGACTCGCCCCTGCCCGAGGGCGCGTCCCTCAAGTGGGTGGGCTGGGACTATGTGGAGCAGTTCGACGTCAACCGCCTGCGCGAGGAATTGCACCCGGTGTTCCGCACCCTGCTGCGGGAGCGGCGATGAACGAGCCTTCCCAGCCGGAACAGCCGGCACAGCCGATACCAGCGGCACGGCCCATCCGACTCATCACCGTGGCCGGGCCGCCGGCCTGCGGCAAGACGGCGGTGGTGGCCAAGACCTGCGGCAGGCTGCGCGAAGCCGGAGTCTCCACGGCGGTGATCAAGTTCGACTGCCTGCAGACCAGGGACGACACCCTGTACCGGGCCGCCGGCGTGCCCGTGAGCGTGGCCCTTTCCGGCGGGCTGTGTCCGGACCATTTCTTCGCCTCCAACCTGGAAGAGGCCTTTGACTGGGCGCAGGAGACCGGGGCGGACTGTTGCATCATCGAGACTGCCGGCCTGTGCAACCGCTGCTCCCCGCACTTGCGCGGCGTGATGGCCCTGTGCATCATCGACAACCTGATGGGCATTGATGCACCGGAAAAAATCGGCCCCATGCTCCGGCTGGCCGATCTGGTGCTGGTGACCAAGGGCGATCTCGTGTCCCAGGCCGAACGCGAGGTCTATCGCCATCGCATCCGTCAGATGAACAGCCGCGCCGTCATCCGCCACGTCAACGGCCTCACCGGCCAGGGCTGTCAGGAACTGGCGCAGATTCTGGCCATGGCCCCGGCCGTCTCCTCGGTGACGGACATGAAGCTGCGCTTCTCCATGCCCGCGGCCGTCTGCTCCTACTGCCTGAGCGAAACACGCATCGGCTCGAAATATCAGAAAGGCAACGTGCGCAAGGCGGATTTCGGCATCCGGCCCGTCCAGCAGGAGGCGCAGCATGGGGAGTGAGACCACCATCCGCGCCATTACCGTGACTGCCGGCCAGGACAAGACCGGACTTCCCGAGGCCCTGGATCTGACCTTCCGCACCGGCGAGGTGGTGGCCCTGCTGGGCCCCACGGGATCGGGCAAGAGCCGGCTGCTCTCGGACATCGAATCCCTGGCCGACGGCGACACCCCCTCCGGCCGCCGCCTGCTGCTGGACGGCCGCGCCCCCACCGCCGAGGAGCGCTTTGCCCTGCATGGCCGGCTGGTGGCCCAGCTGACCCAGAACATGAACTTCGTGCTGGACATGGGCGCCCAGGACTTCATTGCCGCCCATGCGGAAAGCCGCGGCATCGCCGATCCTCCCGCCGCAGCCCGTCAGGTGATCGATGCGGCCAATGCCCTGGCCGGCGAACCCTTCGCCCCGCACACCCAGCTGACGCAACTCTCCGGCGGGCAGTCCCGGGCCTTGATGATCGCGGACACAGCCCTGCTGAGCTGGTCCCCGGTGCTGCTCCTGGACGAGATCGAGAACGCCGGCGTGGACAAGCGCGCCGCCATGCGGCTGCTGCTCAACAGCGAGAAAATCGTCGTCATCGCCACGCATGATCCGGTGCTGGCCCTCAGCGCAGACCGGCGGGTGGTCATCGCCAACGGCGCCGTGGCCGCCATCCTCACCCGCACCCCGGCAGAGGAAGCCCTGCTGGCCCGGCTGGCCGGCCTGGAAAACGGCTTGGCCGCCCTGCGTCAGCAATTGCGTACAGGCGGGGAACTGGGAGACTGGGCAGCATTTTTTCAGGAGAAATAGGCCACTCGCAGACACCGCAATTCTCGTCCACCCCCCTTGCAAGGCCCCGGCCTGGAAGGATAGGGTCCGTACATCCACCTCACCTTTTTGCACAAGGAGCCCCCATGAGACAGCTGATGAAGACGGCCATGATCGCGGCCAGCCTGGTGGCGCTGTGCGCCTCCCCGGCCATGGCCAAGAAGCAGGGCATCCAGGACATTGATTTTTCTCAGATCACCTGCGGGGATTTCGTGGCCGATCTGCAAACCGCCAGCGCCGAGGATGTGGGCGTGATCTTCATGTGGCTGGACGGCTACCTGAGCGGCGTGAGCGGCGATACCACCCTGCGCTGGGACGGCATGCAGGATTTCGGCACCAATCTGGTGGATCTTTGCAAAAAAAAGCCCCGAATGAAGGTGCTTGACGCTTCCGAGGAAGTGGGCATCGAGTAGCGTTTCCGGATTCTGCCTTCTGGAACAAAGGCGTCGCAAGGGGGAACCCCTTTTTCCACAACGGGTTCCCCCCGGAAACCCCTGAAGCCCGCCGCGGCGCTGGAGAGCAGCATGCAGATCCGACCGGAAGTTCCGCACGAATTCCCCGCCATCTTCGCCCTGGTGCAGCGCGCCTTCGCCACGGCGCGCGTCTCCAACGGGCAGGAGCAGCATTTTGTGGACCGCCTGCGCGCCAGCACGGGCTACCTCCCGGATCTGGCCCTGGTGGGGGAAGAACATGGCGAGCTCCTCGGCCACATCATGCTGACGCGAACCCATGTGGAAACCAGCGCCGGCCCCCATCCCCTGCTGCTGCTGGGACCGGTGGCCATCGTGCCGGAGCGCAGGGGCCAGGGCCTCGGCTCGCAGCTCATCCGCGACACCCTTCGCCGCGCCCAAGGCCAGGGACACACGGCCGTCATCCTGGTGGGGGATCCCGCCTTTTATACCCGGCTGGGCTTCCAGGCGGCCGCGACCTTCGGCATTGCCAATACCAACGACATCCCGGATCAATACGTCCTTGCCTGCGAGCTTGCACCCGGCGCGTTGAAAAATGCCGGTGGCGGGGCAATCACCTTCGAGGTGTAGCCGCACGAGCCATCGTTTCCTTGCATATTGTTGAGGTCGCCGATATGGTTTCCGTGCAATGGCGAGATCCGGGTTGACGTTGACGCCAGGCGGGGGCTTGGTGACACGATTGCAGCCGGACCAGGCTGTCAGCCTCTGCCGACAGCTGCAGGACTCATTGGACTCACAGGACCGGGGGGAACGATCGTGCGACTGGCCTTGGCTGTGCTTGCATTGCTGCTGTGTTCCACGCCCGCCCGTGCGCAGGAGGCGACGTCCATCGTCTACAACGCCGGCGTGGCGCCGCTGAAGTTCGAGGACGCCGCCGGGCTGCCCGCGGGCATTCTGCCGGATATCTGGCGGTTGTGGGCCGAGAAGACCGGGCGCGCCATCCAGTTTCTGCGCACCGAGACCTTCAACGAATCCCTGGAGATGGTGAAGGACGGCCGGGCCGCGCTGAACGCCGGGCTGTTCCGCACACCGGAGCGCGAGGCCTTCCTGGAGTTCTCCGACCCTGTCTTCACCCTCAATTATTTCGTGTTCACGCACCCCTCAATCAAGATGGCCACCAGCCTGTACGAGCTGCAGGGGATGGTGGTGGGCGTGCCGCAGGGGGGCTTCACGCGCGATCTGGTCAGCATCAGCATCCCCGCACACCTCATCCGCGAATACCCAAGCAACGAGGCGCTGTTCCAGGCGGCGCTGCGGGGGGAGATCAAGGCCTTCGTGTCCACGGAACTGGCCCTGCTCTATTTTCTGGACCAGAACCGGCTGGCCAACACCTTCGGTTACGACAAGGCCGCCCCGCTCTCCAGCCAGACGTACTGCGCCGCGGCCCGCAAGGGCGACACCGCGCGCATTGCCGAGGTCAACGCCGGTCTGGCCCGCATCAGCGAGGCGGAGCGCGCGGCCCTGCTGCAGCGCTGGCTCGTGTCCGGCGTGAAGACCATCCCCCCGGCGCTCGCCGGCATGCTTACCGTCGAAGAGCGCGAATTCCTGGCGCGCAAACGCGTCCTCACCGTGCACAACGAAAGCGACTGGGCGCCCTTCAATTTTCAAGAGAACGGCGCACCGCGCGGATTTTCCATTGATTACATTCGCCTGCTGGCCGAAAAGACCGGGCTGGAGGTGGAATTCATCAGCGGCTTCAGCTGGGATCAGTATCAGGAGATGCTCAGGGCCGGGCAGCTGGACGTGATGATGAACATCGTCATCACGCCGGATCGCAGCGAATACATGACCTTCACCCCGTCGTACGTCGATATGGCCCGCATGCTCTACACCCGCAAGGATGAGCCCCACATGGGCGCCATTGCGGATCTGTTCGGCAAGCGCTTCGCGGTGCCCAAGGGATTTTATTATCAGGAACTGCTGGCCGCGTACCCGGAAATCGAAATCGTGGAGGTCCGGGACACCACCGAAGCCGTCCTGGCCGTCTCCTCCGGCAGGGCGGACCTGCTGCTTGCGCCCATGCCCGTGGTCAACTACCTGAGCGAACAGCTCCAGGTCACCAACCTGGAGGTGGGGGGCATGGTCCCGGAACTGGACCCGGGACCGACGCCGGGCGGCGCCGTCCCCCTGCACATGGCCATCTCCCGCAACCAGGCCATGCTGGCGGAAATCCTGACCAAAGGAATGACGCTGATTACCCCGGCCGAGGTGGCCGCCCTGAAGGCCGCCTGGCTGACGCCCCGGGCAGGCGAAGCCGCGGAACCGCAACTGCGGTTCACGCCGGCGCAGGAGGCCTGGCTCCGGGCGCACCCGTCCTTCCGCATGGCCGCTTCCACGGACTGGCCGCCCTTTGAGCTGACCACGGCCACGGGCACCTATGGCGGCGTGATTCCGGAATATGTCCAGTGGCTGCAGCAGGCCTTGTCCATCACCATGCAGCCGGTGTCTGGCATGTTGTGGCCGGAAGCGCTGCAGGCAGCCCGCGACGGCCGCATCGACATCCTGCCCGCCGTCACCCCCAACGATGAACGCCGGGCCTTCCTGCACTTCACCCGACCATACCTGACCCTGCCCATCGTCATCGCCACCCGAGACGATGCAGACTATGTGGACAGCCTGGAACGGCTGGCCGGCAAGCCCCTGGCCGTGGTCCGGGATCACATCGTCCAGCACTATCTTGAGCGCGACCACCCGGACATCCCCCTGCTGCTGACGGACACCTCCGAAGAGGCCGTGCGCGCCGTGGTGGATGGGCGCGCCTTCGCCCTGGTGGAAAACGGGGCCGTGCTGCACTATCTGGAACGCCGGCTGGGATTGAAGAACCTCAAGGTGGCCGGCCCCACGCCGTACACGTATGAGCTGGCCATGGCCGTGCGCCAGGATCTGCCCGAGCTGGCGGCCATCCTGGATCAGGCCCTGGCGGCCGTTCCCGAGACGGACAGGACCGTGTTCTATGAGCGCTGGATCAATGTGCATTTTGAACGCACTGTGGACTGGACCGCCGTGCGGCGGGTGGGCCTCACCCTGGCTGTCTTCGTGGGGGGCATCCTGGTGGCCGTGTTCATCTGGAACCGGCGGCTGGCCCGGGAAGTGGCCGTGCGCACCCGCGCCGAGGAAGCCCTGCGCGATGCCGAGGCCCGCAGCCGGCTGGTGCTGGAATCTGCCGGGGAAGGCATCTTCGGCATGGACGCCAACGGCGCGCTGCTGTTCATCAACACCGCCGCCTGCGAAATGCTGGGATTGGATCACGACGACGCCATCGGCCAGGATGTGCATGCCCTCATCCACCACAGCCATGCCGACGGCACACCCTACCCTCGGGAACAAAGCCCCATGCACCGCTCCTGCACCCAGAGCGTGGTGCATCGCATCGAAAATGAGGTGCTCTGGCGGGCGGATGGCACGAGCTTTCCCGCGGAATACACCACCGCTCCCCTGCGCAAGGGCGAGGACATCGCCGGCGCGGTGGTCACTTTCCGCAACATCACGGAGCGTCTGGCCACCCGCCGGGCCCTGGCCGAGAAGCAGAACTTTCTGCAGTCCGTCATCGACAACTCCAGCGCCCTCATCTACGTGAAAGATCTCCAGGGCCGCTACATCCTGGGCAACCAGACCTGGCGACGCACCAGCGCCGCGGCCTTTGCCGAGCCCATCGGCCTGACAGATGCTGATCTCTTCCCCGAGGCCCTGGCCCGGCAACTGCAGGAAAACGACCGCACCGTCATCGAATCTCTCCGCCCGCACAGCTGGGAAGAAATCGTCACCAATTCCCAGGGTGAACGCATTGATTATTATTCCATCAAGTTCCCCCTGCTGGATGCGGACGGCAAGCCCTACGCCGTATGCGGCATGTCCACAGACATTACCGAACGCAAGAAAACCGAGGCCGCCCTGCAGGAAAGCGAAAAGCGCCACCGGGTGATCTTCGAGAAGTCCCCCCTGGGCATGATCCTTTTTTCCAAGGACGGCACCATCATGGACTGCAACGACAAATTCGTGGAGCTCATGGGTTCGCCGCGGGAAAAGCTCATCGGCTTCAATACCGCCCGGCAGAGCACGCCCAACATGCGGGCCACCCTGCGACGGGCCCTGGACGGCGAGGCCACGGTGTTCGAGGATGAATACACCTCCGTCACCGGCGGCAGAACCATGGTCCTGCGGGCATCCTTCAATCCCATCAATCCGAACACCCGTCCCACTGGCGTCATTGCCACAGTGGAGGACATCACCGAGCGCCGGCGCATCGAGCAACAACTGCGCAGCAACTTCGAGGAGCTGGAGCGCTTCAACCGCCTGGTGGTGGGCCGGGAGGAGCGCATGATCCAGCTCAAACAGGAAATCAACACCCTGCTCGCCGCCCAAGGTCTGGCAGGCAAGTACAACATCGTCCAGTGACCGGCGATCCGTCCGGGAGGCAAGCATGTTCAAGGAAGCGCGACGCGAGCTGTTGTTCGACTGGGGCATGATCGGCGATATCGGCGCTGGCCGGCCAAACCTGGGCCCGCACACCGACGTGAGCATCTACCGCCTGATGCAGTTCACCCTGCGTGACGTGATGATCCATCGACTCGGCGTCCAGGCCACGGACGACATCTTCCGCACGGCCGGCGAGCTGGCCGGGCGGGAATTCTGCAGGAACTTCATCGACACCGCCTGGGACTTCAATACATTTTTCACGCGCACCAAGGACTTGCTGGAGCAGTTGAAGGTGGGCATGCTGCGCGTGGAATCGGCCGACCTGGAACGCATGGAACTGACGCTGACCGTGGCCGAAGACCTGGACTGCTCCGGCCTGCCCGTATGCGACGAGACCGTGTGCGTGTATGATGAAGGCTTCCTGGCCGGCCTGCTGGGGGAATACTCCGGCAAGCCCTTTGCCGTGAAGGAAGTGGACTGCTGGTGCTCCGGCGACCGCGTGTGCCGGTTCCACGCCACCCCGTTGGATGACGCCTGATCATGCTACTCGTCGATCCCGCATACCTCGATAAGATCACGGAAGCGTTCCATCTTATCCTCAAAGGCCAGCCTGCCGCGCCCATTGCCCTGCCCCCCGGGCACCCGGAGGACGAGCTGTGGCAGGTGGTGCAGTACGTCAATCGATTCCTCGAGGAATACGGCCAGGCCACGGACGCCGTCTTTGCCCTCTCCAGGGGCCGCCTGGATTTCGCCCCCCCGCCCGGCAGGCTGGCCATCCTGGCCTCGGTGAAGAGCCTGCAATCCAGCCTGCGTCACCTCACCTGGACCACCCAGCAGATCGCCCAGGGCGACTACGAACAGCGCGTGAGCTTCATGGGGGACTTCGCCAAGGCCTTCAATACCATGGCCCAACAGCTCCAGGCCTCGTTCCAGGAACGCGCCGAATCCACCCAGGCCCTGCGCGATCAGGTGGATGAGCTGGGCAAGGCCCGCCGGGCCATGCTCAACATCATGGAGGATCTGGAGGTCGCCCGCCGTGAGGCAGACGACGCCAACAAGGCCAAGAGTGATTTTCTGGCCCGCATGAGCCACGAAATCCGCACCCCCATGAACGCCATCATCGGCATGAGCCATCTGGCCCTGCAGACCGAGCTGACGGCCAAGCAGCACGACTACATCTCCAAAATCCAGGCCGCCGCCCACAACCTCCTGGGCATCATCAACGACATCCTGGACTTCTCCAAGATCGAAGCCGGCAAGATGGAAATCGAATCCATCCCCTTCCGGCTGGATGAAGTGCTGGACAACCTGGCCAACATCGTCTCGCTGCGGGCCGAGGAAAAAGGTCTGGAAGTCCTCTTCAACCTGCAGCCCGACGTGCCCAACGACCTCAAAGGCGACCCCCTGCGCCTGGGGCAGGTGTTCATCAACCTGGCCAACAACGCCATCAAGTTCACCGAGGCCGGCGAGGTGGTCATCAGCGTAGGCCTGGAACGCCAGGACGCCGCCACCGTCACCCTGCGCTGCGCCGTCAAGGATACGGGCATCGGCCTCAGCCAGGAGCAGATGGGGCGCCTGTTCCAGTCCTTCAGTCAGGCGGACGGCTCCCACACCCGCAAGTACGGCGGCACCGGCCTGGGCCTGACCATCTGCAAGCGGCTGGTGGCAATGATGGGCGGGACCATCTGGGTGGAAAGCGAGCCCGGCCAGGGCAGCACCTTCCTGTTCACCGCCACCCTGGAGCGGGCCGCGGCCACCACGCCCGTCCCGTATCTCCCTGCCGTGGATCTGCGCGGCATGCGCTCCCTGGTGGTGGACGACAACCCCACGGCGCGCGCCATCCTCAGCAATGCCCTGGCGGCGTTCTCCTTCCGGGTCACCGCGGTGGAGTCCGGGCAGGATGCCCTGGACGAGCTGCGCGCCGCCGCCCGGTGCGGCGACCCCTATGAACTGGTGCTCATGGACTGGAAAATGCCGGGCATGAACGGCATCGATACCGTGCGCCAGATTCGGCAAACCCCGGGACTGACCGCCATTCCGCAAATTCTCATGGTCACGGCCTATGGCCGTGAGGAAGTGATGCGCCAGGCCGAGGACGTGGGGATGGCTGCCTTCCTTATCAAGCCGTTCAATCAATCCGTGCTCTTCGACACCATCATGGGCGTGTTCGGCTACGGTGCTGAAGGCAGGCTGCGCCGCCCGACCCTGGCCGGCCAGGAACCGGAAGGCATGGACGCCATCCGCGGGGCGCGCATCCTCCTGGCCGAGGACAACGAAATCAATCAGCAAATCGCCATCGAACTGCTGGAAAAAGCCGGCCTGGTGGTGGAAGTGGCCAACAACGGCCTGGAGGCCGTGGCTGCCGCGGCCAGCACCTGTTACGATCTGGTGCTCATGGACATCCAGATGCCGGAGATGGACGGCCTTGCGGCCACCGCCGCCATTCGCAAGCTGGATGCGCCCTGGAGCGCCAGCATGCCCGTCGTGGCCATGACCGCCCACGCCATGTCCGGCGACCGGGAACTGAGCCTGGAAGCCGGCATGAACGACCACATCACCAAACCCATCGACCCGGTCCAGCTGCTGACCACCCTGGTGACCTGGATCAAGCCCGGAGACCGCCCCCTGCCGCAGGGGTTCGTGCCCCGCTCGCGCACGCTGGAGACTGTCCTGCAGCAGGAGGACCTGCCCCTGGAAGGCGTGCCCGGCCTGAACATCAAGTCCGGCCTGTCCAAGGTGTCCGGCAACCGCTCCCTGTACCGCAAGCTGCTGGGAAAATTCCGGGACAAATACCTGCATTCCGCTGCGGAGGTGGCCGCCTATCTGCAGGCCGGCCAGGTGCAGGAGGCCACCCGTCTGGCCCACACCATCAAGGGCGTGGCAGCCAACCTGGGGGCGGACGATCTTTCCCGCGCCTCGGCCGAGGTGGAACGCGCCCTCAAGGCCGGCCACACCGAGGTGACCTCCCTCCTGGCCGACATGACCGAACGGCTGACCGTGGTAGGCACCTCCCTGGCCCGGCTCCTGCCGGCAGTGCCCGCCGCCAAGGCGCCTGCCCCCGCACCCACCGCCGCCCTGGACCGCCCCGCCGCCGCGGCCCTGGCCCGCGACATCGCCGCCGCCGTCAACGACAACCTCACCCAGGCCATGGACAAGCTGACCGCGCTGCTGGCGCTGCCCTTTGCCCCGGCGGAACTGGCCCTGGCCGAAAAGGCCGCCGCCTATCTCGACAACTTCGACACCGACGAAGCCGTGGCCGAGCTGGAAGCTCTGGCCGCAACGCTGGCCGCCACCCCGGCCCAGGAGGCATGACGCATGACATCCGCGCCGCAGTCCCGCGTGCTCATTGTGGACGACACCCCGGAAAACATCCAGGTGCTCATGGAAACCCTGCGAGGCGAGCACGCCCTGCAGGCCGCCAAGGACGGCGAAAAGGCCCTGCGCCTGGCCTTTGCCGCACCGCATCCCGATCTCGTACTCCTGGACATCATGATGCCGGGCATGGACGGGTACGAGGTCTGCCGCCGCCTGAAAGCCGATGTGCGCACCAAGGACATCCCCGTCCTGTTCATCACCGCCCTGACCGAAGAAGAGGACGAAGCCCGCGGCCTGGCTCTGGGCGCCGTGGACTACATCACCAAACCCTTCCGCCCCGGACTGGTGAAGATGCGCGTGCGCAACCAGCTGGAGCTGAAAAAACACCGCGACCACCTGGACGAGCTGGTGCAGGAACGCACCCGGGAAGTGGCCCTCATCAAGGAAGTGACGATCGAAGGCCTGGCCACCCTGGCTGAATGCCGGGATCCGGAAACCGGCGGGCACATCAAACGCACGCAGCACTACGTCAAGGCCCTGGCCGCCAGGATGGTCAGCCATCCGCGCTTTGCCCCGCACATCAACGAAGCCGTCGTCGAGCTGCTCTACCTCTCCGCCCCCCTGCACGACGTGGGCAAGGTGGGCGTGCCGGATGCCATCCTGCTCAAGCCCGGCAAGCTCACCCCGGAAGAGTTTGAGCAGATGAAAGCCCATACCACCCTGGGACACTTCAGCCTGAGCAAGGCGGAAGAAAAGCTGGGCGGCAACTCCTTTCTGCGCATCGCCAAGGAGATTGCCCACAGCCACCATGAGCGCTGGGACGGCAAGGGCTATCCCCAGGGTCTGGCCGGGGAGGACATCCCCGTGGCGGCGCGCATCATGGCCATTGCCGACGTGTACGACGCCCTGATCAGCCGCCGGGTGTACAAGCCACCCTTTACGCATGCCAAAGCCGTATCCCTCATCGCCGAGGGGCTGGGCACGCAGTTCGATCCCGACCTCTGCGCCGCCTTCCTGGAGATGGAAGAAGACTTCCGCACCATCGCCCTGGAGTTCGCCGACTTCGAAGAGGAACGCGCCGCCCTGACCCCGGCTCCCTGACCCCGGCCCCCGGCATCGGGAGCAGACCAATCCCGGCCTTGCTCCGTGGAACAACCCGGGACCGTTATTCATTCCCTTGAGAACCCATTTCAGCACTTGTGAATAAAATCACAACCACTACGCCGTGGCCAGATTTGCCCGGAAAAATGTTGCCGTCATTTTGACAAATATGCGCTAGCACACTGCCATCGCTCACAGATTTTTTGGCGGTCCGGTGAAAATTCCTTGCCATTTTTCGTCGAAGGCAGTAATCGCACCTGGAACGAGCATGGAGAACGCGCTTGTTCTGTTCTTTCACAAGCGCCCCTCGCACCCGCCAACGTCGTACACTGCACGCCGGAAACTGGTCAGGGGGGGGAGACTGCACCGCTGCCCGCATCACCCGCATCCCACGGACCTGCGGACTGCGATGCTGCATAACGTGCAGAACGTGCCGGGGCGCCCGCCGGCCTTCTTATGAGTAGTCGGGCGAGTGAGTACAACTGATGGAGGAAGTTGGTATGAGTTTCCAAGGCGTGGTTAAGTGGTTCAATGAAAAGAAAGGGTTCGGCTTCATCCAGCGCGAGGAAGGCGACGACGTGTTCGTGGATTTCTCCGCCATCCAGGGCAACGGCTTCAAGACGCTGCACGAGGGTGAGCGCGTCACTTTCGACATTGAACAGGGGGAAAAGGGCGTCCGCGCAGCCAACGTCATGCGCGTGTAACACGGGCTGACAGCGGCTCGGGCGCGTCTGCTACGTTCGCCCAGGCACCATGAACCGGGCTCCCACGCACCACGAGGCGCAGGAGCCCGGTTTTTTTGCGGCCTGCCGCATGGCAGTTCCACGTCACCGGGGCTGAGAGCACGTTGTTTTGAAAGGAGTTCTCAGGGGAGGAACCGGTTGCAAAAAGGTTCCCCTTCTCGCAACGTCCTTTTTCAAAAGTAACATGCTCTATGCATGTCGCAGCATCATTCATTGTCCATCAAAATACCCATCACTTCCTGGAACTGCCGGTCAAACTGCCCGAAGGCTGCCTCCAGGGCCGAAAGCGGCAGCCCCACCGCTTCCCAGGCGCCGGGCTCCAGGGCCGGCACTGGCCTGGGCGCGCCGCCTGTGGCCAGATCCATGGCCACGCTCAAGACATCCGCCAGGTGCAGCACCGCCGCTTCCGGCACCTGATGCGCCTTGGTCGGCTCGTGATGAAAACTCACCATATCCCGCAGCGAATCCGGGAAGTGCCAGGCCTTGAGCATATGGCTGCCCACGCGGGCATGGTGGAACCCGAAGATCTCCAGCTCGGTTTCATGCAGGGGCAGATTTTGCTCCTGCGCCTTGGCCAGGGCTCTGGCTGAAGCTGCGGGATACTTGCTGATGAGCACCAGCCTGCCGATATCGTGCAGCAAGCCGGCCACGAAGGCCCGTTCCTCGTCCATCCTGCCGTGGAAGCTGCACAGGATGCGGGCGAACACCCCGCAGGCGGCGGCGTGCTTCCAAAACCGGCGCATGTCCAGATAGGAAGCCGGAATACCACGAAAAAACCGCACTGCCACAAGGCCGTACGTCAGGGTGCAGAGCTCCCGGGTGCCGATGAGGGTGACGGCCCTGGGGATGGACTCCACCTTGTTGGGAAAACCGTAGAGCGGGCTGTTCACCAAGCGCAGCAGGCTGGCGCAGAGGCTGGTGTCCCGGCTGATGATTTCCGCCAGCCGGGTGCTGGAGGCGCGCGGATCGTTGACCACCTCGCGGATCAGCTCGCAGATCTCCGGGAAGGACGCCAGTTCCACATGCCCGTCGGCCACATGCCGGGCGTCGGTCTGTCCTGGCGCCAACTCGGCGGGGCCGTTGTCGGTGCACACCACGGCCGGCCGCGGCGGGTCCTCCCCCAGCATGATGCGCCGGGCGATGCAGGCCACGGTCAACCGTTTGATCTCATTGAACGCGGGATGCTCTGTGGCCAGGGGCGCAAAGTACAGTTCGCACAGGGAGGCGGCATACTGCAGGGCCAGGGGCTCCAGGGCGCTCAGGGCGCCGGCCTCGGCCTCCTCCCGGCTCACATTTGCCACAGCGGCTTCGGTCACCCCCCAGGCCTTGAAGATGCGCAGGTGCTTGTCTTCGATGACGGCGCCCCGTGGCAGCAGCCGTCGCCCATTGGCCAGCACGAGGTCTTTTTCCAGGATCATGCCCGGCTTGATGTCGTGCGCATTGATGACGCCCATGGTCCTCCCTCTCGACATCGCGCGTTACTGCTGGGAGATCCGCAGGGCCTGATCCAGATCCTGCATGATGTCGCCCACGTGTTCAAGACCCACGGAGATGCGGATCAGATCCTCCGGCACGCCGGCGGCGGCCAGCTCCTCGGGCAGCAACTGGGAATGGGTGGTGCTGGCCGGGTGCACCACCAGGGTTTTGGCGTCCAAAATGTTGGCCAGATGCGAGCAAAGCTGCACGGCTTCGATAAACTTGCGTCCGGCAGCCAGCCCGCCCTTGACGCCAAAGCCAAACACGGCGCTGGGGCCAAGGGGGAAATACCGCCGGGACCGGGCATGGTCCTTGTGGCTGGGCAGGCCGGCATAGTTCACCCAGCTCACCGCCGGGTGACTTTCCAGAAATTCTGCCACCTTCTGCGCATTTTCACAATGCACCCGGGCGCGCAGGGGCAGGGTTTCCAGGCCCTGGAGAATCAGGAAGCTGTTCATGGGAGACAGGGCCGCGCCGATATCCCGCAACAGGCCGGTGCGCACCTTGATGCAGAAGGCCGTGCACGGGGTACCTTCCAGCTGGCACAGGGCCTCCCAGAAATTCAACCCATGATAGGTGGGGTCCGGCTGGGTGATTTCCGGAAACTTGCCGGAGCCGCCCCAATCGAAGGTGCCGGCCTCCACAATGGCCCCGCCGATGCTGTTGCCGTGGCCGCCGATGATCTTGGTCAGGGAATAGACTGCCAGATGCGCGCCGAAGTCGAAGGGGTTGCAGATGGGCGGCGGCGCCACGGTGTTATCCAGGATGAACGGGATCTTGTGCGCCTCGGCAATGCGGCCGATGGCTTCCAGGTCGTCCACGTTGCAGCGGGGGTTGCCGATGGTTTCCGTGTACAGCAGGCGGGTGTTCTCGTCGATGGCGCGGGCGAAGTTCTCCGGGTCCGCAGAGTCCACGAACCGGCACTCAATGCCCATGCGCTTCAGGGTGTGCTTGAAGAGCGTGTTGGTGCCGCCATACAGATTGGAGCCGGAGACGATGTTCTGCCCCGCCCCGGCAATGGCCAGCACGGCGTAAAAGATGGCGCTCATGCCCGAGGCCGTGCACAGGGCGGCGGAGGCATGATGCATGGCCGCCAGCCGTTTTTCCAGCACGTCGGTGGTGGGGTTCATGATGCGGGTGTAGATGTAGCCGCTCTGCTTGAGGGAAAAGAGATCGGCCGCGTGCTGGGCATCCTTGAACAGATAGCTGGTGGTCTGATGGATGGGCACAGCCCTGGAGCCAGTGTCCGAGTCCGGAGCATGGCCGGCATGCAACGCCAGCGTTTCAAGACTCCAGGAAGCGTGGTCCGTCATAATGCATCTCCTTGATCCGCGGCCATGAATGCAGGTGTCACGCTGCGACGAGGCTGATCAAAATCGCGCCATCATTCATACATAGAGGGACGCACGGAAAAAGGCAACCTCCCCTTGGTTGATCCCCGCCGCCATTGGCGGTACAAGTGCGGGCTTGGCGGCCGCCTCGTTTCCGGACAGTTGCCCATCACCCTGCCGCCCAAGGAAATTGCTATGTTCAAACACGCCTCCCCTGCCGGGCTGAACACCCGGTGCGTGCATGCCGGCACCCAGCGCGACCCCCTGGTGGGCGCGGTCAACACCCCCATCCACGCCTCGTCCTCCTTTCTGCATCCCAACGAGAACGTCTCCCAGGTCTGCTACCCGCGCTACATGAACATCCCGGTGCAGCAGGCCGTGGCAGACAAAATGGCGGCCCTGGAAAGCGTGGGCCTGGAGGAAGACGCCGCTGCCCAAGTGCGGGCCATGCCGCTTTCCACCGGCATGGCGGCCGTCAGCGCCCCCCTGCTGGGCCTGGCCAAGGCCGGCGACCATGTGGTGTTGCAGGCGGACCTCTACGGCGGCACCCACTGGCTGACCCTGAACGAACTGCCCCGGCGCGGGGTGGATTTCACGCTGGTGGCCTCCTCGGACCCCGAAGCCATCGCCGCGGCCTGCACGCCGCGCACGCGGGTGGTCTATGTGGAATCTCCCACCAATCCCCTGCTGAAGATCGTGGATCTCGCCGCCGTGGCCGCCGTGGCCAAGGCCTGCGGAGCCGTGAGCGCCATCGACAACACCTTCGCCACGCCCATCAACCAGACGCCCCTGACCCTGGGTTTTGATGTGGTCATCCACAGCGGCACCAAGTACCTGGGCGGCCATTCCGACCTTTCCTGCGGCGTGGCGGTGGCATCCGGCGAAATCTTCGACGCCATGTTCCACTGGGCCGTGGGCGTGGGCTGCACCCTGGGCATGCACGACTGCGCCCTGCTGGAACGCAGTCTCAAGACCCTGGCCCTGCGCATGGAACGCCACAACGACAACGGCATGGCCGTGGCCGAGTTCCTGGCCCAGCATCCCCGTGTGGAGCGGGTGCACCACCCCGGCCTGTCCACGCACCCCGGGCACGACATTGCCTCCCGCCAGATGCGCGGCTTCGGGGCCATGCTCTCCTTCGAGCCGCGGCTGACCCCCGCCGAGGTGCGGGCCATGCTGGCCCGGCTCAAGGTCGTCACTCCGGCCATCAGCCTTGGCGGCGTGGAATCCCTGGTCACCCTGCCGGCGGAAACCTCCCACAACAAGATGACCCCCGAGGCCCGCCAGGCCGCCGGCATCCACGATACCCTGATCCGCCTGTCCGTGGGCATTGAGGACGCCGAAGACATCATGGCCGACCTGGACCAGGCGCTCAGCATCTAACCTTCCCGCCTTCGGGGAGCACGACGTTTTTTCGGGGACGATTGCCTTCGCAGCCGCTTGCGCGTATGGAGGGTGCATCCATGATGTCTTTCCACGGCGTGTGCTGATGTCTTTCCAGTCTTCCGCTCGCGGCTGCGAGCTCCCCCCGCTGTTCACTGCCCTGGTCGTTGACGACGATCCCGCCGTCTCGGCCACCATCAGCCACGCCCTGCGTCAGGCCGGCTTCGACACCACCACCCTGCGCCAGCACCATGACGTGCTGCGCGAGGTGGAAGGCCGTCGGTTCAACCTGGCCTTCATCGACGTCAAACCGCCCGACGCCGCCGGCCTGGAGCTGGCCGCCACCCTCAAGCAGGGTAATCTGGTGGGGGACTGCATCGTCATGGCCCAGGGTGCGCCCTTTGATACCGTGGTGCGCGCCGTGAAGCTGGGCGCCTATGACTATCTGCAAAAGCCGTTCAATCCCGCAGACCTGAAGCTCATCATCTCCCGCGTGCGCGAGCGCTGGGAACTCAAGCAGCGGGTGCGCCGGGCCGAGCTGCAGCACGCGGCCCTCATCCAGAACATTCCCCTGCTCATCTATGCCTTGAACCGGCAGCTCGATCTCTGCTTCATCAACAAGACCGTGGAAGAGATGCTCGGCTTTGCGCCGGATGACGCCATGCTCGCCCCGCGCTGGCTGGTGGAGCGCATCCATCCCCAGGATCGAGATATGGTGGTGGCGCTCTTCGAGCGCAGCTTCGAGACCGGGCAGCCCATCTCCACCCAAAGCCGGCTGCTGCACCGCCGCGGCGCTGTGGTGCACGGCATTGTGCGCACCATCCCGTACCTGGAATACGACACCCACGCCGGCCACATCCGCCGGCTGGACGGCATCTTCGTGGATCTGACGGACCGCATCCATCTGGAACAGGCCCTGGTGCAGAGCGCCCGGCTCAAGACCCTGGGCGCCATCAGCGCGGAAGTGGCCCACGAGGTGCGCAATCCCCTCATGTCCATTGCCGGGTTCGCCCGCCGGCTGGAAAAGAAGAGCCCGGACACGCCGGAGGTGGGCATCATCCTGCGCGAATCCAGGCGGCTGGAAAATCTGCTCAACCGCATTCGGGACTACCTCAAGCCCGTGCCCATTCATGCGCGGGAGGTGTCCTTGAACATCGTCCTGGCCGACGCCCATCACCACGTGGCCCCGGAAATGGAAGCCCGCCGCGTCTGGTGCGCCATGGACCTGGACGAGCAGCTGCCCCCGGCCCAGGCCGATCCCAAGCTGCTGACCCAGGTGGTTGGCGATTTGCTGCGCGGCGCGCTGCAGGCCACCCCGCCCGGCGGCACCTTCCACCTGCGCACCTACGCCGCCGCCGGCAAGGTGCATCTGGAGTGCCGGCATCCCGTGGATCCCGAACGGCCCCTCAATCCGGAAATGGTGCTGCTGCCCTTTGACGAAGGCGGCTTCAACGAAGGCCTGCCCACCGGCCACCGGGTGGTGACCTCCATGCACGGCACCATGCAGATGACCCAGGAAGGCGACGAGGTGGTGGCCACCGTGAGCCTGCTGCCCGGCGGCGAAGAGTACGACGCTGGCCACAGTCTGGCCCATGCCGCCAACGGCGATGCGGCCGAACCAGGCGCGCAGCAGCGCTGCTTTGAAGAAGAAGCGCCCGTGCTGGCCGAATCCGTCTTTGAGGACCTCTTTGCCCGCGCCCTGCGCACCGGCCGCGCCAGGGGCGAAGCCGTGTCTGTGATCCTCCTGGATCTGGACCACTTCGAGGCCTGTCTGGCGCATTACGGCCAGGCCTGGGCGCAACAGATTCTCGCGCAGGTGGCGGACGCCATAAGCGACGTGCTGAACCGCGATCCCTGCGCCATGGTCTTCCGGCATGGCCCCCAGGAACTGGCCGTGATTCTGCCCAATGCCGGTGCCGATGCCGCCATGCAGACGGCCGAAGCCTTGCGCGCCGCCGTGGCCGACCTGCGCATCCCGCGGGGCACCCCGCCCGACGCCGTGCTCACCGCCAGCCTGGGCGTGGCCGTGAGCCTGCCCGAAACTCCGCTGATCCAGGCGGACATGCTGGCCGAAGCCGGCAAGGCCCTGTTTCTGGCCAAGCAGCAGGGCCGCAACGCCGTGCGCTGCGCATTGAGTTGAGCCTCCGGGGGGATACCATTCCGGGCCTTTCCCCTCTCGCGCCCTCTTCTTCCAAAATATTTCCGGCCCTCACTCGGGCGGCAGACCCCAGATGCGACGCAGCCGGGCAAAGGCGTCCCGTAGTTCCGCCTCCTGCAACCCAAGCACGTCCAGCAACTTCCAGACGGCCCTGCTCTCGCGGATGGCCAGGCAGTCCGCATCCAGCACTCGCAGCCGGTTGCGGTGGACCCAGAACGGGAACAGCAGGCAGTGGGCCGGCCGCACATCCCGCGACAGGCTGCAGCCGTGTGCGCCCAGAAAGACGCAGGCCCCTGTGTCCGTCACGGCCAGTTGCATGTGCCGGCCGTCCAGGGGGATAAGCGTTTGGATGCGTTCGGGATCGTCAGGAAACAGACGCAGCATGGCCGCCAGAAAGGCCGGGGAGTTGGGCGCGGGCGACACGGGCGGAACCTCCAGCCCTGCGGCTGCCGCGGCCGCCTCCAGCCGGGCAATTTCCTCGTCGAACAGGGGAAACAGCATGTCCTCGTCGCCGGGTTGGACCACGCAGCACTTGGCGCAGCGGGCGCAGACATGGGGGCTTGGCAAAGCAGCGGGCGGCGGGACAACGGGGATGGACATGGCTGCTGGATAGCGCCTTGCCGCAAGCCTCGTCAACCATTCCCTGTCTGCGCGCTTGTCTGCCGGCCCGGAGGCAGGTAGAGAACTGCACATGCTTGATGAACGCGTACTGCCGGCCGCCATTCCCCTTGTGGCCATTGCCCTGGACCTGCTCCTGGGCGATCCGCCGCGTTTTCCGCATCCCGTGCGCGGGCTGGGTCTGCTGGCCCAGGGAATGGAGCGGCTGTTCCGGCCGCAATCCGCCTCGCCGCGCCTGCAGCGGGCCATGGGCCTGAGCTGTACCGTGCTGCTGATGCTCCTGGCCGCCAGCGCCGCCGGGGCGGCCGTGGTGTTTCTGCCCCTGGGCGGATTCGTGGCCCTGTACCTGGCCTATGCCGGGCTGGCCCTGGGCCAGCTGCGGCGGGAGGCCCGGCGCGTGCTCAAGTTCACCCGCGAGCAGGACGGCCTTTCCCGCACGGCCTTGCGCATGCTGGTAAGCCGGGACACCGAACACCTGACCCTGCCCCAGGTGCGCCGCACCCTGGCCGAGACTGTGAGCGAGAACACCTCCGACGGCTTCGTGGCGCCCTTTTTCTATCTGGCGCTCCTTGGTCCGCCCGGCCTGTGGGCGTACAAGGCCGCCTCCACCCTGGATTCCATGTGGGGCTACAAGACACCGCGATACCTGCATTTCGGCTGGGGTGCGGCCCGCATGGACGATCTGCTGAACCTCCTGCCGGCCCGGCTTACCGCAGTATGCATCCTGCTGGTGGCCTGGGCGCGGGGATTCCTGGGCGGCCGCAGTCCGGCCCGGCTCAAGCGTGCCTGGCAATACACCGTGCGCGATGCCCGCAAAACCTCCAGCCCCAATGCCGGCTGGCCCATGGCCGCCGCAGCCTGGGGCCTGGGGGCAGGCATGGGCGGCCCGGCCCGCTACTTTGGCCAGGAACAGATGAAGCCCTGGCTGGGACCGGCCGAGGGTGACGGGCTGGAGCCGCGCCAATGGACGCAGCAGCGCTGCGAGGCGTTGGTGGAGGTCTGCACCGCAGCCTGCCTGACGGCGGCCGTGGCGCTGCACCTGATCGTGCTCGGCTTGTTGTGGCTGGGCATCTCCTGGCTTGGCTATTTCACGGGATGATGGCACACTCCGGGCACATGGCATCGAATGTCGATGTTCGCGCCGTGGCAGCACAACTCCCGACCCCTCCAGGAGGCGACATGTTTGCAGTCATCGTGACCCTTCAAATCAAACCCGGAAAGCGTGAGCAGTTTCTGGAAGTGATGCTGGACGACGCCGTGAACTCCGTGAAGCTCGAACCCGGCTGCCTGCAGTTCAACGTGGTCCAGAGCGCGGAAGACGACCATCGTCTGCATCTGTACGAGGTCTATGCCAGCGCGGACGCCTTCGAGACGCACAAGGCCATGCCGCATTTTGCCCGCTTTGGCGCGGCCGCAGGCGAACTGCTGGTGGGCCCGCCGTCCATCACCACGGGCACGCACCTCTTCCCGGCCGACAGCGCCTGGAGCAAACAGCCGGCCGAGTAGCCCGCGCCATCCATCCATGCATCGTCCTGCATCTTCAATACGTCCAGGGGAGCCCTGCTTCGGCTGGGGCTCCCTCCTGCTTGTCTGCATCCTTGGCGGGCTGTGCTGGCTCTGCCTGACGTGGCCGGCAACCTGCGCCGCGCAGGAAGCCGCCGCGCCTCCCACGCCCTCTTCGCATACCCTGCTGGTGGGGGTGACCGAGGCCGCGCCCTTCGCCTTCAAGGATGCCACCGGCGAATGGACCGGCATTGCCGTGGAACTCTGGCGCGACATCATGGCCCATCGCCAGCAGCCGTTCACCCTGCAGGAGATGGATCTGCACGCCCTGTTGCAGGCCCTGGAGCAAGGCAGCATCGACGCTGCAGTCACGGCCCTGTCCATCACCTCCAGCCGCGAACAGCACATGGACTTCTCCACCCCGTATTTCGATACGGATCTGGCCATCGCCGTGCCCCGGCAGGCATCGTCCGGGGTGTTCCTGAATGTGTTGGAGGAAATTTTTTCCCTTGATTTTCTGGTGTATGTCGGGATGATGCTGCTGTGTGCCCTGGTGGCGGGGTGCCTTGTCTGGCTGCTGGAACGGCGGGTGAACCCCGAGCAGTTCCGGCACGGTGCGGCCGGCGTGTTCGACGGCATCTGGTGGGCCAGCGTGACCATGACCACCGTGGGCTACGGCGATGCCGCGCCAAAATCCCTCCCGGCCCGCATGGTGGCGCTGTTCTGGATGTTCAGCTGCGTCATCCTGGTTACGGTGTTCACGGCCAGCATCACCACCACCCTCACCGTGAACCGCATTGGCTCCAGGGTGAACAGCGTGGCCGACCTGGCTGCGGTGCACGCCGGGTGTCTGGCCGATTCCATGGGCGAGGAGTTGTTGCAGCATCTTCGCGTGCAGCCGCACCGGTATCAGACCCTGGAAGCCGCACTGGCGGATCTGCAGTCCGGCATGCTGGACGCCCTGGTGCATGACCGGCCGCTGCTGCAATACGCCCTGCTGCGGGGATGGGCCAAGCAGGTCGTCATCCTGCCCACCGTAGTGGAGAACGACAACTACGGCTTCGCCTTCCCGGCGCACAGCCCCCTGCGCAAGCGGGTGAACGTGGAGCTGCTGCGGTTGCGGGCCAACCGGACGTACTGGGAAAATCTCACCGCAAAATTTCTGGGGACGTAACGTCGCCGGGAGACTCAGGCCTTTTCGTGCACGATGGCGCCGCTGCGGGCTTCCGCCATGTCGCCCGTGGCTGCCGCCTGCGTTGCGGATGGCGGGGCCGCCGCCTGCTGCTGGGCAGCGCGCAATTCGTCCCGCTGCTGCTGCACGTACTCAGGCGGGGTGCCCAGGGCGGCAGCATCCGGCGGCAGCAGGCCGAGTTTTTTGCGTCCCTCGTACCAGGTGGCCATATCGTGCAGGTCCTTGCCCACACTGGACTGGGAATAACGGGTCCATTCCTTGATGGCGGCCCATGCGTCGTCACGCGAAAAAACAGACATGGCCATCCTCCTGCAAGGCGAAGATAGCAGCGCCGTTCAGGCTTTGTAACTGGCCAGACGTCCGGTGTCCGCCTCGATGAGGGGCGTGACGGTCACGGACTGCGGCTGCTCGATGTTGGCCAGCCCCAGGGCATTCATTTTGTTAAACTGGCCGGCCAACTGCCGCTGCAGGGTGGACGTGAAGGAATGGGAAATCTCCGAAAGCCGGGAGATGGCCTCCCACTGTTGCGCCTGGGTCCACGGCATATGCGCCTCCATGGTGCGCGCGGCCACGCCGCGTCAGGAAAGACTTACTTCCACCGTCAAGTCACCAAAGGGCGTGTTGAAGGGGATGCCGATCACCGGCCCGCTGGTGGGATGCACCACCGTGTGCCCCTTGCCGTGCAGGACCTTGGGGATGCCTGCATGGAATTTCATGCCCTGGGTGGCCAGACCTTTACGGGCCTGCCCGGAAATCATGTTGGTCAATTCGCCCACACCGTCGTACACGTCCGGCCCCATCTCGCGGATGGATTCGTTGAGCATGTTGCCCACGATCACCTTGGCGCAGTCCTCTGGAAACGTCAAGGCAATGGAGCCGTTGGAGTATCCGCTTACGGAAATGATGCCCGAGACCTCGCCGCGGGCAAAGGTGGATTCCTTGAGAAACGGCCGCCCCGGCGTGGGCACCACCTGAGCCATGGTGGTGAGTACGTCGATGACCGCCTGCAAAAAGGGGTTGATAAAGTCCACGTCAAAAGTACGTTTGCGCATCCTGGCGGCAGACGCTTGACGGGACGGGGAGTTGGGCGCACCTTGGGCCATGACGGCTCACCATGCTGGAGGTTAGGATGTGAGTTGGACAAGGCCCCTTGCTGGTATCCTTCCAGGTGCATACTAGATATTCCCTAATCTGCGGTCAAGCAGGGGCCGGCCGTGCAGTACGTGAAAATATCAGGAGCAGTGCGCATGTCTCAAAACCACCACAGCGTGCGGCTGGCCGTGCAGGGGATGACCTGCGGCGCCTGTTCCGCCAGGGTGCAGCGGGTGGCCTCCATGCAGGCGGGGGTGACCGGAGCGGATGTGTCCTTGCCGGCAGCCAGTGCGGAAATTGTGCTGGACTCCTCGCTGGACGAAGCCGCCCGCGGCCAGGCCGTGGAAGCCGTGCTGCAGGCTATTGCCAACGCAGGATTTTCCGCCACCGTGACCTCTCGTCAGGCTGATGGCCGGGCCCTGTGGGAGGCGCGGCAGCAGGAGCTGGCCCAGGAACTGAACGGGTGGCGGCGGCGGCTGATCCCGGCCTTTGCCTTCACCATCCCGCTGTTCATCCTTTCCATGGGGGAGATGGTGGGCCTGCCCTTGCCGGCATTTCTTTCCCCGCATCATCACCCCCTGCATTTCGCCCTGGCCCAGCTGGCCCTGGTGTTGCCCGTGGTCTGGACCGGGCGGCAGTATTACGTTTCCGGTGTCACAAAACTGCTGGGCAAGGCGCCGAACATGGATTCCCTCATCGCCCTGGGCACGGGGGCGGCGGTGATCTATTCCTGCTGGAACACACTGGAAATCGCCCTGGGCGTGGACCCCATGCAGCGGGCCATGGATCTGTACTTCGAAGGCGCGGCGGTCATCATTACGCTGGTGTCTCTGGGCAAATATTTCGAGCTGCGCTCGCGCATCCGCACGTCCTCGGCCATCAAGGCCCTGCTGCAGCTCACGCCGGAGCAGGCCACCCGCGTGGCGGCCGGACCAGAAGAAGACGCCCGGACCACCGCGGCCACCGAACTCGTGCCCGTGGAACAGGTGCGGCCCGGCGATGTGCTGCTGGTGAAAAGCGGCGAGCGCGTGCCCGTGGATGGCGAGATTGTGGCCGGCGAAGCCGCCCTGGACGAAAGCATGCTCACCGGCGAAAGCCTGCCCGTGACCAAAGGCGTGGGCGATGCCGTGGCCGGCGGCACCGTGAGCGTGCAGGGCAGCCTGCGCATGCGGGCCACCCGCGTGGGCGAGGAGACGGTGCTGGCGCGCATCATCGCCCTGGTGCAGGAGGCGCAAGGCTCCCGCGCCCCGGTGGCCAATCTGGCGGATCGCATCTCCCTGTATTTCGTGCCCATCGTCATGGGCATCGCCCTGGTGTCGGGACTGGCCTGGCTGGCAGCCGGAGAACCTTTCAGCGTGGCGTTGCGCATCTGCATCAGTGTGCTGGTCATCGCCTGCCCCTGCGCCATGGGCCTGGCCACGCCCACCTCCATCATGGTGGCCACGGGCCGCGGGGCCCAGCTGGGCGTGCTGTTCAAAAACGGGTTGGCCCTGGAGCAGACCGGCCGCCTGGGCGTGCTGGTGCTGGACAAGACCGGCACCCTGACCCAGGGCCGGCCGCAGGTGATGGAGATCCTTCCCCTTGCCGGCCTGGACAAATCCGCCTGCCTGACCCTGGCCGCCGCTGCCGAGACCTCGTCCGAACATCCCCTGGCCCGGGCCATTGTCCGCGCGGCCCAGGAGCAGGGCTTGTCCCTGCCGGCGGCAACCACCTTCCAGACTGTCACCGGCAAAGGGGTGACGGCCATGATCCAGACCGGCGACGGCGCGCGGGAAGTGCGCATCGGCTCCCCCCAGTACATCCGCGATGCCGGGCTGTCCCTGGAGGATGAGGCCCTGTTGGATGCCCAGGCCGAAGCCGGTCGCACGCCGCTGCTGCTGGCCGTGGATGGCCGGCTGGCGGCGGTGCTGGCCCTGGCCGACGCCCTCAGGCCCGAGGCCCGCGAAGTGTTGGACTGGCTGCGCAATCACGGCGTGCGTCCGGTGATGCTCACCGGCGATGCCCGGCGCACGGCCCTGGCCGTGGCCCGGGAGTTGGGCCTGCCCGAGGCGGACGTGATGGCCGAAGTTTTGCCCGAGGGCAAGGCGGCGGCCGTGGCGCAATGGAAACAGGGCGGCCGGCTGGTAGGCATGGTGGGCGACGGCGTGAACGATGCCCCGGCCCTGGCCACGGCCGACGTGGGCCTGGCCATGGGATCAGGGGTGGATGTGGCCGTGGAAACCGGGGATGTGGTGCTGCTGGGAGCCGGCGGCTCCGGCGGCCTGCGCAGCCTGATCACGGCCCTGCGGCTCTCCCGGGCCACGCGGCGCAACATCCTGCAGAATCTGGGATGGGCCTTCGGCTACAATATCCTGGGCATCCCCGTGGCGGCCGGACTGCTGCACGCCTTCGGCGGACCAACCCTGAGCCCCATGCTCGCCGGCGCAGCCATGGCCCTGAGCTCCGTAAGCGTCGTGGGCAATGCGCTGCGGCTCCGCTGGGCGCGCTAGGGCATTTTATCTTTGAGAAGAGTTCCTGGGGGAACCCCTTTCTNGGGGAGAGCGCGAGAGGGGAAGAACCTTTCCAAAGACTTTTTCTATTATGACTCCAGCGAATCAGGCAATCCTTCCACAAAGGCCCTGATTTCATCGCGCACCCGGCGGTAGGGGGCCATCGCGGCTTCTTCGGTGGGGGCGTCCCTGGCAATCTCGGCGGCCAGGGCAGGCGGATCGTCGAAGCCCATGTGCAGCTTTCTGGCCGGGCCAAAGACCGTGGGGCAGCTCTCGTTGGCGTGGCCGCAGAGGGTGATGATCCAGTCGAAGTCCAGGCCGGGCAGGTCATCGATGGTCTTGGAGGTCTGCCCGGAAATATCCACCCCGGCCTCGGCCATGGCCTGCACGGCCCGGGGGTTCATGCCATGGCGGACGATGCCGGCGGAGGCGACGTCGAGTTCCTCGCCCTTCAAGGCCCTGGCCCACCCCTCGGCCATCTGGCTGCGGCAGGAATTCCCGGTGCACAAGAACAATATTCGTAACTTGCTCATTATTCTTCCTTCTTCACCACTGGTGGGCGTGCGGGGGGAACTCAGCCCCCCGCATTCATCCCGTTTCTTTCTTCTTCCTACTTCCCCGTCTTGCAACTCACGTGGCACACGCCGGCCGGGGTCTGGATGGCGTTGGGGAAGTATTTCCGACGGATGTAAAACGCCACGTGCACCAGGGCAATGAGCACCGGCACTTCCACCAGTGGCCCGATGACCGCGGCGAAGGCCACCCCGGAATCGATGCCAAAGACGGCAATGGCCACGGCAATGGCCAGCTCGAAGTTGTTGGACGCCGCGGTGAAGGACAGGGTGGCAGATTGCTCGTAGTTGGCCCCGGCCTTCCAGGACATCCAGAAAGAAGCCAGGAACATCACCACAAAGTACACGCACAGCGGAATGGCGATGCGCAGCACGTCGAAGGGCAGCTCCACTATCTTGTCACCCTTGAACGAGAACATCACCACGATGGTGAACAGCAGGAAAATGAGGGTAAACGGACTGATGCGCGGGATGAATTCCTGCTCGTACCAGTCCTTGCCGCGCTTCTTCAGTCCCCAGATGCGCGTCACCACGCCGGCGATGAACGGGATGCCCAGGTAAATGAACACCGACGTGGCCACCTGCCCCGTGGAGATGTTCACGATTTCAGACTTCAACCCGATGGCCCCCGGCAGCACGGTGATGAAGAACCAGGCATAGGCCGTGAAAAACAGCACCTGGAAAATGGAGTTGAAGGCCACCAGACCGGCGCAATAGTCGCAGTCGCCCTCGGCCAGGTCGTTCCAGACGATGACCATGGCGATGCACCGCGCCAGACCGATGAGAATCAACCCCACCATGTACTCGTGATGGCCGGACAAAAAGGCGATGGCCAGCAGGAACATCAGGATCGGCCCGACAATCCAGTTCTGGAGCAGGGACAATCCCAAAATCTTCACATCCTTGAAGACTTTCGGCAACTCCTCGTAGCGCACCTTGGCCAGGGGCGGGTACATCATGACGATGAGCCCGATGGCGATGGGAATGTTCGTGGTGCCGATGGAAAAAAAGTTGATGACGTCCTTGATCCACGGCATCAGCCAGCCTGCGCCCACGCCCAGGGCCATGGCCAGAAAGATCCACAGGGTCAGGAAGCGGTCCAGAAAGGACAAGGATTTTTGCGCAGCCATGACGGCCTCCACTCGCGAATTGTCCGGATATACGCTTGGTCAAATGACCAAACAACGCTATCCATAGTGGAACAGTCGCAAATGCGTCAAGGCTTGTTCTGTGACGATTCACGCATCGTCATGACGATTTGATGCCGCCAGCGATGCAGCACACCCACGCGGCGGCCAGGAAACCACCCTGCCGCCGGCGTGGTGTACCGGTCAAAGCGTCGTATCGGCGCACTCCCGCGTGGCCTCGAAGCGGATGGCGGTCCACTTTTCGATGGTCCGTTCCATCATCCACTGGCTGGTGAACATCATCACCCGGTACCCGGCGGCATCGGTGACCATGGCCATGGGTTCCTCCCGGGCCAGCTTGTCCAGCGGCTCCTTGCTCTCGGCAAACAGCCAGCGGGCGGCGTTGTATTTGGTCCCCACCAGTTCCACTTCCACATCGTACTCCGAGGCCAGCCGTTCGGCGATGACCTCGAACTGCAGCGCGCCCACCGCGCCCAGGAGCACGCCGCCGCCGGTCACGGGGCGGAAGAACTGGATGGCGCCCTCCTCGGAAAGCTGCGCCAGACCCTTTTCCAGCTGTTTGGCCTTGAAGGGATTTCTGATCTGCACCCGCCGGAAATGCTCCGGGGCAAAGTGCGGAATGCCCAGGAACCTGAGGGGTTCCCCGGCGGTCAGGGAGTCGCCCACGTTCAGGGTGCCGTGGTTGGGAATGCCGATGATGTCTCCGGGCCAGGCCTCCTCCACGCCGCTGCGCTCCTGGGCCATGAACAGGATGGCATTGGAGGCCTTGAAGTCCTTGCCCAGACGGTGATGCCGCAGCTTCATGCCCCGGCTGAAGCGGCCGGAACAGATGCGCACAAAGGCCACACGGTCGCGATGGGCGGCGTCCATGTTCGCCTGGATCTTGAAGACCACGCCCGAGAACTGCTCCTCCAGGGGCGAGACGTCCCGCACATCGGCCCGGCGGGGGCGAGGCGCGGGGGCGAGGTCCGCCACGGCTTCCAGCAGTTCCTTGACCCCGAAATTGTTGATGGCGCTGCCGAAGAAGACCGGTGTCTGCTTGCCGGAAAGGTAGCGGTCCATATCAAAGGGGTAGCCGGCGCCGTCGAGCAGTTCCACATCGCGGCGCAACTCCCCGGCGGCGGTGTCGCCCAGCAATTCGTCCAGGGCCGGGTCGTCCAGTCCCTGGAGCACCACGGCTTCCCTGGGGCGGGCGTCGCGTCCCGTCTGGCCTTCCTGGCCGGCAAAAAAGCGCAGACGGGCCTGGCGCAGATCGTACACGCCCTTGAACAGCTTGCCCATGCCGATGGGCCAGGACAGGGGCGCGGCCTCAATGCCCAGGCTTTGTTCGATGTCGTCAAGAAGTTCGAAGGGGGAACGGCCGTCGCGGTCGAGCTTGTTGATGAAGGTGATGATGGGCGTATCGCGCAGGCGGCAGACATCCATGAGCTTCTTGGTCTGCGCTTCCACGCCCTTGACGCTGTCGATGACCATCAGGGCCGAGTCCACGGCTGTGAGCACGCGGTAGGTGTCTTCGGAGAAGTCCTGGTGCCCCGGGGTGTCCAGCAGGTTGATGGCGCAGCCGTTGAAGTCGAAGTTCATGACCGAGGACGTTACGGAAATGCCGCGCTCGCGCTCGATGGCCATCCAGTCCGACGTGGCGTGGCGGCCGGCCTTTTTGGCCTTGATGGCCCCGGCCATGGCGATGGCGCCGCCGAAGAGCAGGAGCTTTTCCGTAAGCGTGGTCTTGCCGGCGTCAGGGTGGCTGATGATGGCAAAGGTGCGGCGGCGGGCCGTTTCCCGCTTCAGTTCCGCCAGAAGAGATTGATTCTGCATGAGTATGGATCGCCTTGGAAACACCCTGGCGTTGCGCGCGCGGCCGACGCGATGCGCCTGCTTTTTCAGGGGAAGAAGATTGAGTCCTGCCCCACGTCAACCGTCCGGTATCCGTGCAGTGGAACAGGAAGAATACCCGCCTATTTGCCGATGCAGAAGCTGGAAAAAATCTGATCCAGAATGGCGGCGCTGGTGATGGCGCCGGTGAGTTCCGCCAGCAGGGCCACGGCGGCATCCAGACGCACGGTCAGGATGTCGCAGGGCATGCCGGCGGCGTGTTCGGCGGCAAGCGCGGCCAGCTCGGCATCGGCCTGTTCCAGCAGCATGGTCTGACGCAGATTGGGTGTCAGTTCCCCGGGCCTGGGCTCCGGTGCGGCAGCGGCCAGCCGGTCGGCCATGATGGTGGCCAGGCTGTCCAGCCCCTGGCCCGTGGCCGCGCTCACCGGCACGGCGTCCGGAAAGGCCGCCAGGGCCGATGCAGCCGCCACGTCCATCTTGTTCAACACCACCAGCGCCCGATCATGCAGCCGGGCCAGCAGGGCCCGCTCCGGGCTGTGCGGCTGCGCGGCGGCGTCCGAACGGGCATCCACCACCAGCAGCACCAGATCCGCACCGTCCATCAACTCGCGGCTGCGGGCAATGCCCTGGGCTTCTGCGCCGTCCAGCCCGCCGGGGACAATCTCGCCTTGGTCGCGCAGCCCAGCCGTATCCACCAACCGGACGGCCATGCCCGCCAGCAGCAGGGATTCTTCCAGATAATCCCGCGTGGTGCCCGGCACCTCGGAAACGATGGCCCGCTGCCGGCCCAGCAGGGCATTGAGCAGGCTGGACTTGCCGGCGTTCACCCGCCCGGCCAGCACCACCAGCGCGCCTTCGCGCCAGACACGGGTCCGGCGATGCTGGGCCGCCAGCCCGGCCACTGCCTCGCGGACCTCAGCCACCTGCGCCTGGAACGCATCCGGCGGCAGGCATTCCACTTCGTCCTCGGGGAAATCCACAGCCAGGCAGCAGTCGCGCTTGAGGGATTCCAGAATCAATCGCAGGGAGTCGATGCGTCGGGACAACGCTCCGGAAAGGCGGTCCTGCGCCAGTTGGGCCGCGGCGGTGGTGGGGGCGGCGATGGCCTCGGCCACGGCCTCGGCCTGGGTGAGATCCAGCTTGCCGTGCAGAAAGGCCCGGCGGGAGAACTCCCCGGCCGATGCCGGCCGTACCAGCCCCGTGGCCAGCACGGTTTCCAGCACCGCTCGCAGAATGGCGCCGCCGCCATGGCAGTGCAACTCGGCCACATCCTCCCCGGTGAAGGATCGGGGGGCGGGAAAGAACACGGCCAGGCCTTCATCAAGCACCCGGCCATGCGCATCAAGCACATGGCCGTGGTGCAGGTGTCTTGGGAGAAACTCGCCAGTTGCGCGGGCTGAGGGCCGGAACATGCGGGCCAGCACCTCGCGACAGTGCGAACCAGAGAGCCGGACCACCCCGACCCCGCCCTGGCCGGGCGGCGTGGCGATGGCGGCGATGGTGTCGTCCCCGGAGTAGGACACGGCGCTGCCCGATTATTGCTCTGCCGGCGGGGGAGGCGTCGCGGGGGACGTCTCGGCAGGCGTCATCGCGGTGGGCGGCTCGGGTGCCGGGGCAGAGGCAGGGGCAGGGGCAGCGGCTTCCCCGATATCACCCCTGATATCGCCCCCGGTGTCACCCCCGACATTATCCTGTTCGCCGGCCGATTGGCCCTGCTCGGCGCCAGCGGCCTGCCGCTGGGCATCGCCCTGGCTGCGCCTGCGACGGGGACGCCGGGGCCGACGCGGCTTGGCGGGAGACTCGCCGCCGTCGGCAGCACTGCCATTGGAGCCCGCCTCGGGCCGGCCGTTGGTCTGGGGCGCGTCCGCAGCACCGGCAACAGCCTCGACTGCGGCGCCGTCCTCCGGCCCCGGGGCACGGCGGACCTTCTTGGGCATGATGATCACCCGTTTGAGCGCGCCTTCGCCCTTGCTGCGGGTGACGATGCCGCCATCCTCCTGCAAGGCGAGATGGATGACCCGGCGATGGTACGACGAAAGCGGCCGCGTGGACTGGGCCTTGCCCGTGGTCCGGGCCTTTTCCGCCAGGCCCAGGGCCAGTTGGCGCAGGGTGTCGTCCTGGCGTTCTCTGTAGTTGCCGGCCTCCAGGGACACGCGAGGCAGGGGCCCTTCGCACTGCTTGGCCAGAATGCGGTTGGCCAGATATTGCAGGGCGGCCAGGGTGCCGCCTTCCTTGCCGATGAGCAGCCCGGCGTCCTCGCCGGCATCCACGCCCACCAGAATCTTGCCTGGCTCGGGCATGGAGAGCTGCAGCACCGGTTCGCCCACGAGGGGAGCCAGGAGCTGTTCCAACATCTGCTGGACCTGCTCCTTCACCGCCTCGGCCTGCTCGTCGCCGAGGTCGGGCAAGGCGGACGCCGCAGGGGCTGACGAGGCAGGACGGGCGACGGCTTCGCCGGAATCCTCCGACATCTGCGCGGACTGGCGGGACCGGGCAGGCCGGGGCGCGGCAGCCGGGGCTTCCGCACCTTGCGCGGCGCCATCCTTGCGCGCGGGCTTCTGACGGGAGCGGCTGCGGCGGGATTTTTCCTGCCCGTTTTTGCCGCCGTTTCCGGCAGGCGCCGGCCCGGCATCGGGTGTGTCGGCCGTCCCTTCGGGGGCTGGGGTCGCCGGGGAGATGGGTGCCGTCTCCGTGGCGGACGGATCCGCCTGGACTGCGACGGGCGCTGCAGGCGCTTGCGGCCGGGGCTGTTCCGCAGCGGCGGCGTCTTCCAGCGGGGCCCGCACGGCCTCCCGCACGGCTTCCATCTGCTTGCGGGGCGATTCCCGCCGCCGGGCCTTGATCTGCGCCTTGCGTGCGCCCACCAGGCCGAAGATGCCGGCCTTGGCGTCGCTGATGATGTCTATCTCCAACTGGGCTCTGGCAACGTCGAAGTAGGTCAGGGCCTGGGATATGGCGTCGTCAATGCTTTTGCCTTCAAAAATCCGAAACTCGTCCATTGTCTCTCCCGCAATCATGGCTTGAGGATGCGCGCTGCGTGCGCCATCAGGCGTTCCGGAGCATCCACTTCTGCTGCGCGATGGAGAGCACGTTGTTCACCAGCCAGTACACCACCAGTCCCGCAGGGAAATTGAGGAACATGAAGGTGAAGATCACGGGCATGAGCATCATGATCTTGGCCTGGGTGGGATCTCCGGGCGGGGGGCTCAACTTCTGCTGCAGGAACATGGTGGCGCCCATGACGAGGGGCGTCACATAATAGGGATCCTTGGCCGAGAGGTCCGCCAGCCACACCAGATCCGTGAATGGCACGTGGGAAATGAACGGCGCATGCCGCAGCTGGATGGCGCCCAGCAAGGCCTGGTACAGGCCGATGAACACCGGAATCTGCAACAGCATGGGCAGACAACCGCCCGCAGGGTTCACCTTGTACGTCTTGTAGAGACTCATCATCTCTTCGTTCATCTTCTGGCGGTCGTCGCCGTGCTTTTCGCGAATCTTGGCCATCATGGGCTGCAGCTTTTTCATCTGCTCCATGGACTTGTAGCTCTTTGCGGAAAGCGGCCAGAACAGAATCTTCACGCAGACGGTGAGGAGGATGATGGCCACGCCATAGTTCCCCACCAGCGAATAGAAGTAGTTGAGCGCCACCAAGAGCGGCTTGGCAATGACGCTGAAAAAGCCGTAATCAATGGCGGCGGCCAAATTGCCCGGCAACTCATTGAGGTAGACGGGATCCTTGGGTCCGAGGTAGTAGCCCATCTGCAGGGTGGTTTCCGCGCCCGGGGCCAGCTGATCCGCCGGCTTGGACAGGGTGGTGCGGAAGATGCCGTCCTCGATTTTGGCCAGGAACTGCCCAGGCGCGCTCGGGTCCACGGGTGCGACCACGGCCATGAAGTAGTTGCTGATGATGCCGCCCCAGCGCACGCCCAGGTCGCGCTGGAAGCCTTTCTCGCGCAGATCGTCCTTGTCCTGATCTTCCTTGAAGCCTTCGTCGTCGTAGGCGGCCACGCGGGTGACGTTGTAGCTGTCGCCGTCGGCAGTGAAGGGCAGCACGGCCATGGTGAAGCGGACGTCGCCCACCTGTTTGGCGTCTTCGCTGACGTTGTGGATGGTCAGCGATTCGGCAATATAATAGGTGGAAGGATCAAAGGTCAGGGTACGCTTCAGGCGAATGCCCGCGGCCTCGCCCACGAAGGACAGGGTCGCGTTTTTGCCGTCAGCCAGGTTCAGCTCGGAAACAGGCTGGCCGTCCGCACCCAGGGCCGGCCCCCAGGAAAAGACGTCCCAGGTGGGGTACTTGGAGAGCAGCACACCCATGGGATGCGCGGCCGAGGCGCCCTGCGCCACCAGATCCACATCCGGCGCACCATCGGCGATGGACACCTGATAGCGATGCAGCTGGAACGTGGAGCACCAGCCGCCGGCGGAGTTGAAGACCGCCTTGTACAGCGGGCTCTGCACCACCACGGGAGTGCCAGTCACGGTTTTTACCGGTTCAGGCGTGACGGGCGCGGCAAACTGCTCGGCCGGGGAAGACTGCGCTTGCGTAGTGTTGCTGGCCGTGGCGTTCACCACTGGCGGCGGCGCCTTGGGCGCGGGAAAGAAGTACCCCCACCCCAGGAGTACCCCCAGGGACAGGACCACGGCAACGATGAGGCGCTTTTGATCAGGAGAATTCTGCATGTGCACTGAGCCTTGCTCTGCAGCGCCGCACGGCCGGCACGCAAGGCCGAGCGCATGCGCTGCGAATCGGTTGAGTTGCCGCATCCCGCACCCACTGCCACGCGCCGAGCAGGCGCGGCGGGCGCATGATGCGATCCTGCTGCGAGGGTCTGCGCACGGTGCGTCAGCCCCGCCGTCTGTCGGCCGTCTGCAGGTTCGCGCCGGAGCCCTGCGGCCGGCATGCGCCGTCCGCCCGCTCCAGTCGGCCAGCCAGGCCTGCCCTGGCAAACCACGCAGGCAACCGTTCCGGGACGGGGTCCACCCCGCCGGCATTCCAGGGATTGCATCTCAGAATGCGCCACATGCCCAACAACATTCCTGCCGCCAGGCCGTACGCGCGCACTGCACCGATGGTATACTCCGAACACGACGGCCAAAACCGGCACGCGCGGGGCAAGCACGGCGAGAGAACTGTCTGATACCCTTTGATGCACCAAATCACAAGCCCTGCAACAGGGCCAATGCGGGGCGTGGCGGATTTTTTCATGCAGCACGACGCAAGAAGACGATGCAGCGGCGGATCAGCCGTCGCCACCACAGGACGGGCGGACGGAGGCAGCCTGATGCAGGCAGTCTTTCCAGGCCCGCCGTGCCAGAGGCGTCAGCTCGCGAGCAACGGTTTCCAAATCCAGGGCCAGCACGTCCACCCCGCGCCGCGGCACGGCCACCAGATCCAGCCCGGCCAGCGTCGGCACGGGCGATCCCGTGTCGGGCCACGCAAGCACATGCCGGTGCAGCCGGAACCACTCCCGCAGCACCCGCTTGCACCGATTGCGCACCACGGACTTGCCGATCTTGCGACTCACCGCCATGCCCAAACGATGCTGCGGCTGCGCCAGGACGTCAGCCTGCCCGCAGCCCGGCAACAACTCCGCCACGACGCGCGACCGCACGAACACCAGGAAACTCCGCGAGCCGTAGCGACGGCCCGTGTCGTAACACTGCTGGTACTCCGGCCGATGCCGCAGCCTGTGGCATTTGGGATGGGTCCGGGAATGGACCTGGGGCTGTGCCAACGGCCGAACTAGGCAGCCAGCCGCTTGCGGCCCTTCGCCCGACGACGACGCAGCACCGCCTGGCCGTTCTTGGTCCGGGACCGCACCAGGAAACCGTGGGTGCGCTTGCGCCGAGTCGTGTGCGGCTGGTAGGTCATTTTCTGAGCCATGATGTCTTCTCCTGCGATGAAAATATGGAACGGATGAGAATAGCCTTGAACGTCTGGCCAGTCAAGTCTGTTTCGCGCCCGGCACGCAACGCGGCCGCAGCCCCTCCGGCACCCGCCAGCGCAGCCCCTCTCTTGACAGCTGCCGCTCTAGCCCCTACGTACCAGTGTCGAATCAGTTACGCCCAAGGAGCGCATCACATGGCTTATGACATCCGGCTCGCCAAGATCATCACCGGCGACATCATCCTCGCCAAATTTCAGGATGACCTCTACAAAGATCCCGCCATCTTGCAAACCATCCCCACAGAAGCCGGCGTGCAGATGATGATGCTGCCCTTCGGCTACCCTTTTGAGCAGGAATTCGGCGGCGAAATCAAGGCCGAGCACGTCCTGTATCAGTACAAGAACTGCCCGGAAGAACTGAAGAACAAATATCTGGAAGCCACCAGCAACCTCACCCTGGCCACCCCCGGCACCCTGCGCAACCTGTCCAATCTGGCAGGCGGCGCGGGCGGCAAAATGGGCGGCATTTCCGGGCTCATCAAGAAGTAGCTGTCTTCCTTCCGCATCATCCTTTTCCCTTCCGAGAACGCCTCCGGCCGGCGGGTCTGATTCGAGACATCAGGCCGACTGCCCACCGGGGGCGTTTTCGTCATTACCACCATGCGCACACTCCTCCCGCTGCTTCCCAGGCCCACCCGCTACCTCGGCAGCGAGGACGGCAGCCTGCGCACCCCGCCGGACCCCTGCCGGGCCCGCATCGCCCTGGCGTTTCCGGATCTGTACGAGGTCGGCATGTCGTACACCGGCCAGGCCATCCTGCTGCACACCGTGAACAGCCGGCCCGGTCTGTTCGCCGAGCGCGTCTATGCCCCGGACGACGAGGCCGCCGCCATCATGGCCAGCCACGGCGCGCGCCTCTCCACCTTGGAGACGGGCACGCCCCTGGCGCAGTGCGACGTGGTGGGCTTCCACCTCACCCACGAGCTGTGCGCCACCACCGCCCTGTGGATGCTGGATCTGGCCGGCATTCCCCGCCGCAGCGAACAGCGCGCCCCGGACGCACCCGCCGGGAGTCAGGCGGAATTCGGAGGCTGGCCGCTGATCCTGGGCGGCGGCGGCATCACCTGCAATGCGGAATTTCTGACGCCCTTTCTTGATGTCATGGTTCTGGGCGATGGCGAATTCATTCTGCCGGATGTACTGGAGATGGTGGCGGATTTTCGGGATGCCGGCCGGACGCGCCGCGAGCTGCTGCAGGCGCTGGCCGCCGTGCCGGGCCTGTATGTGCCTTCCGTGCCCCAGGCGCGCGTGGAGCGCGTCTTCGTGCCGGATCTCAATGCCGTGGACTATCCCCTGCGCTCGCCCCAGGCCTTCGGTGCGGTGCACGACCGCTACACCATTGAGATTGCCCGCGGCTGCACCCGGGGCTGCCGGTTCTGCCATGCCGGCATGGTCTACCGCCCGGTGCGCGAACGCAGTCTGGACACCCTGGAAACCATTGTGGAACAGGGTATTCAGGACTCGGGCTACGAAGAGATTTCCTTTCTTTCCCTGTCCACGGGGGATTTTTCCGCCCTGGAGCAGCTGTTCGACCGCAGCCTGCCGTGCTGCCGGGCCGAGCAGGTGGCCATCTCCCTGCCCTCCTTGCGGGTGGGATCCATCTCGCCCACGGTCATGGCCAAGATCGCCGGGCTGCGCCGCACGGGCGTGACCATTGCCCCCGAAGCCGGCAGCCAGCGCCTGCGCGACGTCATCAACAAGGGCGTCACCGAAGAGGCATTGCTGGAGCACGTGCGCGAGCTGTTCCGCCTGGGCTGGGATCAGGTGAAGCTCTATTTCATGCTCGGCCTGCCCACGGAAACCCGGGCGGACATGGATGCCATTCTGGACCTGTGCCGCAAGGTGGAGGCCGTGGGCCGGGAGGTCAAGGACCGGCCGGGCCGGCTGCAGGTCACGGCGGCGGTGTCCACCTTCGTGCCCAAGCCGCACACACCGTTCCAGTGGGACCGCCAGCTCAGCCTGGGCGAGACCCGGGAACGCATCGGCTATCTGAAGTCGCTGTTCAAGCCCCACCGCCGGCTGGCCCTCAAGTTCCACATGTCGGAAATGAGCTGGCTGGAGGGCGTGTTCTCCCGTGCCGACCGCCGGCTGGCCCAGGCCGTGGAACTGGCCTGCGACATGGGCGTGCGCTTCGACAGCTGGACAGACCGCCTGGACATCTCCATCTGGCGGCAGGTCTTTGCGCAGTGCGGCATTGAGGCCGACACGTACCTCGACGCCCGCGATCCTGCCGCACCCCTGCCCTGGGACCATCTGCATCCCGGCGTGCGCAAGGAATTTCTCCTGGCCGAGCGTCGCCGCGCCCTGGCCGGCAGCCTGACGGAAGACTGCCGCTACGGCCGCTGCACCCGGTGCGGCGCCTGCGAACACGAACCGGCCCACCACCTCAACCAAGCCACACGGGATCAGGCCGCGCCGGCAACGATCCTGCAGGACGAGACGGAGCAGGCCGCGCCGGCCAAGGCCAGCCTGGGCGACAAGGCCGTGCAACTGCGGCTGTGGTACGAGACACTGGGCCCGGCGGCGTATCTGTCCCAACGCGAGCTGGCGCAGGTGTTTGAGCGGGCTTTCCGCCGCGCCCGGCTGCCCCTGTCCTTTTCGCAAGGGTTCCATCCCCTGCCCCGCGTCTCCTTTGGCCGCGCCCTGCCCGTGGGGGTGGAGAGCCTGCAGGAATGCCTGGACCTCTGGCTGCGCGAGGCCATCGAGCCCGCGGAAGCGCTGCGCCGGCTGGGCGGCCGCTTCCCTGCCGGCATCGCCCTGACCGCCGTGGAAGACATCGGCCCCCAGAAGCAGGTCCTGGATTCCATGACGGATCTGTACCGCCTGGAGCTTCCCGAGGAGCACCCCCTGCGGGACCGCCTGCCCGCGCTGCTGGCCGAGTTCCTGGCCCTGCCCTCCAGTCTCCTTACCGTGAGCGGCAAGAAGGGCGACCGCACCCTGGAGGTGCGGCCCATGCTGGCCACAGCGGAGATGATTGCCCCGGGCCAGGCCGAATTGCGGCTGGACTGGACGGCCGGGTACGTGAATCCCCTGGCCCTGGTGCGGCATATTCTCAGGGATGCGGCGCCGGGCAGCTTCCGGCTGCTCAAGGTGCGCCACGGCGCGGGATGATTTCGGCTTCCCGCGCAGCGGTGATTGCCTTTTGCCACGCCCTCGCCTATTTTCACGCAACGCCATCCATCCTTCTGGACGCAGGAGCGTGCCGCCATGGATTCGTCACTTGCCGCATCCCTGTATTTCGAGCGCATGGAAGCCTTGCTCAAGGCCAGCCAGTCCCTGGCGGCCATCGAGTCCATGGATCGGCTCATGCCCCGGCTCATGGAACTGGCCGAGGAAGTGACCGTGGCGCAGGCCTCGTCCATTCTCCTGCACGATCCCGCCACCCAGGAACTCAGCTTCTGGTACGCCCGCACCGGCGAAGGCTCGCCCGCCACCACGGAAGATATCCTCAAGTCCTCCATTCGCCTGAAGCCGGGCGAGGGCATCGCCGGCTGGGTGGCCCAGCACCGCAAGGCCCTGCTCATTGAGGACGTGCGGGAAGACCCCCGCTTCTGCAACCGGGCGGACATGGCCACCGGGTTCATCACCCGCGACGTCATCTGCGCGCCGATCATCTATCAGGATGAGCTGCTGGGCGTCATCCAGGTGCTCAACGCCCTGCACAAGCCCCACTTTGACGGGGAAGACGCCAAGGTGCTGGAATGTTTTGCCTGTCTGGCGGCGGTCTCCATCATCCGCGCCCGGCTGCTGGAGGAGCGTCTGGCCCAGCGGGTACTGGAGACCCAACTGCAGACCGCGGCCAAGCTGCAATCCCTGTTCTGGCCGGCCCTGCCGGCCCTGAGCCATGGCGCGCGGTTGTGGGCGTTCTCGCGTCCAGCGCGCTTCGTGGGCGGGGATTTGTACGACTGCATCGAGCTGCCAGATGACAGCATCATTCTCTATGTCGCTGATGTTTCAGGAAAAGGTCTCCCGGCCTCCCTCATCATGGCCGCGGTGTGGACCCAGCTGCGCACCCAGGCGTATCTGACCCCCCACCCCGGCGAGTTGCTGGAGCGGGTGAACGAGCCGCTGCACACCCTGCTTGCCCGCGAGGGATACTTCGTCACCTGTCTGGTCTGCCGGTTCTGGCCGGCCACGGGCCAGGTGCAGGCGGCCATGGCCGGGCATCCGGCCCCCCTGTGGCGCTGTGGCGAAGCCTGGAAGCCCTTTCCCCGTGCGGCGGACATGCCCCTGGGCGTGAGCACGGGCGTGCGCTATCCTTCCGTCTCCATGGAGCTGGCCCCCGGCGACGGCCTGCTGCTGTACACGGATGGCCTCACCGAGGCCTTCAATGAACAGGGAGAGCGGTTCGAAGAGACCATCATGGCGGCGGCCCTGGCCGAGGCCGTGAACGCCGAATCGCAGGACGGACAACGTCCCCCCGTGGGCGACACCCTGGTGGCCCGGCTGGACGCCTGGCGCGGCACGGCCAGCCAGTCCGACGACCTGACGCTGCTGGAACTCTGGCGGGAGGCTACGCCCGCGTCCTGAGGGGATTTTGAAAAAGGGCGTTGCGAGAGGGGAAACCTTTTTGCAAAAGGTTNAAAGGGGGTTCGGGGGAAGAACCTTTCTTCAGAAAGGTTTTCCCCCGAGAACTCCTTTCAAAAATACCTTGCCTTACCGTCCTGTCGGCTGCTCCCGCCCGGCCTGCACCACGTGCGGCACGTCCAGGATGAGGGCCAGGTCGCCATCGCCCTGCACGGCCGCGCCGGCAAACTCCGCCCGGTGCCGAAACAGCGCACCCAGGGGCTTGACCACGGCCTGCTGCTGCCCGAGCACTTCATCCACCACCAGCCCTGTGCGCTGCCCGGCGGCCTGGGTGACGACCACATGCTCAATGGCTGGCGTCTCTCCTGCCACGGAAAACAGCTCCCGCAGAAAGACGCAGGGAACGAGGGCCTCGCGCAGGGCCAGGAGCCGATCGCGTCCCCGCCCCTGCCGGTGCAGCTCCACACACTCCTCCACCATGGCCAATGGAATGATGAACCGTTCCTGCCCCACCCGGACCTGCAGGCCCTCGATGATGGCCATGGTCAGGGGCAGGCGGATTTGCACCGTGACGCCGCTCCCCGGCGTGCTGGTCAGCGTCGCCTGACCGCGCAGGGCGGCGAGGGTGCGGCGCATCAGCTCCAGGCCCCGGCTTGTGTCTGCATCCTCGGCATGGGGAGGAGCAGGAGAGAAGCCGGGCTGACACAGCAGGTCGAACAGCTCGTCGTCGGAGAGCGCCTGCCCGTCCCGCACCAGCCCCAGCGCCTGCGCCCTGGCGGCAATGGCATCGTGGTCCAGGCCGCGGCCGTCATCGGCAAGGGTGACGATCACGGTGCCGGCAGCCTGGGTGGCGTCGAGGGTGATGGCGCCCCGGGGCGGCTTGCCCGCGGCGCGCCGCTCGGCCGGCGTCTCCAGACCATGCTCCAGGGCGTTGCGCAGCAGATGCAGCAGGGGGGTAGCCAGTTGCTCCAGCACGGTCTTGTCCAGCTCGGTCTCGCCACCTCGGGCAATAAAGGCGGCATCCTTGCCCAGCTCATGGCACAGGTCGCGCACCGTGCGGCGGAGGCGGCCAAAGACCGTGCCCAGGGACGCCATGCGCATGCCCATGGCCTGATCGCGCAGGGAGGCGGAGAGGTATTCCAGCTCCTCCACCACCCGCTGCAGGGGGGCATCGCCCAGCCGGGTGCTGATGGCCAGCAAGCGTGACTGGGCAATGACCAGCTCGCCCACCAGCCCTACCATATGTTCCAGCTTCCGGGCATCCACGCGGGTGTCGGTCTGGTTCGCCGTGCGAGGCTCCGCGGCAGAAGTCTGGGCGGCACGACGCAAGGAATGCGTTGAGGACGTCGCCTCCCGTTCCTCGTTTTCCTTCTTTTCTGTCGCCACCGGCGGCGAAACCGGCGAAACCGGCAAAACCGGCGCAACGGGAGACGCGGGTGGTTCGGCGGATGCCGCCAGGGGACGCACGGTCACGGTGGCGGCGTCTTCCACAAAAATGAACAGGTCGCGCACGCCGTTTTCGTCCAGCGGGCCGTCAAACTCGCACTCCCAGGCCAGCAGGGGCGTGGCCGGTTCCACCAGTTCCAGGCAATCCATGCCGCGCGGCTGCGGCGTGAGGCCCCGGGCTCCGGCCTCCTCCAGGCTCTGCAACAGTTCCAGCACGTCCACCCGGCCGAAGAGGTCCGGCGCGTTGGGCGCGAAGCGCACGTGCCAACGGTATCGGGGCGATTCGGCGGCCTCGGGCAATGGGGGTGCCGGCGCAGGTGCTGCAGACCGGGCCACAGGAAGCAGTCGTTGCTCCAGGATCCGGGTCATCCCCTGCAGCTCGTCAGCAAGGACATGGCAGGACTCTGCCTGGACAGCCGCGGCAAGGAGATCCCGCGCGGCAAGCACCAGCTCCAGGAGATCCGGAAGCATGCGCGCGGTGTCTCGGCGCACGGGTTCCAGAATGGACTCCAGCACATGCGTCAGGGCAGCCACGTCCGTGCAGCCCACCATGCCGGCGAGGCCCTTGATGGTGTGGAAGGCCCGGAACAGCCCCTGCACGTGTTCCACGCAGCGCGGCCCCGCGTGCAGGCCGCACTGTTCCAGGGCCAGCAGCGCGCTTTCCGCGACCTCCAGCTGCTCGGCCATCTCTTCCCGAAAGGCCTCATCCGGGGGCGGGTGCTGCATGGCATGGCTCCTTTTTCGCAAGAGGGCTCAACGGCCCGACCGCCACCCTTACATCGCGCCAGGGAAGCCGCGCAAGCCGTAGCTGTCAAAAGCCACTCGGTGAAATCCGGCCATGCGCAGCGCTCCCGACAATACCGGCGACATGGCCGTGCAGGAAACCGCCACCTGGCGAGCCTTGGCAGACAGCCATGTGGCCCACAGAAGCTGCAGGAAGGTGATGTCCACTTCCTCCACGGCGGCGCAATCCAGCTCCAGGGCGGGACGCTGCTCCAGGGCGGCGAGCAGTGCCCGCTTAAGGTCCGCCGCCCGCTCCGCCGTGGCCCGACCGGCAATGCGCAGCCGACAGACGGCGGGGGCGAGGTCCAGCGCCACGCCGTCGGGCATGTCGGCCGTGGATGGGGGGGGCGACACTGCCCGGCCAATCCCCTGGCCAATCCCCTGGCCAATCCCCTGGCCAATCTCCTGGCCAATCTCCTGGCCAATTTCCTGGCTGCTTTCCCGGCCAGCCTGCTGGGCCGCCTGCTGTTGCACGGCGCGGTCAAAGGCCGCCGTCATGGCGTCCACCTCCTCGGGCACCACAGGCGAAGGGCCGGCCAGGCGCACGGCCGATGCGGCCGGCGGCATCGCGGTGCTGCACGGCTGGTTGGTGTCCTTGTCCACAAGATAAATGAGTTCCTGGGGCAGCTGGAAGATGACCTTCACCAGATCCTGCTCCAGGATGGAGGCGTACAGCAGATAGAACGGAATGCGGTTGGAGGGCGCATCCTCCAGGGTGCCCACGGCCTGGAAATCCACCCGGCAATCGAGAATCTGGCCGCTTTTTTCCAGAAAGCGCAACAGCTCCAAGGGCGACTTGTTCCGCTTGTGCACATGATGAATGAGATCGTATTCCACCAGATACACGTAGTTGCCGCCCTTGCGGGCCTGGGCCAGCGCGTGCTCGGACATGGTGAAGCCCTCGCGCCCGTCCGGCAGCCGCAAGGTGCACATGGTGACCACGGCGGCGCGCTGTTCCGGCGGCAGGCTCCCCTGCACCAGCCGGGTGAGGGTCTCCAGGTGGGGCGCCACATCCACGTCGTCACAATGCTCCACATCCTCGAGCATGAGATTCAGGGCGTCGAAGGCGGCCAGCACGACATTGATGACCTGATGCGACGGCATCAGATCATGGCCGCGCACCTGATCCAGCACGTTTTCGATGCCGTGGGACAGATCGCGCATGGCCGACAGGCCCAGAAAGGCCGCACTGCCCTTGATGGAATGCGCCGTGCGGAAGACCTTGTTCACCAGCTCGGGATCAAACCCGGCGCCGGCCTCTTCGATATCCAGCAGATCCTGTTCAATGTCTGCAAGATGCTCCCGCGCGTCCTCCACGAACATGGCCAGAATGGAATCGTCCACGCTTCCCCTCCCTTCGCTTGTCCGCAACTCGCCTGGTGCTTATGTATAAAACAAGGCGTTATGCCAAGGAAAACGCTTCCCATTGAGCGATTCTTCCCCCTGCAGCGCCCTTGTTACATCATGTTGATACGTTCACTAGCCCCGTAGCAGTTCGAAATGCTTGTCCAGACGCATCGCCTTGAACAGGCTCGCGATATCATCGCCGACGCGAATCAGGGCCAGACCGCCGCCCCGGGCCTTGAGGGAATTGTGTGTGGCGATGAGCAGGCCAATGCCCACGGAATCCACCATGTCCACCCCGGCGCAATCCAGCACCAGATGGCGGGCGCCCTCGTCCACCAGCGTTTTCAGCTCCTGCCTGAGTTCCTGCACCACGGCGGCGACAATATCGCCCCGCGGCGTCAGTTGAACGGTTTCTCCCTGGCGGGTGATTTCGCTCATGGCCGCATTTCTCCTGAGACGTTTGGACAATCGGATGCGATTGCCCTTGGCGTTGAACGCAATATCGTCAAAACAGCTGTGGACGATGGGCAACCCCCGGCCGGAGACGGCCTCCGGGGCCGGCGGCTCCAGGGAGCGGGCCTGCCAGTCAAAGCCGGGGCCCTGATCCTCCACTTCAATACTCACCCGGTCCGACTCCACTTCCAGCATCAGGGAAACGACCTTGGCCGGATCGTTCCCGGACCCGTGCAGCATGGCGTTGAGCAAGGCTTCCCGGATGCCAAGGATAAGGGTGAAGCCCTCCTGGGCGGCATCGTGGCGGGCCAGATGCTCCCGGGCCAGGCGGCAGGCGTCCTCGATGCAGGCCACCGCCGCCGGCATGCGCAACTGCAGCCGCGCGCCTTCCACGCGGGCCGCCACATTGCATGATGGCTGCTGCCCCCCCATGCGGCCTACACCTCCACCAGCAGCAGCACGGTGTCGTCCTCGGCAGCATGCTGCGGTACGCCGAGGTCCCGGGCCACGGCCCAGGCGCATTCTTCCAGGGGAGCGGCCGCATGCCGGGCCAGACTCTCCAGCAGCGCCGCCTGCCCCGCAGCCAGGGTGCGCCGCGGCGGCCGGAATCGCTCCAGCAGGCCATCGGTGTACAGCAGAAAGCGATCCCCTGGCGCAACAGCACACTGCAGCGGCTCCAGAAACACCGAGGCGAACACGCCCAGGATGTCCCCCTGCGCCTCCAGCAAGACCGGCGCTCCGCCCCGCGGCAGATGCACCGGCGCAGGATGCCCGGCGTTCACCAGCACGGCCCGGTTGCGCAGGCGATCCACATGCAGGCTCTGGGCCGTGAGGAACCGGCCGCCGAACAGCACCGTGGCGAGCACGGAGTTCATGGTCTTGAGGGTCTCTTCCGGGCTGAACAACGGGCCTGAATTCTGGTGCAGCAAGGCCTTGAGGGAGGACGTGACAAAGGACGAGCCCAGATCGTGCCCGCAGATGTCGGCCACAAAATAACAGCACGTGCCTTCCTTGACGGGCAGCACGTCGTAAAAATCGCCGCCTGCCTCCAGCGCCGGGAGGTAGCAGACAGCAAAACGGGCCTGGGGCACGTCCTCAGGCCGCACCAGCATGGCCCGCTGGGCGTCGGCAAGCTCCTGGAGCTTGGCCGCCTGTTCCGCCACCAGGGCCTTGCGCGCCCGGGCCAGCTTCACATGCAGCCGCACCCGGGCCAGAACCTCGGCCTTTTCGAAAGGCTTGCCGATGTAGTCCACCGCCCCCAGCTCCAACCCCTTGACCTTGTTTTCCACGTCCGTCAGGGCGGAGACGAAGATGATGGGAATATCCAGGGTGGCGGGATGCAGCTTGAGCAGCCCGCACGTCTGAAATCCGGATTCCTCGGGCATCATGATGTCGAGCAGGATGACGTCCGGCTGCCGCGCAACGGCCAGTTCCCGGGCAGTCTCGCCGTTGTTGGCGGCGATCACCAGAAAGCCTTCCGCCTTGAGCAGCCCCTGCAGCACCAGCACGTTCAGGGGTTCGTCATCCACCACAAGGACGAGGGGCTCCCGGGACAAGCCCTCGGGAGGGCGGGGAGTCTGGTCGGGCGGCGAAGCATCCGCCTGGGGGCGCGACGTCATGGTGTGCATGTGCGTGTCCAGCTCGCCTGAATTCCTGACTGCCGCACAACCTCCGCCCCCGGTGGAAGGCGGACGGCGACAGGCGACGTGTGTTCCATGAGTGCCATGGCCGGCATGGGCTGGCAACTGGTTTTTCCCGCAACGCATGGAGGATGCGCAATTTCCCGCCTGGAGCATGCCCTTGACTGGCATGGCGCGCGATTAGGGGATTATCCCTATATTGAATGAAAAACCATTATGCCATAAGACCGTCGCTCAATTGTGACAATTTCAGGAGAACATAGTTATCGCAGGCTGATATTCTGCACAGATTCCTCTTCCGCACCGCCCGAGCGCTCTTCCAATCTTAAGGAGTTATCCATGTATTGCAGGTTTTTACGAGTCGTCGGCCTTGTCATGGCAGCGTGCCTGCTTCTGGCTGGCGCCACCACTGCCCAGGCCAGGCCTTACAAAATCGGGATGATCCATTGGATCGCGTACTCTCCCCTTAATGTGGCCGACGTCAAAGGGTTCTGGAAAACCCTGGGGCTGGAGGTGGAGGTGGTGAACTTCGGATCCAACCAGGAACTCAATGGCGCGCTGGAGCACAAGCGCATCGACATCGCCTGCGACATGATGGGCTCCTGGGTGGGCATGTACATGGCGGGCGCGCCCCTGAAGATCGTGGCCGAGACCGACTGGTCCTTCGGCGGCGACAAGATCATCGTCAAGAAGGGCGTCACGCCCGAGCAGCTCAAGGGCTCCACCGTGGGCATTTACCTCAATCAGCCCTCGGTGACGTATTTCCTCAACAAGTATCTGGCCTCCATCAATGTGCCGCTCAAGGATGCGCAGCTGGTGGAACTGGAGCCCGAGGCCCTGGCGGACAACTTCATTTCCGGCCGGTTCCAGGCCATCGTCAATTACGATCCCCAGGCCCTGCGCGCCGAGCGCGACGGCGGGGGCGAAGTCATCGCCACCAGCGCCAGCTGGGAAGGGGTGATTCCCGAAGGTCTGGTGGCCCGGGCCGACGTGCTGGCTGAAATTCCCCGCGAGGATCTCATCAAGGTCATCCAGGGCTGGGCCCAGGCGGTGGAGTGGTCCAAGGATTCGGCCAACTGGGCGGAGTACATGACCATTCTCAACGAGAAGACCTTTGAGGGTGAAGCGCCGTACAGCGAGGCGGACCTGAAAGCCATGCTGGATTCCGTGCGCATCCACAGCCGCGCCGAGCAGCTCGCCCGCAACAAGGACGGCCTGCGCCAGTATCTGGTGGATCTGCACGCCTTCCTCAAGGAAAACGGCATGCTGACCAAGGAATTCGCCCCCGAGGATCTGCTGGCCGCCGATGTGGCCGTGGACGCCCTTTCCCGATAACCTTTCGCAGGTTCCCCCGGCCGGCTCGACCGGCACCCGGCCGGGGGATCTCCTCTCCGTCAGGAGCACGCCATGGCCACTCGCCTCCGCACCTCGGGTATCGGCTTCATCCGCGGCAGCATGCTTGCCGTTTTTGTTCTGTTCGCCATCCTGGCCGCTGTGCAAGGCTGGTTTTCCTATGCCAACAGCGCCCGCATCCATGCCCAGGGCAGCCAAACCATGGCCCGGCAGAACGAACTGGCCGCCTTCCAGCACACGCTGCTCTCCATGCGGCTCTCCATGTTCCGCTACCTCGGCTCCAGCAAGCCGGAAGTCATGAAGGACGTGGGCGCGCTGATGGATGCCCAGCAGCAGGCCATGCACGCCTTTCTGAACGGGCATGATGCGCCCGACACTGTGCGCGCGTTGTGCAGCCAGATCGTCGGCGAATATGCCGAGGCCAGAACGCTCCATTTCGATTTCAAAACCAAAAACGCCTATGCGCTGATCAACGAACAGAGTGAACAGACCTTTGCAGCCCTGATGCAGAATTTGGACACCTTCATTGCCGACCAGTCCGCCGCCAGTCTGCACCGCATGGATGCCGTGGTGGCTGGGTCCACCGCCGTGGGGCTGGGCATTCTGGCCATGGTCATTGTGGTGGTGGCCGGGAGCATGGAGTTTGTGCGCCGGGTGGTGCTCTCCCCCCTGGCCTCATTGAGCGCCTTTGCCGAGGAAGTGGCCTGCGGTTCCCTGAACGCCACTGCTGCCGGCCGGTTCAAGGGAGAGATGCGCATCCTCAAGACCGCCATCGAAGCCATGGTCCGCGAACTCAAGGTGCGCCTGGGCTTTGCCCAGGGCGTGCTGGAAGGCATCGACTTTCCTTGTCTGGTGGCGGACACCGCCGGTCGGACCACATTTGTGAACCAGGAAATGCTGGACATGCTGGAGCTGCGCGGCGGCCTGCAGCAGGCCCTGGGCCAGGAGGCCGGCGCCCTGTTCTGCCGCGAACCCGGCTGCCGGGAGGGGGCCGCCCAGGTGATCACCCGCGTCATCGAAACCGGCCAGGCCCGCAAGGAAGAGATCGAGCACCACGCGCCCTCGGGCCGGCGCAGCGTGATCAGCCTGTCCACCTCCCCGGTCCGGGATCTGGATGGCAACCTCATCGGCGCCTTCAGCCTGTGGCACGATCTGACCCCCATCCGGCAGAACGAGCACAAGGTGATGGCGCAGATGCACATGCTGGCCGACGCCGCCCACAAGGCCCAGCGGATTGCGGATTTCGTCTCGCAGGCTTCCACCGAACTGTCCTCGCAGATCGACCAGACCACCTCCGGCGCGGAACAGCAACGCCAGCGGACAGACCAGGCCGCAGCAGCCATGGAGCAGATGTCCGCCACCGTGACCGAGGTGGCCAGAAACGCCGGCGTGGCCGCGCAAATCGCCGATTCCACGCGCGAGCAGGCGGCGGCAGGCGAAGCCGTCATCAACGACGTCATCGCCCTGATTGGCCGGGTGAGCAGCCAGGCTGAATCCCTGCGGGCAGACATGGAAGACATGCAGCGCCAGGCCCAGGGAATCGATCAGATCATGACCGTGATTGCCGATATTGCCGACCAGACCAACCTGCTGGCCCTGAACGCCGCCATTGAGGCGGCCCGGNTGCCGTGGTGGCGGACGAGGTGCGCAAGCTGGCGGAAAAAACCATGGCCGCCACCAAGGACGTGGCCCGCTCCGTCTCCTCCGTGCAGGCCAGCGCCCGCAAAAACATGGAGAACACCCGCGGCACCACCATGAGCTTTGAGCAGGCGGCCGGCTATGTGCAGCGCAGCGGCGAGGCGCTGCGGCGCATCGTCTCCCTGGCGGAGGAAACCGCCCAGCAGGTGGCGTCCATCGCCGCCGCCTCGCAACAGCAGTCCGCCTCTTCGGAGAGCATCAACGCCGCGGTGGAGGCCATCCATACCATTGCCCAGGAAATGGATTCCGCCATGCGCCAATCCTCCCACGCCACGGGCGAACTGGCAGGGCAAAGCCTGGAGCTGCACCGGCTGATTACCGAAATGCGCGGGTCCAACACGGCCCGGGCCGTGTAAGCATTGTTGCACCCATTGAAAATCTGCGCAAAGTCCACGCCGGAAGCAGCCAAGGCAGGGGCTGCCACGCGTTGACCGAACGCGCAAAGTCTTATACCCTTTTGACATGCATACTGATCCACCTGCACGTCGCCCGGCAGGCGCACCCGGCAAGGAGCCTTTGTCCCGGCCTGCGTCTGCCGACATCGCCCCGCCCCGGTTCCGGCTGGACCCCTCGCACACTGCCCCGGCCACGGGAGACCGCAAACGCCTGGGTGAAATGCTGGTGGAGGAAGGCCTGCTTTCCACCGAAGATCTGCACAAGGCCCTGGCCGCGCACAAAAGCTACGGCATGAAGCTGGGGCAGTACCTCATCCAACGCAATCTGGTGGATGAGCGCAGCATCGTGCGGCTGCTGGCCAAGCAGTTGCGGGTGGAGCTGTTCGACCCCGAACTGTATCCGCCCGATGTCTCGCTGTCGCAGGTGGTGCCCGAGGCTGTGTCGCACAAGCATCTGCTGGTGCCCATCAAGCACACCGGCGACATGCTGATGCTGGCCATGATGGACCCCACGGACCTCAACGCCATCGACATCATCGGCAAGCTCACCCGGCTGTATGTGGAGCCGGTGATCTGCACGGAACAGGAGTACGTCTCCTACTTCTACAAAATTTACGGCCGGATGCTGGAAGGCATTGCCGATGTGGATTACGACGTGGAGCGGCCGCAGGGCGCGGAGGACTCCACCTTCACCATCTCCTCGCTGCAATACATGGCCGAGGACGCGCCCATCATCAAGCTGGTGAACTCCACACTGGTGGCGGCGCTGGAGCGGCGCGCCTCGGACATCCACATCCAGCCCCGGCAGGAGTCCATCCTGGTGCGCTTCCGGGTGGATGGCAAGCTGGAGGAAGCCCCGGCCCCGCCCCGGCAGTTTTACCTGCCCTTCATCTCGCGCATCAAGCTCCTTTCAAACATGGATATTTCCGTCTCCCGCATCCCGCAGGACGGCCGCTTCACCTACCGCACCCGGGAGCGCGAAATCAGCGTGCGCACCTCCACCATGCCCACCATCTGGGGCGAAAAGGTGGTGCTGCGGCTGTTGGACCAGTCCGGCGACGCCATGGACCTGGAGCAGCTGGGCCTTGATCCGCGCGAGCAGAAAATCATCGAAGTGGGACTCAAACGCCCCTACGGCATGCTCCTGGCCACCGGCCCCACGGGCAGCGGCAAAACCACCCTGCTCTATGCCCTGCTCAAGCGGCTGAACACCACGGACGTGAACATCGTCACCCTGGAAGATCCCGTGGAATACCGCATGGATTCCATTGCGCAAATCCAGCTGAACAGAAAGGCGGGCATGACGTTCGCCTCGGGCCTGCGCTCCGTGCTGCGTCAGGATCCGGACGTGATCATGGTGGGGGAAATCCGGGACCTGGAAACGGCGGATATCGCCGTGCGCGCAGCCCTGACCGGCCACAAGGTGCTTTCCACCCTGCACACCAACAACGCTGCCGAGACCATCACCCGGCTCACCGAAATGGGCATTGAACCGTTCCTGGTGGCCTCCACCCTGCTGGTGTCCGTGGCGCAACGGCTGGTGCGGCGCGTGTGCACGGACTGCTGCGAAGAGTTTCTGGCCACGCCGAACATCCTGAAAGCCATGCAGGTGAAGACCTCGGAGCAGATCCGCATCCGCCGCGCCGTGGGCTGCCCGCGTTGCGGCCGCACGGGCTTCAAAGGACGCATCGGCGTGTACGAAATCCTGGAGATCGATCAGGCCATGCAGGACCTGATTCTCAAACGCGCCAGCTCCGCCACCATCCGCAACACCGCCGTGGAGGCCGGCAAGCTGCATACCCTCAAGCAGAATGCCGCCATCAAGGTGCTGCGAGGGCTGACGACCATCGAGGAATACATGAGCGTGGCCTTCGAGCACTAGAGCACGTTACCCTTGAAAAGAGCTGTCGGGGGAAAACCTTTCTGGAGAAAGGTTTTTCCCCCGCACCCCCTTTCCAAAGACTTTTTTGTTAGGACTGCAAAATACGATCAAAGTGTTGGAAGGGGAGAGCGCGAGAGGGGAGAACCTTTTGCAAAAAGGTTTCCCCTCTCGCAACGTCCTTTTTCAAACATAAAAGGCTCTAAAACTCATACTGCTGCGGCTGCGGGCCGCTGCCGGTGCCGGGCACGGCTTCCAGCTGTTCCTGGCGCTGCTTGCAGTGGATGCACAAGGTGGTGACTGGCCGGGCCTTGAGCCGGGCAACGCCGATGGCCTCGCCGCATTCCTCGCATTCGCCGTATTCGCCGTCCTCGATGCGCTGCAGGGCTTCGCGGATTTTGCGCAGCATGGTGTGCTCGCGTTGTCTGAGGCTCAACAAAAACTCGCGTTCCGATTCTGCGGAGGCCCGATCCGCCGGGTCGGGCATGTCCATGTCGCCGCCCTGCATGGAGGCCACCGTGTCGTCGCCGCGTTGCAATATCTCGTTGGCCATGCCCTTCAACAGCGTCTTGAAGAACTCCATCTGCTCGTGATCCATGATCCCTCGCTCGCCCATTCCGTTTATCATATGAAAACAGCAGTTCCGCGAAAACGGAATCACTTGCCGTCGCATTGCATGCTGCGCCACGGCTCCCTGCATTTGCACACTCGCCCGTTGCGTCTGCGATGCTGGGCGCAGCTGTATCACAAATTAAAAAATGTCAAAACGGTAATGTGGCCTTCGCGCAAATTTAATGCTAGGCAACGCAGGCAATGCCAACCCAAGATCCCGCCTCACATCGGCAGCCATCCATCATGACCATCACGCCCCCCTCCTCTTCCGACGCTCCCGAGCACACCAGCAATGGATGCACGGATCCCGACTGCATGGACCCGGCACCCGGCGACCGGCAGTACGCCATGTTTGTGCTGAAGAACCTCCTGCTGCTGGCCCTGGGCGCGGTGCTGTATGCCGCGGGATTCAACGGCTTTGCCCTGCCGCACACCATGCTGGCGGGGGGGATTTCCGGCCTGAGCATGCTGCTGTATTACGTGCTTGGCGTGCCGGATCCGGCTGTGTGGTACGCCCTGCTCAACGTGCCGCTGTACGTGCTGGGCTGGATCGGGGTGAGCCGGCGATTTTTCTGGTACAGTCTGGCTGGAGCCGGAATGCTGACCCTGTGCCTGGAGCTGGTGCGCCCGGCGATGCATGTGGCCGACCCAGTGCTGGCCGTGCTGGCTGGCGGGGCGCTCATGGGCGCCGGCCTGGGCATTGCCCTGCACTCCATGGGGTCCCTGGGGGGGACAGACATCATCGCCATCCTCGTCTTCCAGAAATACGGCTTCCCCGTGGGGCGCTTCAACTTTCTGGTGAACGGCTTCATCCTGGGTGCCGGTCTTGTCGTCCTGCCGCTGCACGCCGTGCTGTATTCCCTGGCCATGATCTTCGTCTGCTCGGCCACCCTTGAATACTTTCTGGGGGTGTTCAATCAGCGCAAAATGGCGCTCATCATCTCCGACAAATATGAATGCATCGCCGAAAGCATCACCACACGGCTGCATCGCGGCTGCACCCTGCTCACGGGCGAGGGCGGGTTCACCCACAGCCCCAAAAAAGTGGTGCTGGCCGTGGTCAACAACATCCAGATCAAGCGGCTGGAGGAACTGGTCTACACCCAGGATCCCCGGGCGTTCATGATCACCCTGTCCACCTCCACGGTGCTGGGCGAAGGCTTCCTGAAGCGCAAGACCTACTGAGTGCGCTCCCACATCAACACTGCAGCCGTGCAGGGTTGATGTTCCGAGGCAATACACGGCAGTTTCCAGGCCCTACACGAATACCAACACGGCGGTGGCGTCGTCCTTGCCCTTGCGACGATCCACCTCAGCCAGCAGACCGTGGGCCAGGGTTTCGGGCATGCCGTCACGGGTCAGGAGCAGCCGCAGGGTGTCGTCCCCCAGGGGTTTGGATACGCCGTCCGTGCAGAGCAGGAAGCGGTCCCCAGGCAGGCAATGGACCATGGTCACGTCCGGCTGCGGGTCCCGTTGCATGCCCAGGCAGCGCATGAGCTGATGCCGGGCCGGATGCCGGAAGGCCTGGGACGAGCGCAGATCGCCCATGGACACAAGGTTGGCGGTGAAGGAATGGTCCTCGGTCAGGGGGGTGATGGTCATGTCTCGCAGCTGGTAGACGCGGCTGTCGCCCAGGTGGGCCACCAGGGCTTCGTCGTCGCGCAGCAGGAGCATGGCCAGGGTGGCGCTCATGCCCGTCAGCGCCGGCAGACGCTGGGCATGCTGCCGCAGATGGCGCGAGGCCCGGCGCACACAGCGCGCGACAATGTCGGCACAGGCATGCGGCCCGGTCTGGGGCGTGTTGGTCAACTCCCGACGCAGCAAGGCAGGCAGGGCCTTGGCCACAAACCGGGAGGCCACCTCGCCGGCAGCACGGCCGCCCACGCCATCGCTCACGATGCACAGGGACATGCCGCACGCCAGGGGCTCGGTAATGCTCCAGGCGTCCTGATTGCTCGTATGGCGAGGCCCGGCTCTACTCACACCGCAGGCATGCATGGTGCGCCTCAGGGTTGCAATAGCAGCCAGATCGGCTGCGCCATAAGGACCACTCCCACGGCCACGGAGCCGAGGGCGCTTGTCAGCACGGCGGCAGCCATGATGTCCTTCACGCGTCCATACCGCGGATCATGCTGCGGGCACAACACATCCACCAGAAATTCCACCGCCGTGTTGGCAATTTCCATGGCCAGCACCAGGGTGCACATGGCCAGGATGATGGCCAGTTCCTGCCGCGGCAGCCCCAGGCACACAGCCAGGGAAAGGGTGCCCAGCCCAATGGCGCCATGGATCCAGAAATTGCGCTGCGTGCGGGCCACGCAGCACAGGCCGGCCCAGGCATAGGAAAAGCTTCTGGCGAATTTGCGGGGCATGGCGGACACCTCGATCCCGCTGCCAATACCGGGACAGCGGCGGCTGGTCAACCGCGGCCCGCCCCCACCACCATGGCCTGTGCAAGGTTGCGCGCCCGGCCTGCCCACATGGAGGCAATGCTAGCCAACTGCCTCATTTTTCCGTATGTGTTCAAATGAGATTGGCTGTACTTCCACAACAGGCATGGCGGGACGCACTCATGACCGATTCACCGCAACGGACTTCTGCATATCAGGGCTCGCACCTTTTCACCGGAGCCTTGATCGTTTTCGATGCCCTGGCAGTTTTTTTTGCCATCTTCGTGTTCCGAGTCCTTTGCACAATCATCTGCGAACCGTTTCCCGCACATCCGGCATTCGCAGAACCAGTCCTTGCATCGCTGGTTACGGTATTGTGGATTCTTTCCCTTGCAGTTGCCGGCGTATACAACGACGAGAAAAGTTTTTTAGACATTGAACACTCCAAACGCACCCTCAAGGGCTTGTGTTTCGGATTTGCCACAGTCCTTCTTGTACTGTATCCATTTTTAACAAAAGCCACGTTGCTGTTCTTTGCCGGGGCATTTGTCATTTCTTCCGTGACGATTTTCTACGGACACATCGCCCTGCACCATCGTCTCCTCTTCCTGAAGATCAGATCCGGCAAGCGCATCATCATGTACGGCGCCGGCAAGCTCGGAAAAACGCTGTTTTCCGTCATCGGTTCTTCCAGACACAGCCTTGTGCCGGTTGCGTTTCTTGATGACGACCCCAAGAAGCTTGGAGACGTCTTTCATTCCTCCGGCCTGATGCAAAAAACGTCCTGTGCGGTGCTTGGCACCATACAGGATCTTGAAGAAATTGCCGTGCAGCACCGGGCAGAGGAACTCATCGTCACCATCTCCGACATCCGCGAAGACAAGTTGTACCGCATTGCCGAGCAATGCAAGACGCTTGGCCTGGAGATGAGTTTTGTGCCCAACCTCCATGGGTATTCAATTTATGAAATCCACGCCACGGTGCTCGGCGATATTCCCATTGTCCGCTTTCATCCGAAATGCCTTGCTCTCTACACACTGACGAAGCGATGTTTCGATGTTGCATGCAGCGCCATGATACTGCTTGTCCTGTCGCCGTTGCTGGTACTCATTGCCCTGGCCATCTATCTGCAGGACCGCCGCAATCCATTCTTCGCCCATGAGCGTACAGGGCTCCTCGGTGTCCCGTTCCGCATGTTCAAGTTCCGCACCATGCATTGCGGCGCGGATCCATACGCCTGCACCCCCGCCTGCAGCAGTGATGCGCGCATTACACGGATTGGTCGCCTGCTGCGAAAGTCCAGCCTGGATGAATTGCCGCAGTTGATCAATGTGCTTAAAGGCGAAATGAGCCTTGTGGGACCGCGGCCGGAAATGCCGTTCATCACTGCCTCATACACGAACGAGCAACGGCTGCGGCTGCGCGTGAAGCCCGGCATCACCGGGCTGTGGCAAATCAGCGTCGATCGGCACCAAGCCATCCATGACAACCTTGAGTACGATTTCTATTACATCCGCAATTGCTCGTTCTTTCTGGACCTGACGATTCTTCTGGAAACCGTCGCGTTTCTGTTTCGCGGCGTATAACCTGCTGAGTGGACCACACCATGGGAAAAAAAGCACTGGTGATTGGCCTTGATGGAGTCCCGCATGGCCTGCTTGCCTCCATGATGCAACAAGGCGTCATGCCGTTTTTGCATGGCATTGCATCGGCCAATGCCTTCGGGGCCATGGAAGTCACCCTTCCGCCCATCTCTTCGGTCTCCTGGACGAGTTTTGCCACCGGCGAAGCGCCGTGCCATCACGGCATCTTCGGCTTCACGGATATCACCCGCGACCACGCCCTGGCCTTCCCGACGTTTCTCGATGTCAAGTGCCCGACGTTATTTGACAAGCTTGGCCAGACGGGCAGGCGATCCATCGTCATCAACCTCCCGGCCACGTACCCGGCGCGCGCATTTCCCGGCGTGCTGATCTCCGGATTCGTGGCGCCGGACCTGGCGCGGGCGGTGTTCCCGCCCGCACTGCTGCCACGGCTGCAGGCCATGAATTACCGCATTGATGTGGACCTGGCCGCAATCCGCGCCGACCCTGCCAAACTGTATCCGGAACTCCATGCCACCCTTGCCAGTCGCCGCACCATTGCCACAACCTTGCTGAAGGAAGAGGAATGGGACCTGTTCTTCCTGGTCATTACCGGCACGGACAGATTGCATCATTTCCACTTCGACCATTGGGCCGACGAAGGCAGCGACGCAAGACAATCATTCCTCGACTATTATACGGCCGTGGACAACGTGCTGCAAGAGCTCTGCACATCGTTCATCGCACGATCCGGCAACGATGAGCACATGATGATGTTCCTGTCCGATCACGGTTTCACCTCCCTGCAACAGGAGGTGTACTGCAATACCGTGCTCCAGGAATCCGGATACCTGCGGTTCCTGAACGACAACCCACGGATGATCTCGCATCTTGACCCTGCACAGACCAGGGCTTTTGCGCTTGATCCCGGCAGGATTTACCTCAATCGCACAGATCGCTTTGCCCGCGGCACGGTGTTGCCGGCCGATGTCCCGGCCCTGCGCGCGGAGATTGAAGCCGTTTTCCGCGCCCTGACCTTCGAGCACCAGCCCGTTTTCCAGGACGTCAAACGACGCGAGGACATTTATTCCGGCCCCTGCGCGCACCTTGCGCCGGATCTCGTGCTTGTGCCGCACCGGGGGTTCGATCCCAAGGGAGCCATTTCCAATGAAATTTTCAAACGCGGGACACTGACCGGCATGCATACCCATGACGACGCCTTCTGGATTGTCGCCAGTGCGCAGCCGTTCGCCCCCCCGCGGACGATACTGGACTGCAGCGCACTCCTTACCTCATTCTTCACTCAGGAACGGTGATGCAATGGACGCCACAACACGTGCCCAGCACTGGGCACTTTCCGTACAGGAAAAATGCAATCTTTCCAGGCAACATATCCTTGAAGCCATCGCCAACGCATCATCCCGTGTGGCCCTGGGCTGGACTGGCGGCAAGGACTCCACCACCATGCTCTGGCTCACGCGAATGGCATGTCAGGAAGCAAACCTGCCCATGCCCCAATGCGTGTACATTGACGACGGCGACGCATTCCCCGAGATTGATCAGTTCGTCAACACCATTGCAGCAGCCTGGGGAATTGATGTCGCCATTATCCGAAACGAGGACCTTCTATCGCGGCAGCCGCGCATTGGGGAAGGCATCGAAGTCGCCTCGCTATCCCAGGAGAACCAGCAACAGCTACTCAGCGTCGGACATACGGACCCCGTCTTCTTTTTCGAGCCCGAGTCCTTTGCCGGCAGCCATCTGACAAAGACAGTCCCGCTGCTGCACTATCTGAAGCAGCAGTTCATCTCGCATTTCCTTGTCGGCATCCGCTGGGATGAACAGGAACACCGCCTGGACGAAGACTACACCAGCAGTCGCGAGACCCCGCCGCACACCCGCGTGCATCCGATTCTGCATTTCACGGAACGCGACATCTGGAACACCATCCACGGCGAGCGGCTGCCCTTCTGCGAACTGTACCGGCTGGGCTACCGGTCTCTTGGGGCACGCTCCACCACGCGTCCCCTGGCCGCCATCCCGGCCTGGGAACAGGATCTGGAGCACACCTCGGAACGTGATGGCCGCGGTCAGGACAAGGAAGCAGTCATGGAACAGTTGCGGAGCCTGGGGTACATGTAGGGCGGCTGCTTATGGCGCCTTCATGGGCATCCACATCGCCACCCGCTTGCCCCGCACAAAATCCAGGGTGCCCAGCCACGTGCCATACATGCCGAGGCAGACGTACCACGCCGTGGAGGACAGTTTGACAAGCCGCCTGGGTGCCTTTGCCACCGTGTGCAGCAGGGGATGCAACACTGCCACGCCATAGCAGCACATCTGCAGCAGCAACACGGCAAGATACATCCCGGAAGAGAAGGAAAGCAGCAGCGACGAACACAACAGGCCCATCAACGCAACGGGCAGCATGCGGCGCAGCAGTTTGTTGATGAAGAGCCGCACGGAAAGCCAGCCAAAGGCAACGGGGTTGAACAGTTCCCTGGAGCGCCACAAGCCATGCAGGCCCCTGCACACGATGCGACGCCTTCGCGTGATTTCGTGGGCATCATCCCGTGAAGGCGTTGGCGCTGCGGCCACTGCGGCAGGCTCGTATTCGAAACGAAATCCACGGCGCAACACTGTCAGGCAATTGTACAGATCATCGGTGACGGCATCCGGAATCGGGACGAACACGGCGCGCCGCATGGCATACAGCTTGCCGTCGTTTGATGTCACGGCGCCGAGACGGGATTCCTGCGTCTTGAGCCAGGCGTCCAGCCGCCAGTACATCGCCTGCACGGCGCCTGTCCGCGTGTGTGCCCCGGCCACCACGCGCCTGCCGCCCACACCGCCGAGGGCAGGATCCGCAAAGCGGCGCGCCAGATGCTGCAATGCGCCGGCCTCCAGCCTGGCGTCCACATCGGAAAACACGAGCACGTCACCGTGCGCCCGGGCCACGGCCTCGTTGATGGCGGCAATTTTCCCGCCTCGCACGGCAGTTTCCAGGCATTGCACTGCCATGCCTGCAGCGCGCGCCTGCTCGGCCCAGGCGCGGCACTCCGCCATGGCGGCAGCATCCTCGCCGTCCGAGGCGTAGACGACCTCCACCAGCGGCGCGGGATAGTTCAGCTGCAGCACATTGGCCAGCTTGGCCTTCAGCAACGGTCCCGGTCGGTATGCCACCACGATGAGACTGAGCGACGGCAACGGCTGCCCGACTGCGGCTTCGGGACTGGGTCTGTGCCGCTGCAACAGGGTGGCCACGTAAATGCATAGCGGATTGCCCACCACCACAAGCAGCGGGATGGCCACAGCAATCCAAAAGACGATTTCAGCTGCGGTGCGAATCATCCTGCCCCTGCGCAATCTGGGTGTTCATGGCCTTGCACCGCTGCTGCACCACGCGCAACGCCACTGTGGACAAGGCCAACGCCAGCCAATAATAGTGTGAATACACCCGCGACAAGAGAAAAAAGTACGCCAGAATGGACACGAACGAGAGCCTGTATGCGGTGATCAACTGCGTCAATTGCGGGTCCTGCAACACCTTGGATTCTCGTATTGCGTTGGTGAAGTTTCGCCAGGCTATCACCAGAATACCCAGGAACAGCCCCAGCCCCACCGTACCCATCCCCACCGCCACTTCCAGATAGGTGTTGTGGGCATCGCGCTGGGCATCCAGCCGGGTTTTGCGCCCCCAGCCGCGGGTGAAGGCATACTCGGAAAATGAATAGGCTCTGTCATAGGTTCCGATGCCCGTTCCGATCACAGGATGCTCCCGCCAGGTCTCCCAGGCGAACAGCACATAAGAAAGCCTGGCGCTTACGGAAGAGTCCTGGGTGCTGATGGATTTTTGCCGCTCCCAATAGGTGTCCGGCACATATGCCGCAGCCCCGGCCACCACAAGGGCAAGACCAAGCCCCAGGAATCCGAGGTGCCGCGGCCGCAGCTTGCGGCCGTGTTCCAGGATCAGGGCCCCGAAGATGACCAGACTGACGACGAAGGCCCCGCGCGAATACGTCAGCACCAGTGCGCCGAGGTTGACGATGAACACCACCGCACCGCACACGCGCACCCACGAACGGGTGGCGTTAAAAAACCAGTGCGCCAGCAGCGGCATGCTGAACAGGACGAAGGAGGCATAGTGGTTGGGGTTGTAGGCCACGCCGACAAGGCGTTCGAAGTCCGTGTTCATGGTGAACAGGGTCAGGCCGAATGCGTAGGTGGTCACGGAGAGAAACGTGGAGATGCCGATGGAGAAGATCACCACCCGCGGCACAGTCCTGGTGAAGCCTTTTTCATCCACCAACGCCAGCGCCAGCCCGAACACCGTCACCGACGCCACCAGTTTGCGCAGATCCCCCCAGGCTTCATCAGGATATCGTGTCAGCAATGCAGAGATCAGGGCAGTCGCCAGGAACAAGCCGATCCAGCGCCACAAGTTGGAATGCAGCGCATAGCGCGAGCCGCGGGAAAAGACCATGTGCAGCGCCACCACCAGCACCATGGCCATGCCGGCAAACTTCGAGATGGTGATGGACGAATCTGGCCCTGCAAGGGCGCGCACAGCATCCCACGGCACCAGGAACAACACCACGTAAAAGGCGAGCTCCGGCTTGCGTCCCAGAATCAGCAGCAGAAGCAGTCCCACCCCAGGCAGCCAGGCATACATGTGCCAAGGCGAAACCATCATTCCCAGGGAAGCGACTCCGACAATGACTGCAATGATGGCCACCACGGGGCTAAGGAAGGGGCGCTGCGCTGTTGCATGCCTGGGAAACCCGTGCGTCTGAACGGTATCTGAGGACGATGAAAGCATGGACTCCTCCTGGCACGCGTCCACAGGCAGCCGCGCGGAAGCCGGAAAACACATTGCATACCGACTCGGACTGCTGCTTCTTGCATACCAGAGGGCCATGCCTGTGACAACTCGTTTCCAGCACGTTTGTGCCATCGCCTCCCGGATTGCGGGCCAGGAGTGTCTGCGGGCCGGCCGGCAGATGTTCCACCTTGCCAGGGATTACCGTTCCGTGGCATTTCATACCGAATGACTAAGGAGGATGCCATGCGCCCGTTGTCGTTGTTGCTGCTGCCTGTTGCCGTAAGCGCCGCCCTGCTTTTCGCCCTCAGCCCTGGTGCGGCACTGGCGCGCGCCGGCGCCGCGCTTGGCACGTGCCCGGAATTCATGGTGCCCCCCGTGGCGGTGCAAACCATCTGCACGCCTCAGGAATTCGAAGAACATACCTTCATCGACGCCGTGGTCACCAACGTTTCGGCCTCGCCCATCGCCGGCTACGGCATGGTGGTGGCCCTGTACGACGCCTCCGGCACCCTGCTTGTCAGCCACCGCGTGGAGCGCAAGGCGCGCAAGGGATTCCTTGCGCCGGGCGAGTCGCAGGACGAGCGCTTCATTGCCGTGGGGGTGCCGCCGGCGCATGTGGCCCGCATGGAAATCACCCCCCTCCCACGATAACAGGTCGAGGTGACGATGGCTGCTCGCGTCATCATTGTGGGCGCAGGCCTGGCCGGGCTGGCATGCGCCGTGACTCTGGCCCGTCAGGGCAGGCCGGTGCTGCTCCTGGAACGCGCTCCCGAGCCCGGCGGCCTGTGCCGGTCGTTTCTGCTGGATGATGTCCTGTTCGATTACGGCCCGCATGTGCTCTTCGAGGACCCCCAGGACGAAGGCGCCCTGCTGGCCAGGGCCGTGCTGGATCCGACGCGCTGCCTGCAACGGCCCTTCGCCTTTGCCATCCAGGCCCCTGTGTCCGAGGGCGGCCGGTGCTACGCCTTCCCCAACCACCGCGATGTCTTCTCGTATCCCTGGCGCTACAAGACCGGGATTCTCAAAGGACTGCTGGGCAAAAAGCCGCCCCTGCGCGGCGAGCCCTCGGCCCGCGACGAGCTGACGGCCAAGGGCGGAGACTGTTTTTACGAGGAGCTGTTCCGGCAATTTCTGACCAAAAAAACACTGCAGGACCCGCAGCACCTGCATGTCCACTGGCTGGCCCGGGTGGAACGCAGCGCCAGGCAGGATCTTGAGCCCCCGCCCCAGGTGGGGCACGTGCGGCGTGTGGTGGGCGCACTGCAACGCCTCAAACGGCCGTATTACTATCCCGCCGCCGGATTTCAGACCTATACGGACGCGCTCTTTCAGGAATTCAAGGCTCTTGGCGGCGAGGCCGTCTGCTCCTGCGGCCCGCTGCACCTTCAGCGTGGCGACGGCCGGGTGCAGGCTGTGACCGCCCTGGGCCAGACGCACGAGGCCTCCCATCTGGTCTGGACTGCGCCCCTGAATACCCTGAACCGGCTGCTCGGCGCGGGTGTCCCCACCCTGCCGGCCCTGGACATGGCGCTGGTCTGCCTGACGTTTGAAAGCCAGACGCCGCCGGCGCGCCCCTTCGTCTATGTCTATCATCCGGATCCGCGCATGGCCTGCAACCGGACGTACTACCCACACTCCATTTTCCGGGAGCGCTCCCCGGACGGCCGGGAGGGCATCTGCTTCGAATACACCATGACTCCCGAACTCTCCACCATGGACGATGCCGCCCTGCTGCGCACCGCTCTGGCCGATTCGCACCTGGCGGATCTGTACGACGCCTCCTCCCTGCGCGCCTCCCGGGTTGTCCGGCTGCCGCAGGCCCTGCCCGTCTATCCCCTGGATTATCAGCAGCAGCTTGCCGCAGCCCTGACCCCCGCGCGCTCGCTGCAAAACTGCCTCACCGTGGGCCGCCAGGGCGGGTTCCTGTTCTGCATGACCCCCACCGCCGCCAGCCAGGGCCTCAAGGCTGCCCGGGAGGTGTTGCGTCGCACATCATGATCGCACCCGTGCCGCCCGCCTCGGCGGCATTTTTTTTACACAATCGTTTCGACTTGGCGTTTGACATTCCCCGGCGCATCGGTGATAGGATAATCCGAGTTCCCAACACCTTGCGATGAGGATGTCATGGCCATAGCTACGTCCCGCATTCCCCCGCAGCTCTTTCGCGCCTGGACGGTGCGCGCCATTCGGCAGGGACTGGACCAGTCCCTCGCCGCCTTTGCCCACGTGCTGCCGACGGATCGCGCCGCCCCGGTGGTGCTCAAGCCCAACGCCAACGCAGCCATGAACGCCCTGACCGGCAACACCACGGATCTGCGCCTCCTGGCCGCCCTGCTGGGCTGGCTCCGGGATCAGGGATACACCAACCTCACCGTGGCCGAGGGCACCAACTCCGGCTTTTACCGCAACAAGATCGGCGTGGCCACGCGGCTGCGCATGGATGCCCTGGCCGCCCGCTTCGGCGCCCGGTTCGTGGACTGCAACTTCGACGAGGCCGTGGACGTGCCCTTTGAAGACGGCATTGTGGCCCAGGTCTCCCGCACCTGCGCCCAGGCGGCGCTGCTCATCAACCTGCCCAAGCTCAAGACGCATTTCGAGGCCGGCATGAGCGTCTGCCTCAAAAATCTCATGGGCTGCCTGGTCGGTCAGGAAAACAAGAAGAAGACGCATCAAGCCTTGGCGGCCAACATCATCCGCCTGAACGAAGGCCTTGCCCCCGGGCTGCACATTGTGGATGCCCTGGTGGCCATGGAAGGGCTGGGCCCCACCCGCGGTACCCCCTTGCGGCTGGCTGCGGTGCTGGTGGGTGAGGATCCGTTGGTCATCGACATGGCCTGCGCCCGCCTGGCCGGGTTCCGGTACGACGAGATCCGCCCCCTGCGTCAGGCCGAGGCCCGCGGGCTGCTCACGCCTGCGCGCAAGGCCCAGGCCGAGGCCGTGGACGTATCCGGCGTGGCCCGGTCCTTTGCGCCGCCCAAGGCCGGCCCCATCGCCACGTTCATCCATCACCCGTCACGGCAGAAGTACTTCCTGGCCATCCGCAACACGCCGCTCTTCACCCGGCTGGCGGCCACGGAATGGTTCGGCGAATTGCTGTTCAAGACCGGCCTTCGGCAGGACAAGTTCCTGCATCAGGAAATGCGGCTGGATCGGCTGGAACCCACGGCAGCCTGCGATGGCTGTCCGGACCCGAGGCCCTGCGTGGCGTTGTGCCCCCTGGGGCACGACCCGCGCGCCCTGCACGCCGGCACCTCCCGTCTGCCGGACGCCTGCCTGGGCTGCCTGTATTGCTACGCTGCCTGCCCCCGCGCCGGCCTGGCCTTCCATGGGGAACAGGGCTATTTTGCAGAACAATGCCGGCAATATGATGCGCATTTGCGATGCCTGGCGGCAAGGAGCGAGTCATGATCCCTTTTCCCTGGCCTTCCTTCCCCGCCCTGGTGGCCGAATACGCCGCGCGCACACCGCAGCGGCCGGCAGTGTTCCACCCCCTGCGGACCATGACCTATGCCGAGCTGGCCCAGGAAGCGGCAGCCGCGGCGCATCTGCTGCAGGACATGGGCGTGCGGCACGGGGATCGCGTGGGATGCCTGGTGCGCAAGACGCCCGAGGCCATCGCCGCGTATCTGGGCATTCAGGCGCTCGGCGCCATCTTTTTTCCCCTGGACGCCAACCAGCCCCCGGCCGTGCTGCGGGATCTGCTCACCCGCCTGAGCCCGCGCGCCGTGGTGCTGTGCGCCTCCCATGCCGGCCTGTGGGACACCCTGGGCGCGCCGCACCTGCCACGGCTGGTGCTGCCGCATCCGGATCACGAATTGCCCACGCCCCACACCGCGCCGTGCTGCCGGTTCTGGACCGAGCTGGAGGGCGTGCGCCTGCCCATGCCCTTGCCCCCTGATGACGACGATACCCCCGTGTACATGAACTTCACCTCCGGCTCCACCGGCCGGCCCAAGGGCGCCCTGACCACCCTGGGCAACATCCACTGGAATTCTCTGGCCTCGGTGGAACACTTCCGCATGACCGGGGATGACGTGCACCTGTGCATGATGCCGTCCTTCGTCCATCCGCATGAACTCTTTGCCCGTCCCCTGGCCCAGGGCGGCGCACTGGCCCTCATGGACGGCATCGATCCCCGCACCATTGTGGACACCATCCGCCGGTTCAATGTCACCTGCTTCATGGCCGTGGCCGCCATCTATGAAACCCTGATCCGCCAGCACGAACACGCACCCTTCGACCTGGAAAGCCTGCGCGTGGCAGAGAGCGGCGGCATGCACGTGCCGGCGGCGCTTTCCCGCGAGTTTCGCAACCGCCTCGGCGTCCGCCTGCTGCCGGTGTGGGGATCCACGGAAACCACGGGCATTGCCATGGCCACGCCCCTGGAGGAGGACCCGTCCTTTCCCGCCGGTGCGACGGGCCGGCCGCTGCCGCAGTATCTGGTGGAAATCCTGGACGAACACGGCGAGCCCGTCCGGGATGGGGCAGTGGGCGAACTGCACGTCTCCGGCCCCGGCGTGTGCCGGGAATACTACCACATGCCGTTGGAATCAGCGGAAAGTTTCGTCATCCGACCGGACGGTACGGCCCGGTTCCGCACGCGCGATCTTGTCTCGCGCACGCCGGACGGCGCCGTGATGTTTCACAGCCGCATGCAAGGCATGCTCAAGGTGGCGGGGATGAAGGTCTACCCCACCCGCATCGAAGAACTGTTGCACGAACACCCCGCCGTGGCCCAGGCCGTGGTGGTGCGCATGCACGATCCGCTGCGCGGGGAGGCTCCCCGCGCGGTGGTGGCCCTGCGTCCCGGCCAGGAGGCCACTCCCAGGGAACTGTGGCGCTGGCTGGAAGCCCGGCTGCATCGTTTCGCCCTGCCCCGGGTCATCGACATCGTGGATGCCATCCCCAAGACCCCGGGCGGCAAAATTGCGTGGAAGGAGCTTTGATCATGACCCATTCCCCAGCCAATCCCAGCCGTCCGGTGGTCGCCATTGCCCGCGCCGCGCAGGTGGGCGAGTCGCCAGCGGCCTACACCGACGCCAGCCTCAATGTCATCCGGCAGCTCACCGCCGAGGTGCTCTCCCTGGCCACGGACCTGCCGGGCATGGTCCGCGGCAAGACCGTGCTGGTCAAACCCAATCTCGTGCGTCCCAATCCCAAAAATCCCTTTGCCGTGGTGACGGACGAACGCGTGCTCTTTGCCCTGGTGGAGCTGCTCAAGGACGCCGGCGCCCGGGAAATCTGGATTGGTGACAATCCCGGCTACGGCCTGCCCCTGGCCGAGGCCCTGGCCCAGCTGGGCGAGTTCAAGGCCCGCCTGGCCGGCTATGGCGCACGGCTGCGCTTCTTCGATGAAGAGGAGCAGGTGGTGGTGGACAACCCCGAGGCCACCATCTTCAGCCCCATGATCCTGCCCAAAAGCCTGCTGGATGCCGATGTCTACATCAATCTGCCCAAGATGAAGACCCACATGCATGCCCTGGTGACGCTGGGCATCAAGAACCAGTACGGCCTGATCCTGGACGATCAGCGCATGTTCTTCCACCGCAACGACCTGCACGTGAAGATGGTGGACATCCTGCGCAAGGTCCGCCCGCAGCTGACCCTGGTGGATGGCATCATCGCCGCCCAGGGCCAGGCCCCGCTGTCCGGCAGCGTGGTGCCGGACATGAACACCCTGGTGGCCGGCGAGGATATCGTGGCTGTGGACACCGTGGCCACCAGCGTCATGGGCATCCACCCCATGGAAGTGGCCATGCTGCGCCTGTGCCGGCAGGAAGGCCTTGGCGAGACGGACGTGAACAACATTGACGTGCGCGGCCGCAGCATCGAGGAGGTGCGCCGTCAGTTCACCCGGCCGGTCATCAGCCCCCAGGGGGCCTATGACGAAGTGCAATGCATCGAGGGTGGGGCCTGCAACGGCTGCCTCTCGGCCCTGCGCCATTCCCTGGACAAGCTGGCCGGCGAAGGCCTGCTGGCGGGCAATCCCATCCAGTCCGTCTACGTGGGCAAGCCCATGCCGGACATGGTCAACCTCAAAAAGCTGCGCGGCCCGCTGTGGTGCTTCGGCTCCTGCGCGGCGGACCTCATCTTCTCCCAGGCGGAGCGCAAGCCCCTGTCCCGGTTCATCCCGGGCTGCCCGCCGCACATCCTGGAATTCTACAAGGCATACAAGCAATGCATGGCCGAGGAGGCGCAGTCATGACCCCTGAATCCGCCCTGCACGAATTGCGCGCCCGCATGGGTGCCGTGAACCTGCGTCTCCTGGAGTCCCTGCTGGAATACTATCAGGTGGCGCGGATGATCGGCCAGGAGAAGGACCGCCTGCACCTGCCGCACTTCGACGCCCGCCGCGAGGCCGAAATGCTCGGCGAGATCCTGGAGGCCAACGCCGCCTCCCCTGCCCGACTGCCCGATGACATGCTGGCCCGCATCTTCAAGGAAATTTTCAAGAATTCCACCGAATTCATGGGGGTGCAGCAACGCAAGACCCTGCGCGTGCACCGCAATTCCGGCGCCGGGGATCACGTCATCACGCTGCCCCACGGCCGCATCGGCGGCGGAGAGGCGGCCATCATCGCCGGGCCGTGCTCCGTGGAGGGCCGCGACCAGCTCTACAAGACCGCCAAACCCCTGCGCGATGCCGGGGTGCGCTTTCTGCGCGGCGGCGCGTTCAAGCCGCGCTCCTCGCCGTACAGTTTTCAGGGGCTGGAGGAAGAGGGCCTCATCCTCTTGCGCGAGGTGGCGGACGAGCTGGGCATGGACGTGGTCACCGAGGTCTTGAGCGTCAAGGATGTGGAACTCGTGGCCCGGTACGCCGACGTGCTCCAGGTGGGCACGCGGAACATGGCCAACTTCTCCCTGCTCAAGGTCCTTGGTTCCCTGCACAAGCCCATCCTGCTCAAGCGCGGCATGTGCGCCACCATGGAGGAAGCCATTCTGGCGGCGGAATACATCGCCAGCGGCGGCAACAATGACATCATGCTCTGCGAACGCGGCATCCGCACCTTCGAAACCTGGACCCGCAACACCCTGGATCTGGCCGCCGTGGCCCTCTTCAAACAGGAAACCACCCTGCCCGTGGTGGTGGATGTGAGCCATGCCCTGGGACGCAAGGACCTGGTGGCCCGCATGGCCTTTGCCGCCCTGGCCGCCGGGGCCGATGCGGTGATGTTCGAGTGCCACTGCCATCCCGCGGCCGCCCTGTCCGACGCCGATCAGCAGCTGGACATGGAACAGGCCGTGGCGCTGGTCCGCCATATCCGCGACTGCGACGCCTGCATTCCTTCTTCCATGAAATAGCATCAAGTGCTTTTGAAAAGAGTCCTCGGGGGAAAACCTTTCTGAAGAAAGGTTCTTCCCCCGAACCCCCTTTCCAAAGACTTTTGGGAGGCTGCATGCATCGTCTCGACGTCGTCTTGCCCGCCGGGCCCTATGCCGTGGAAATCGCCCCGGGCCTGCTCGATTCCCTGGGCGAGCGCCTGCTGCCCCTGCGGCGGCAGGCCTGGGCCGTGATTGCCGACACCACCGTGGCCAGCCTCTACGGGCAGCGCCTGCTGACCTCCCTGGAACGCGCCGGGCTCCCCTGCCGGCTCATCACCTTCCCCGGTGGCGAACAGCACAAGGCCCTGGCCACGGTGGAGGCCCTTTCCCGTCAGCTTCTGGAATCCGGTCTGGCGCGGGACGGCGGGATTGCAGCCCTGGGCGGCGGCCTCGTGGGCGACGTGGCCGGCCTGACCGCGGCCCTGTACATGCGGGGCATCCCCTATGTGCAGGTCCCCACCACCCTGCTGGCCATGATCGACGCCAGCGTGGGCGGCAAAACCGCCGTCAATCTTGGTGCAGTCAAAAACTGCATCGGCCGCTTCCACCAGCCGGCCCACGTCTGCATTGATCCGGACGTCCTGCACACCCTGCCCGGTGACGAATTTGCCTCCGGCCTGGGCGAGCTGGCCAAGTATGCGATGATGGACAAGGCGTTTTATGGATGGGTGGAAAAGGAAATATCGGGGGAAATAGTTTCCCCCGAACCCCCTTGTTCGGGTGCGGCTGGTGCTGGTTCGCGGGCGAACCAGCACCAGCCGCACCTCAAGCGGGGTCCAGGGGGGTCAGCCCCCTGGTCTCCCGCCTGCCTGTCCGCCTCCATCGCGCACTGCGTGGGCATCAAGGCCGGCGTGGTGGCCCGGGACGAACTGGAATCCGGCGAGCGCATGTTGCTGAATTACGGGCACACCTTTGCCCACGGGCTGGAGACGGTGCTGCAGTTTTCCCGGCCGCATGGCTGGTGCGTGGCCCAGGGCATGCGCCTGGCTGCGCAACTGGCCGTGCGGTTGGGATTGTGCGATGCCTCCCTCCCAAATCAGCAAGACGCCCTGCTCCACCGGCTGGGACTGCTTGACCCGTTCCCCGCCATCGCCCCCAAGGCCTTGCTGGACGCCATGCAGACGGATAAAAAAAAGCAGGCCGGCGGCCTGACCTTCATCCTGCCGCGGGCCATCGGACAGCTGGAGGTGGTGCGCAACATCCCGGACGAGGACGTGCTGCACGCCATCGCGCTCGGGTAAGTTATCTTTGAAAGAAGCTCTCGGGGGAAAACCTTTCTACAGAAAGGTTCTTCCCCCGAACCCCCTTTCCAAAGACTNAAAAGGTTTCCCCTCTCGCAGTGTCCTTTTTCAACATTAAAATGCGCTATTGCAACGGTGAGGCGGCGTCCCCATCACGACATCATCCATTCATTCATCAAGGACATGACCATGCACAGGTTTCGCGCGTTCTGCCTGGCGGTTGCGCTGGGGCTTTCTCTCGTGGCGGCTGTGGCCGCCCAGGCGCAAGCCCTGACCGCCGCCACCGTGGAAGGCTTCATCCGCAGCATCCAGGAAATCCAACCGCTGTACGAACAGTCCGGCTCACAACAGGACATCAACAAGGACACCGTGGATGCCGACGACAAGAACTGGAACATCCGGGACTGGCTGGCCCAGGCCGCCCTGGAGCCCAGGGTGCTGGCCATCCTGAAGAAGCACGGGTTCCAGGACCAGACCCAGTGGGCTGACGTGGCCACCAGGGTGATGCAGGCCTATACCACCATCCGGCTGGGGGCCGAAGGTCTCAACGCCAGGGCGCAGATGCAGGCCGGCCTGGCCGAGCTGGAACAGCAGCCCGGCCTGAGCGCGGAGCAAAAGGCCATGCTCCGCCAGCAGATGCAGCAAGGCATGCAGCAGATGGATCAGATGCTGGAAGAAGCGCCCAAGGCCGACCAGGACGCCGTGCGCCCGTTCATGACCCAACTGGACGCCGTGTTTGAGGTGGAAGAGTAAGCGCCCGCCGTTCTGCCAGGCAGAGTAGTGTTGCGGCAAGGCTGTTGCGAGAGGGGAAAGGAAAACTTTTTCCAAGAGGGGAGACGCGCTCTCCCCTTCCAAAACATTAACCGCATCCTGGAATCAGGATAAAAAATTCTTTTCAAAAACAACATACTTTCATCCAAAAAACACCCCCCGCCACGCAGTGCGCAGCGGGGGGTGTAATATCGCCCTTCCCGTAAAAAGTCTTTGGGGAGGGGGGCCAGCTCGGAACGGACGGGAACTCCTTTCTACAGAAAGGGGTTCCCCCGATTGGCCGTCTTGTACTCTTAGTACATGCCGCCCATGCCGCCCATGCCGCCGGGCATGGCGGGGGCTTCCTTCTTGGGTTCGGGCTTTTCAGCGATGGCAGCTTCGGTGGTCAGCAGCAGGGACGCCACGGAGGAGGCGTTCTGCAGGGCGATGCGGGTGACCTTTTTGGGGTCGATGACGCCTTCGGCGATCAGGTCCACATATTCGCAGGAAGCGGCGTTGTAGCCGTAGCCGTCGGTGCCGCCCATGACCTTTTCCAGCACGATGGCGCCTTCGACGCCGGCGTTGGAGGCGATCATGCGCAGGGGCTCCTGCACGGCGCGGCGGATGATGTTCACGCCGGCCTGTTCATCGTCGTCCAGGGCAACCACATCGGCCAGCACCTTGGAGCAGCGCACCAGGGCCACGCCGCCGCCGGGGACGATGCCTTCTTCCACCGCCGCGCGGGTGGCGTTCAGGGCGTCTTCCACGCGGGCTTTCTTTTCTTTCATTTCAGTTTCGGTCGCGGCGCCAACGTTGATCACCGCCACGCCGCCGACGATCTTGGCCAGGCGTTCCTGGAGCTTTTCGCGATCGTAGTCGGAGGTGGTTTCATCGATCTGGGCGCGGATCTGCTTGATGCGGGCCTTGATGGCGTCGGATTCGCCGTAGCCATCCACGATGGTGGTGTTTTCCTTGTCGATGACAACGCGCTTGGCGCGGCCCAGGTCTTCCAGGGTCACGTTTTCAAGCTTCTTGCCCATTTCTTCGGCAGCCAGGGTACCGCCGGTGAGCACGGCGATGTCTTCCAGCATGGCCTTGCGGCGTTCGCCGAAGCCGGGGGCCTTGACGGCCGTCACCTGCAGGGTGCCGCGCAGCTTGTTCACCACCAGCGTGGCCAGGGCTTCGCCTTCCACGTCTTCAGCGATGATCAGCAGGGGCTTGGCCATCTTGGCCACCTGTTCCAGCACGGGGAGCATGTCCTTCATGCTGGAGATCTTCTTGTCATGGACGAGGATAAGGGGCTCGTCCATTTCACAGACCATCTTTTCGGGGTCGGTGATGAAGTAGGGGGAGAGGTAGCCGCGGTCGAACTGCATGCCTTCCACCACGTCCAGGGTGGTTTCCAGGCCCTTGGCTTCCTCAACGGTGATCACGCCTTCCTTGCCCACCTTGTTCATGGCTTCGGCAATGATGTTGCCGATGGTGGGGTCGTTGTTGGCGGAAATGGAGCCGACCTGGGCAATTTCCTTCTGGTCGCGGGTGGGCTTGGCAAAGGAGCCCAGCTCGGCCACGATGGCAGCCACGGCCTTGTCGATGCCGCGCTTGATGGCCATGGGATTGCGGCCGGCGGCCACGAGCTTCACACCTTCATTGAAGATGGACTGGGCCAGAATGGTGGCGGTGGTGGTGCCGTCGCCGGCGATGTCGGAAGTCTTGGAGGCCACTTCCTTGACCATCTGGGCGCCCATGTTCTCGAACTTGTCTTCCAGTTCGATTTCCTTGGCTACGGTCACGCCGTCCTTGGTGATGATGGGGGAGCCGAAGGACTTCTCAATCACCACGTTGCGGCCCTTGGGGCCGAGGGTCACTTTGACGGCGTTGGCGAGCTTGTCCACACCGCGCTGCAGGCGTTCACGGGCATGGGTATCGAACAGAATTTCTTTGGCAGCCATTGAAGCGTGCTCCTTGAAAGTATGAGAATCAGTGGGAAATGATCAAGAATTCAGCAGGAATGCTCTTGCCAGGGCAAGGGCTAGTCCTCGATGATGGCCAGGATGTCGTCCTCGCGCATCACGAGGAGCTCCACGCCATCAACCTTGATTTCGGTGCCGGCGTACTTGTTGAAGAGGATGATGTCGCCCTTCTTGACGCTCATCTTGATGTGGTCGCCGTCGTCGTCGGTCTTGCCGGGACCGGCTGCGATCACTTCGCCGCGCATGGGCTTTTCCTTGGCCGTGTCAGGAATGATGATTCCGCCCTTGGTGGTTTCTTCGCCTTCCAGACGCTTGACCAGGACGCGGTCGTGCAACGGCTTCAACTTCATGGATGACTCCTTTCAACAGAGTAATGTGATAGTGGAATATGCGGCGCCATGTTGTTGGCACTCACACGCGGTGAGTGCTAACGCCGACTCAGCCCTTTTAACCACCTCACCAGCTTTGGCAAGGGGCGGACGAAATTTTTTTCAACTTTCTTTCCTCCTCCGTGCCAATTTCTTTTACCTCCCCCGGCCTTTTCATTTATCGCCCCCTTTGCTACTGCTCCCTGAACACACGACAATTCACCCACTGCCCGGGCCTTGGCTATGCTTGCGGATTTCAGTTTACTCGATTGCATTCTTGCCGGACTCTGCGCCCTCTTTCTGGTGCGCGGCCTCATGCGCGGCCTGCTGGCCGAGGTGGCCGGCCTGGCTGGCGTGGTGCTGGGCGTATGGGCCGCCACGCACTACCAGGCCCGGGTTTTCGACGTGCTGCGCGATCTCATTCAGAGCGAAGGCTGGGCCCGCATTGCGGCGTATCTGGCGGTATTCATTGCGGCCTACATGGCGGTGGGAATCACGGCGCGGGTGCTGCGCAAACTGCTGGATCTGGCCTTTGCCGGCTGGCTGGACAACCTGGGCGGCGGCCTGGCCGGGCTCACCAAGGGCACGGTGCTGGCGCTCATCGTCTTTTTTCTGGCAGATACATTCGTGCCGCAGTCCAACTTTGTGCAATCGTCCCGGCTGGCGCCGCATGCCCGGGAGTATGCCGGCGTGCTCAAAACCTTGCTGGTCAACCTCAAGGATGCCGCCCTGCCTTACGCCCCCCTGCCGAATCAACTGCCGGGCCAGTTTTCAGAGCAATTTTCCCGGCAGGGCAACACCGCACCGGGTCAGAACCAGACCCTGCCGCAACGGCAGCCGCTCCCGCCTTCGCGCCCGCTGCCTTCGACGCCGCAACAACAAGGATAAGCACCCATCATGGACGCCTTCGACAACCTGCGCCAGGTCATCGCCCGGCTGCTGGGCCCTGGCGGCTGCCCCTGGGACCAGGAACAGACCCCGCCTTCCCTGTGCGATCATCTGATCGAGGAATCGTACGAACTGGTGGACGCCATCCGCGCCGGCAGTGCGGACGACGCCCGCGAGGAACTGGGGGACCTCTTCTTCCTGCTCTGCTTCATCGGGGCCTGTTACGAGAAGCAGCAGGATTTCACCCTGGAGGACTCCCTGCAGGGCATTGCCGCCAAGATGATCCGCCGCCATCCCCATGTGTTCGGGGATACGGAAGTCCGCACCCAGGAAGAGCTGCTGCGCAACTGGGAGCGCATCAAACGCGCGGAAAAAACAACCGAACACGGCCCGGCCGGCCTGTACGATTCCCTGCCTCCCGGCCTGCCGCCCCTGCTCAAGGCCTACCGGTTGCACGCCAAGGCCAGCCGCATTGGCTTCACCTGGCCGGACACCGCCGCCGTGGAAGCCAAACTGCAGGAGGAATGGTCGGAATTTCGCCAGGCTGTGGACCAGCAGGACGCCGCAGCCATGGAGCAGGAATTCGGCGACTACCTGTACACCCTGGTGGAATTGGGCCGCCGCCACGGCATCAAGGCCAACGCCGCCCTGGATCTGGCCAATCAGCGGTTCCTGCGCCGGTTTCAGGCCATGGAGACCCTGGCCCGGGAACGCGGTCTGGCCCTGGACGCCCTCTCCCTGGCAGAGCAGGATGCGTTATGGAACGAAATCAAAACGCTGGAATAATCGCTCGCCTGCGTTGCGGCGTTCTGACACTCGCCATCGCACTCTCCCTTGCACTTGGCGCAGCGGTCCCGGCCGTTGCCCAGCCGCAGGACATCACCGCCATCGTCATCGAGCGCACCCAGGCGGATGAGCTGCTGGCCGGCGTGTGCCAGCAATTCTGCCTGGGCAACCAACGGCAGGGATCCATCCGGTATGTCACCGCTGCGCCACGGCCCGACGGGCAGGTGACCATCGAAGCCGCCGTGGCCCTGCGCTCTGCAGACAACAATCCCTATCTCCCCTTCGACCGCACCGTGGTGGTGGCCGGGCATGGGGTGCTGGATCTGGGCACCTGCCGCTTCACCGTGGGCATGGCCCGGGTGGAGCAGGATTTCCAGGGCATGTTTCAGGAACTGCTGCGGCAGTACGGCCACTTTGCCGGCTGGCAGTACGACATCCCGGACTGCCGCACCGTGCTGACGCCGTAATGGCGAACAAGGACGTTGCATCACCATAAAAGTGAAACCTTTCCCCCAAGCCCCCTTCTTGGAAAGAACAGAAAGGTGTTCCCCCGAGAGTTCTTGTTACGGAGACTGTTGTCTAGTGTCCGCCCGGACCGCCGGTGTAGGCCAGCAGGCGTTCTTCCGCAGGATGCTTGCCCATGAAGCGCACCGTGCCGGATTCCAGCACGTACATGGCGCCCTGCACGGAGAGTTTGCCTTCCTGCACCAAGTGGCGGACGATGGGGCTGCCCTTGAAGATGTCGTCGATGACCTGCCAGACGTTTTCCTCAATGGCGGCGGCCACCACGGCGTTCATTTCCTGACCGGCCATGGCTGCCTTGACGCGTTCCGCCACGGGCACGATGGGGGCCACGAGCTGCGGGATGTTGCCGCCCACCTGCTCGCCCTTGACCACGGCCGTCACCGCGCCGCACTGGGTATGGCCCAGCACCACCAGCAAGGGGGTGCCCAGGTGCTCCACGCCGTATTCAATGGTGCCGATTTCGTCCACGGCCGCCACGTTGCCGGCCACGCGCACGGAAAAGACATCGCCGATCCCACGGTCAAAGAGGATTTCCGCCGGCACGCGGGAGTCCGCACAGGACAACACCGTCACAAAGGGGTGCTGCCCGTTGAGGGACGTTCCCTTGCGGCGGTCTTCCCGTTGATTGGGATGGATGACGTCCCCGCGCACAAAGCGGGCGTTGCCGTCCACCAGCAGCGCCATGGCCTGCTCGGCCGTGACGCCCGGGCCTTCGGACAACGCCGAGGCGACAAAGGGCATGGCCACCAGGGCCAACACCAACATCCACATACGCAACGACTTGGACATATGACCTCCCCCAAAACATTGGGCTGGGGTTGATGAACGTATGCGCGTGCGTCTCCCTCCTGGTGTGACGCCCCCGAAATAAGGCGATGTTTCCATCATCTTATTTCGGGGAGGACCGTCCGCCAAAATGCGCGGATTTTGGCGGACTCACGGAGCCTGCGGCTCCGGGGCCGCCTTGCGGGCGGCCCAGTGTTGCGTCTTTCATATATGGACATATTTTGAGGACGCAACACTAGAGCAAGTTATCTTTGAAAGGAATTCTCGGGGGAAAACCTTTCTGAAGAAAGGTTCTTCCCCCCTTTCGAGAGAGGCCCCCTTTCCAAAGACTGTTTATGGTGATTCAAGGTCACTATGAAAGTTTTGGAAGGGGAGCGCGAGAGAGGGGAGAACCTTTTGCAAAAAGGTTTCCTCTCTCGCAATGTCCTTTTTCAAAAGTAAAATGCCCTAGCGCCGCAGGCAGGCCGCCGCCTGCGCCTGCAACTGTGCAAAAACTTCCTCCACATCCAGGTCGGATGTATCCACAATGATGGCGTCTTCGGCGGGCTTGAGGGGCGAGATGGGGCGGGTGCGGTCCTGCTCGTCCCGAATGCGCAGGGCCTCCACCAACTCTTCCAGCGGCTGCGGCGTCTGGCCCAGGCTGAGGAGTTGATGGTACCGACGCAGGGCGCGGACTTCGGGGCGGGCATCCAGGAAAAACTTGCAGGCCGCCTGCGTAAAGACCACGGACCCCATGTCCCGCCCCTCGGCCACCAACGATTTGGCGCTGCCCATCTGACGCTGGGCTGTCACCAGACACTGCCGCACCACGGGCAACCGGGCCACCAGGGAGGCCCAACGGCCAACCTCTTCGCTGCGCAGTTCGTCGCCCAGGGCAAAGCCGTCCATGGCCAGGGCGGTTTCCTCGCCGCTGCCATGCAGGGAGAAGCACAGCCGGGAGAGCCGTTCCGCAATCTCCGCCTCGGGCAGCTCCCAGCCGTTTTCCCCCAGGGACATGGCCACGGCGCGGTACATGGCGCCAGTATCCAGAAACGCCACCCCCAGGGCAGCCGCCAGACGGCGGGCCAGGGTGGTCTTGCCCACGCCGGCGGGGCCGTCCAGGGTGATGACGGCCGGCATGTTATGATCTGTTCCCAAGCACTGCCTCCAGGGCGTCCAAGAAGACGGCGTTTTCTTCCGCCGTGCCCACGCTCACGCGCAGGGCATCCGGCAGGTTGTAGCTTTCCAGGGGGCGGATGATGACGCCGCGCGCCAGCAAGGCCTCAAACACCTGCCGCGCGGTGAGCGCGCAGCCGGCCGGCAGTCGGAAAAGCAGGAAATTCGCCAGGGAAGGCTGCACATTGCAGCCCAGGGCGGTCAGGCCGGCAGTCAACTGCTCGCGTCCTTCCGCCACCACGCGCACGGTTTCGGCATAAAAAACATCGTCCTCCAGGGCGGCCAGGCCGGCTTCCTCTGCCAGCAGATTCACGCTGAAGGGCAGCCGCACGCGCATCAGCGCATCGGCCAGCCAGGGATGCATGACCCCATACCCCAGACGCAGCCCGGCCAGACCGTAGCATTTGGAGAACGTGCGCAGCACCACCACATTCGGGTACTTCTGCAAATGCGGCAGCATGCTGTAGGTTTCCACGGGCAGGGCAAAGTCCACGTAGGCTTCATCCACCACCACAATGCAGGAATGCGGCAGCGACTCCACAAACTGGCAAATGGCCTGCGCCGGCACGGCATGGCCGGAGGGATTGTCCGGATTGGTCACAAACGCCAGGGCCGTCTGCGGCGTGGCCAGACTGGCCAACTGCTCGAAGGGAAAACTGAAATCCGGATTCAGGGGCACCTGCCGCGCCGCCACGCCTTGCAGGGCGCTCTGCAGGGTATAGATGCTGAAACAGGGCGAGAAGGCCAGAAAATGCTCACTTTCCGGCCGGGCGCGGACGCGGATGAGCAGGTCGATGATTTCATCGGACCCGTTGCCAGGGACGATCATCTCCGGTGTCACGCCCAGCTTGGCCGCGATGGCCTTGCGCAGCCGGGGCGTGCCCGCCTGGGGATAGCGGAACGCAGAGCCGGCGCTTTCCCGCACGCGGCGCATGACCACTGGCGAGGCGCCCAGCGGGTTCTCGTTGCTGGCGAGCTTGATGACTTGCGCAAGCCCATGGCGTTCCATGATTTCTGCAATGGACAAGCCGGGGACATACGCGGAAAAGGCCTGCACCTGCGGGCGCAGGGTTTGCTGCAGGCAGGCGGACTCGGGGCTGGAACTGGCGGAAGAAGTTTGTGTCATGACGGCCGGGTGCGCTAAAGGGTGCAGAATGCAGAATGCATACCGTCTCCCCGCGCCGCAGGCAAGAGGGCGGGGGCGGTTTCTGCACCGTGCCTCGCCCGCCCCGGCCACCACGCCATGCGCTTGTGCGCGCGTCGAAACTATGCCGCCGTGGGCCGGATGGTCAGCACCGGGATGGACGAGCTCTTGACCACCTTTTCCGCCACCGAGCCGAACAGGATGAGATCAATACCCTTGCGGCCATGGGTGCCCATGATGATCATATCTGCCTTCTCTTCCTCGGCGGCATTGAGGATTTCCTCGGCGGCATACCCGGTCACCACCTTGCCCCGCACCGGGGCGTCGCCAAAATGCTCCTTGAGAAAATCATCCATGGTTTTCTCCGCCCCGGCCACGATTTCTCCCACAAACGAATCAATGGAATTGGGCGGCACATGGAACCCCACATACTGCGCCAAGGACGGCGCGGCGTACAACGCCACAATCTCGGCCTGAAACTGGCCGGCGATGGTCTTGGCGTAATCCGCCACCTTGGGGCTAATTTCGGAAAAATCCAGCGCGCAAAGCACTTTCTTGATGGTTGCCATACTGTCCCTCCTCAAGGGTCTTGCCGTGCCTGATCGGAAGCACGGACACCGTTGTTTTGCCAGAGCAGCGCGGTATTAGACAACTGCTTTCTTCTGCAGTAGCCTTGCTTTGCGTTGATGATGGCGGCAAAAATTTCCTCAGGCGAAATACGTCAACACGCTGAAATATTTATATATGCCTAAACAAGGCCACCATGGCAGGCTCCTTGCATAATTCGTCTAAAACACCGCCCCGAGGTGCAGCATGAAGATCAAATCAGAATATCTGGAAGCCTTGCGGCAAGAGGACGTGCAACGCGCCCGGCAGACGTCTGGAACAGGGACGTTCGACGATGTGCTGGCCATGGAATCGGCCAAAAAAGACACTGCCTGCGTTGCGCAAGAGACCCCCGGCACAAAATCCCTGATGGCTCCTCCCCTCCTTGCCGGCGTTGACTGCGCTGAAACGGCCACGGAGGATGCGGCGGAGGAAACTCCTCTTACAGGGCGCACGGTCATGGAACACCTCGACTCCGTTCTGGACCAACTGGAATCCTACGCCTCCACCTTGAAGGGGGACCCCGCACAGGGTGGACTTCGGAATGCGTATGGCGTGCTGGAAGGAATCTCCACACAGGTGGATCAGCTCAAGCAGTCGCTCCCCGATCTGCCTGAAGGAAACGCCGCCTTGCAGTCCGTGGTTGATGAACTGGAGATCCTTGCCGTCACGGAACGCTTCAAGTTCAACCGCGGCGATTATCTGTAGAGAGCGGCCCCAGACAGCAGAGGCTCCCTGCGGACGAAACAGGGCCGGCATGACAGTCGGCCCTGCGCGGTGTCATGCATCCACGGCATCCGACGCATCCACCCAGGCCAGCGGCGCATGCCGTGCGCCGGCCGGGTCCAATGTCGAGTGCCAAAGCACAATCCGTTCCACCAGGGCCGGCGGCCACGCCATCGCAGCCAGTTGCTGCGGCAAAATCTGCCAGGGGTCGTCCTGCCGGGGTGCTGCATCCCTGACCCGAAACAGGGTGGCGTGTGCGACGAAAGCCCGTGACTCCGCAGGGAATCCCAGCGGGGTCAGCAGGCTGGCCAGATCCTGCGCACACCGGGCCAGCCGGTCTGTCCCTTCTCCGAATCCAAGCCAGCCCACGCGCGGCTGCCGCGCCTCGGGAAAATAGCCTCCCCCTTCCACGTGCAGGGCAAATCGGGGAAACTGCAGGCGGGCAAGGGCCGTTGCAATGGACGGCACTCGCCCCGGATCCACGTTGCCCAGAAATTGCAACGTCACATGCCAGGTTTCGGGCCGGGTCCAGTGCAGGCGCGTGGCAAAGCGCGGCGTCCAGTGCCGGATCAGGGTCTCCAGCGTCTGCTTCCAGGCCTCGGGCAAGGGCACGCCAATGAAGCAGCGCATGGCTCATCCCGCCTGAGAAGCCAGCCTCTCCGCCAGGCCGGCAAGGGTTGCCTCCACCGCGGCCAGACGCACCGCAGTGCGATCGCCGGAAAACAAAAACCGTTGTGCGGTAAGATCTTGCCCAACGCTCCAGGCAATCCAGACCGTGCCCACCGGCTTGCCCGGGGTGCCGCCAGTGGGGCCAGCCACGCCGGAAATGGCCACCGCAGCCTCGGTGCGCAGCAACGCCCGCACCCCCAGGGCCATCTGCTCCACGCACGGCCCGCTCACCGCGCCGTGTGCACGCAGCACCGACGGCTCCACCCGCAGCACATGCTCCTTGATGCTGTTGTCATAGGCCACCACAGCGCCGGTAAACCACGCCGAACTGCCGGAAAAAGCCGTGCAGCAGGCGGCCACAAGACCTCCAGTGCAGCTCTCTGCCGTGGCCAATCGCCAGCCGCGCCCACGCAATTGCGCGGCCAAAGCCTCAATGATCCGATCTGTTGCAGGAGAACACAGACACTGTTGCATCGTCTATCTCCACAAAAAAAGTGATCGATCCTGAAACAAGGCAGATACAACATGCCACTGCGTGCATCACACCGTTTCTCCGGCGTGCCAGGAAATTTTGTGCGCGGCAACAAGATACTTGGTGGCGGGTCCCCGGCCGGCCTTGATGAGCAGGCCCTTGCGGACAAGATCCTGCAGATCATAGGCTGCAGTGCGCGAGGGGATATCGCCGCCGACGAGCTGTTCATACTCGGCGCGAGTCACCTCGCCCCGCTCGCGAATGCTCGGCCAGACACGCTGCTGCCGGGCATTCAGGCGCGTCTCGGAAGCGGTCCGCAGACCGGATCCAACAGCGGCAGCATCCTCGCCTCGCCCCTCATGCGCCTCGGCAAGGGCCGGCGATGCATCCACAGACTTGGCTTCGGCGTCCAGCAATACATCTTCCGCAAAAATCACAGGCCCTTCTGACATGACCACCGCACGCGTCACCACATTCTTCAGTTCGCGGACATTGCCGGGCCAGTCGTACTGCTTCAGTTTCTCCAACGCGCCCTTGGAAAAAGCCACGCGCTCTTTGGTGACAAGCTTTTCAGCCTTGTGCAGATAGTAAAAGGCCAGTGCAGGAATATCTTCCGGGTTGTCGCGCAATGCAGGGGTATGAATGGTGATGACATTCAGCCTGAAATATAAGTCTTCCCTGAATTCATTGCGCTCGATGGCTTCCTTCAAATCGATGTTTGTTGCAGCAATCAGACGCACATCCACCGGAATCTCCTTGTCACTTCCAAGGGGCTTGATGATGCGGATGGAAATTGCACGCAGCAAGGACTGCTGCACCTTCTGCGAGGCAGCCTGAATCTCGTCCAGAAACAGCACGCCGCCGTGCGCCTCCAGGAACGCGCCCTTGCGATCGGTTTTGGCGCCTGTGAATGCGCCCTTGGTGTGGCCAAACAGCGTATCCAGCAACAGATTTTCATCCAGCGCGCCGCAGTTGATGCTGATGAACGGCCCAGTGCAACGGTCGGACAGACGGTGCACGGCTTCAGCCGCCAGCTGCTTGCCGGTGCCTGTCTCGCCGATGATCAGCACGTCCACATTGGCCCGGGCCGCCTTGAGAATTTCCGAACGAAGTGCCTCAATGCGCAACCCCCTGCCAACAATGCCTGGCACCATGCTGTCGTCCAGGGCCTGTTCCAAATCTGGCGCCACCTTGTGCATGCTCACCTCTTCCTTCATGCCGGCGGTCTCAATGGCGCGATCCTTGGCGCACAGCTCCTCGATTTGCGCGTTTACAATGCCCACAAGATGATTCACCGCATCGCGCAAAATGCGCGTCTCGTAGCCATGCACCTCCAGCGACAGCGGCAGCAGGCGATCCTGAAACCGCATGGCCCGGACCGCATCGGCCAGGGCATACAACGGTCTGGAGGCCTGCGTGCCGACAACATAAATGATGACCAGCACAAACGCCATGGACGCGACCATGACCACGAGCAGCGTATCCACATGCTCATAGCCGGCCAGCAATGGCAGCCGGCTGCGATCCAGATAGGCAACGCCGCCAACAATCTGCGGTGTTGCATTGGCCACGCTGCTGAAGTGCACCGGTGCGTAGGCCAAAAAATACTCGCCCGTCGCCTCTGGCGGCAAATCATTTCCCTTCAGGGTGATCATGCCGCTTTGCCCGTCCGCCACATCACCCACCATCTTCCAGAACGGCAAATGAGTTGCAAAAGGCCGGAATGCACCAAGATTTTCAGGCCTCCCGAGGCTGCCTGAATACCCGGAACGTGCAAGTTGCGTGGAAAGCGGCTCATCAAGGCGGGCATAGTCCTCGGACTGAAAGCCGATCCACCCGTCTGCATCAAAAAAGTACGCCACGCGCATGGTCGGGCTACGCGGAAAGGCTGCGATGGGAGACTGCGGGGAATTATACAAGGAGAGCACATTGCGCAGTTCCCGGGCATCAATGCCGAGAAATACATGCCCGACGACCTGCCCGCTTGCATCGACATAGGGCGTTATCATTCTGAATGTGTGCAACGACAATCGGCGGTAGGGCTTATCCGATGTAAAAAACGGATATTCCACCTCCCGCATGGCGGTCATGTGCACGGTTCCCGGAGCCAGATTTCTGATCTCGTTGAAAAGCAACAATGGGCTGCCGCGAATCTCCGCCACGCGCCCTGGCGGCACTGCGCTGATGGCCTGCCCATCTGCAACATAGACGACGACCGCCTGATCTTCCAATGGGATATAGCCAAGCTCGGCATAGGCGGCACCACGAATGGCCGCCCTGTCCTCCAAAAAAATCCGCAAATTTTCTGCAGTGGGCTCATGCCGGGCAATGTTCAGCAGGTCTTGCCGGCACAACTCAAGGTGCTGCTCCAGTGCATTGCCCATGGCAAGATTCAGCACCTTTGTCATCCGCTCCACGCCGACATGGATATAATAGTCTGAAATGCTATAGCCGACCCATCCCGTCACCCCCACAATAGCGATGACACTGGGTGCAAGATACATGAAGAGGCGGGTTCTAAACAACGACCGGCTCAGGTTCGGCACATGCCCCAGCATGGCCCGCACGCGAATCTGCTGCGCATCGTCGCCAAAGTATCCCACATCCACCTCCAATCTCGCCGAATACACGCCCCCTATCCCGCAAGCAACCCCTCGTCAAGCATGCACTGCCATGCGCGTCACAGCAATCGAGCAAACAACGTACCTCCTCACCATTGATCGCCCTACTCAACCGAGCGTCCCCCGCCACGGACCGCCCCCATCTCGCCAGTATTATTCCGCACACTCCTCCTGCGCAATACTTTCGAACCTTGCACGATTTGTTGCAACATCCAAACAATTCTGCACGTACAAGCGCAACACCTAGATAATATATGATTTTTTACCAAGCCATATTCAATGAATCAAGCAATAAAATCAGTGGCCCCAATCTTGCTTCATGGCACGCATGGTTTGCGCATAAATTCACGAACAACCAGCTGAGGGAGTACACCATGCGAGGCAAGATTCAGCTCATAGGAATGGTCAGTTCGCTGTTGCTGCTTCTGGTCCCGGCAGTGGCCATGGCTGCGGGTGGCGGCGGCGCTCCAATCGTTATTGTTTCCGACACGCGGGATCTGGAGGGCATTCTGAAGTGGTGGGGAAATCTTTATAACGACAGCCATTTGTATTTCACCCTGCTCACCTGCGCCCTCATCCCCGTGGTGGGCGTGATTTTCGGTGTGCTGGCTGACATCGTCATGAGTCATATCGGCATCGACCTCACCTCCAAAGACCTGCCCGGCCATTAACCCGCACACCCGGAATCAGAGAGGATACCATCATGGAATGGCTTTTTGTACACATGCCCATCGCAGGCGTGGATATTTTCTGGCCCGGCCTGATCATTCTGGGCCTTGGCGTCGGCATCATCGGCGGGTTCTTCGGGATGGGCGGCGCCTGGATGGTCACCCCCGGCCTGAACATTCTCGGCTTCCCCATGGCCTTCGCCATTGGCACCGACATTGCTCACATGGCCGGCAAGTCGCTGGTGTCCACCATGCGGCACGGCAAATTCGGCAATGTGGACTATAAACTCGGCGCGATCATGATCGTCGGCACGGTGGCCGGCTTTGAAGTCGGCGCGCAGATGGTCATGTGGCTTGAACGAATGGGCAACGTGGAAGTCGTAGTGCGCTGGTTGTATGTGGTGTTGCTCACCTTTATCGCATGGATGGTCTTCAGCGACGTGTCCAAGGCCAAGAAGAAGGCCCGCGAAGCTGCGGCAAAGGGTGAAACGCTTACCGACGAACACGGCTTGCAGTGGCACAAGACGCTGCAGAAGATCAAGATTCCGCCCATGGTGTACCTGAAGGTGGCCGGCATTCACTGCTCCATCTGGCTGCCCATCGGCGTGTCCTTCTTCACGGGCTGGCTGGCTGGCATCCTGGGCATCGGCGGCGGCCTCATCCGCATGCCCGCCCTCATTTACCTCCTGGGCTGCCCCACGCACGTGGCGGTTGGCACGGACCTCTTTGAAGTCATGATCTCCGGCGTGTATGGCGCTGGCACGTACACCTTCAAGGGCCGCACCGAGCTCGTGGCCGCCATCATCATGCTGGTGGGCGCTTCCATCGGCGCGCAGATCGGCGCTGTGGCCACCAAGTACATCAAGGGCACCGGCATCAAGGTGGCGTTCGGCTGCGCCGTGGTGGGCTGTCTTATCTCCGTGCTCATGAAGCTCGCGGTGAAGTACCTGCCCGCGTTCAAGTTCTACCTCGACTGGGGCGCCACGTTCCTGGTGCTGGGTCTGGTGGCTGCGCTCTCCATTTACATCTTCATGAAGATGCTGGATGGCGCACGCAAGGAGTTGGCAATGAAGAAGGCCCGCTCGTAACCGTAGTCAATGAGACAATGGAGAGACAGCTCATGCGAATCAATACCATCCTTACCAGAATCGCCCTTCTGCTCCTCCCGGTGCTCCTGTGGGGATGCGACTACGGCAACGTGATCCAGGGGCGCGTGGTGGAATTCAACAAAGAGACCGGCATCATCACCTTCATCAAGGAAGAGTCGCACGACCGGAAGAACCCGCGCTATACCGCGCTGCCTCCGGTGACCATGCGGATGCCCAAGGACCCGCACGAAATCGGGCCGTTGCCCACCCCCGGCGGGCGCATTGAACTCAATGTGAAGGACAACTTCGTGCTGGTGTATGATCATGACGCCAAAAACTTCAAGAAGATCCCCTTCACGCCTGTGGACATCATGACCGACGTGGGCCGAAGCCATCCGATGGTTGCCGGCAAGACCTTCCCCATCATCGAGAAGGACAAGCGCACCGTGCAGGTGTACTCCGGCCGGCAGCGGCTGCTCGCCAAGTTCACCGTGGACGACGACGCCATCCAACTGCCAGACAACACCTGGATTGCCGGCGACGAAGTGCGCATCTTCTACAAGGAAGAAGGCCAGGCCGCGCGCTTCATGAACATCACCCTGACGGACATCTACAAGAAGTAAGGCACATAGGGACGGACGCCCGGGCTGCCAATCGGCCCGGGCGCCCCCCTCAAGCGCAGGAGCAAGGCAAATGGACGTGATCGAACAGCAAGTGCACAGCGGCAAGAAGCTGATCCTGGTGGGCATCACCGATCTGCTTATCCTCGTTGAACTCTGCGTGGCCATGTATTATGCTGCACAGTCAGAAAGCGTGAACACCACCTTCATGACAATTTTCTTTGGGGCTGCCATCCCTACCTTGTGCATTCTGTTCATTCTTCTGCGCGCCTTGCGTAAACATGAAAAAGCCGGGGAGGCTGCCCCGCAGACTGCAACCACCATTGTTCCTGGCGTGCAAACAGCGCAAGGATAATCCGAACGCCCATGCATGCCTGCAGCACTGGATTCCTTACCACAACAAACAAGGAGCACCATCATGCTAGGCCTGGGTAAAAGACTGGAAGCGCTGCACGGCGTGGCGCAAGCAGGAAGCGAGGATCAGCAGCAAAGCTACAAAAGCTGGAGCAAGGGACTGCTGATTGCCTGCCTGAGCGGATTCCTGATTGTCTGCATCGTCATTGCCTACAGCGCGCTTGCATATCGCATTGAGGGCGTGACTGCCTCCATGACCGACTCCATCAGCGCCATCGAAGCACGCGCCGATGCCAAAATGGAAGCCAAGGCAAAGGAATTCTTCGGCAAGCTTGAAGGACAACTCGCCGCCATGGAAGTCAAGCAGCAGGCCATGCAAGCCGCTGCCCTGCAGGGCGCGTTGATGGAAATGTCCCTCAAGGCCGCCGCCCTGAAAATGCAGGACCACCCCGCGGAAACCAAAGCCGCGCTGGAGCAGATCGAAACCCTTCTGCTCGACCTGCGGCAACAGGTGGCGAAGTGACGCACCCCTCGCAAGACCGGCGGATGTCACGGGGCGGGACTTGCGGCGACGGTTCCGCCCCCCAACGCTCAGCAGCATTGCAACCTTGGAGCCCCTCCATGGATACCACGCGTGTGCTTCTGGTGGATGACGAACAGGACTTTCTGGACCTCATGCAAAAGCGCATGGCCAAACGCAAGATAGACCTGCACGTGGCCTCCAGCGGCCAGGAGGCTCTGGATCTGATCCGCAACAGCTTCTTCAATGTCGTCATTCTGGATGTAAAAATGCCCGGCATGGACGGGATTGAAACCTTGCGTCAGCTTCGCATCCTCAGCCCAGACACGCAGGTGATCATGCTGACAGGACATGCCGACGTGGAAACCGCCGTCAAGGGCATGGAGCTTGGCGCCTTTGACTACATGATGAAGCCCATGTCGTTTGATTATCTGCTGATGAAAATCCAGGAAGCCAATTCCATGCGCTCCATCGGCGGTATGTAGGAGCCGTTGCAGTTCCTGCGCATTGCATCCATTGCAACAGGACAACCCGGCAAGGAGCTCCGTATGGTCTCACTGCGAAACAGAATCTCCCAGTGGCTCGGGCTGGCCAGCCCGGAGCAGGATCCAACCGCCCTCGCCGCTCTGGAGTCCCTGCGCAAGGAATTCCAGGGACGTTGCCTGCACTTCAAACGATTGTTGCAGGCAAACAGCAAGTCTTTGCATGCCATGGCTTTTCTTGAAGAATCGCGGGAAGGCAAACGCAGCTTCACCATCCAGACATTGCGCAGCACCTGCGTGGATATTTCCACCAACGTCTTCACCATGATTCGCTCTCTGGATGGCATGGCCCCAGGCAAGTACGATGCGCTGCAGACTTCCTTCAAGCGTATCCAGGCGTCCATGGAAGATTCTTTGCGCACGCATGCGGCGGCGGCTTCCGGCCCGTACATCATTGCGCTGCAGCAGGCAGGCATGCAGCAGGCGCTGGAAATAGGCGGCAAGCTGGCCACCCTGGCCCAGGCCGCACGGGCGGTGCATGCCGAAATCCCCCGGGGCTTCGTCATCACGGCGGCAGCCTTCCACAGGTTTCTCACGTTCCAGGGCCTGCAGGAGGAGCTCAACCGACGGATTCAGATTGCAGACGCCTCTTCCCTGCCCGATCTGATCGCCCTGTCCTCCACTGTGCAGCACGGCATCATCGAAGCGGACCTGCCGGAAGACGTGACCCAGGCCATTCTGGATGCCTACGCCGAGCTGGAACGCCAGTGCGGCAGACCGGTCAAGGTGGCCGTCCGCTCCAGCGCCCTGGGCGAAGACGCGCACGGCGCCTCCTTTGCCGGGCAGTATCGCACGGAACTCAATGTGGATCGCGCCTCCCTGCTGGAGCAGTACAAGGAGGTGGCCGCCTCCAAGTACGGCGTCACGGCCATGGCCTATCGCCAGGCCAAGGGACTCCTGGACGAGGAAGTGGCCATGTGCGTGGGCTGCCTGGAGATGGTGGACGCCGTAACCAGCGGCGTGGCCTACTCCGCCAATCCCATGGCTCCCCAGGATGGCACCGTGCAGATCCACAGCGTCTTCGGCCTGCCCAAGGCCGTGGTGGACGGGCAGACCCCGGCAGATCGCTTCATCCTGGCACGCACCGACGGGCAGGTGCTGGAATCGCACATCGCCGTCAAAACCAGCCGCATTATCCTGCATCCCGTAGAAGGGGTGATGCTGGACGAAATGCCCCCGGCCCTGCAGGAACAGCCCAGCCTGAACAGCGCCCAGGCCCTGCGCGTGGCCTGGCTGGCCCTGGATCTGGAACGTTACTTCGGGACGCCCCAGGATGTGGAATGGGCCTTCGACGCCAACGACCGTCTGGTGCTGCTGCAGTGCCGGCCCCTGGCCGTGCAGGATGCCTGCGCCGACACCACGGCAGACGCGGCCCAGGACGAGCTGGCCACCCTGCAGCAGGAGGCCCTGGCCCATGGCGGGCAGACCGCCAGCCCCGGCGTGGCGGCGGGCCCGGTGTTCGTGGTGCGCCAGGGGGCGCACCTGCTGCAATTCCCTGCCGGGGCCGTGCTGGTGGTGCAACAGGCCCTGCCCCGCTGGGCGCCCTTGCTGCAGCGCGCGGCGGCGGTGGTCAGCGCCAGCGGCAGCACGGCCGGGCATCTGGCCAACGTGGCCCGGGAATTCGGTGTGCCGGCCATTTTTGGCATCGAGGACGCCGTGGAGCGGCTGGAGAATGCCGGCGAGATCACCGTGGATGCGGACCGCCGTCTGGTGTTGCCCGGCCGGCGCGAAGACGTGCTCCAGGCCGCGCCCTGCCCGCGCAAAAACACCCTGCTGGGCAGCCCGGCCCACCGCATGCTGGAGCAGGTGGCGTCCCTCATCGTGCCGCTGACCTTTCTGGATCCCGCCGCCGCGACCTTCCATCCGGACTACTGCGCCACCCTGCACGACATCACCCGCTTCTGCCACGAAAAAGCCGTGGCCGAGATGTTCCGCTCCGGCGAGGAACACGGCAGCCGCGCCCAGGCCTTCCCCATCGGCATCAGCAAGCAGCTGCTCCTGGACGGCCGCCCCATGCAGTACTGGGTGGTGGATCTGGACGACGGCTTCAACAAGCCCGTGGACGGCCCCACCGTCACCCTGGACGACATCGCCAGCACCCCCATGCTGGCCTACTGGCAGGGGCTCACGGCCATCCCCTGGCAGGGACCGCCCGCCCTGGACACCCGGGGCTTCATGTCCGTGATGCTGGAGGCCACCGCCAATCCGAACCTGGAACCCGGCATGGCGTCCGCCTTCTCACAGCAGACGTACTTCCTCATCTCCCGCTACTTCATGAGCCTGCAGTCGCGCACGGGCTTTCACTTCTGCACCGTGGAGGCCATGGCCGGCCCCCAGGTGGATGAAAACACCCTGTTCTTCAACTACAACGGCGGCGCAGCCAGCATCGACCGCCGCGAATCCCGGGCCCAACTCATCGCCGATCTGTTGGCCGAGCACGACTTCGACGTGGAAGTGCGCATGGATACCCTCACTGCCCGGCTGGAAGGCTACGACCAGCCCCGCATGGAAACAGCCCTGCGGCTGGTGGGGCACCTGGTGCAGCACACCCGGCAACTGGATATGATCATGGGCGATGCAGCCCGGGCCGCCGCCACCCGCGAAAGTCTGCGGCGGGATCTGCTGCATGTCGCCGCCATGGAATCCGGAGAGGCATAGCCCATGCAATCCACGCCATACACCGCCCTGCGCCTCAAAATCATCGGCGCCACCCTGGTGCTGTCCCTCGCGCCCCTGTTTACCCTGGGCTACTTCATCCACACCTCCTTCAGCCAAGCCTACACGGAAAAAGTGGAACGCGCCCTGCGCATCATCATGGAAGACAAGCGCAACGCCATCGACATGTTCCTGGAAGCCAGTCTGGCCCAGCTGCGCACCGTGGCCGAAAGCTACACCCTGGCCGAGCTGAGCGATCAGGATCGCCTGACCCGCGTGCTCGGCACCCTGCAAGGCAACTTCCGGGCCTTCATGGATATCGGCGTCATCGACGAAGACGGCAACCACGTGGCCTATGCCGGCCCGTACAAGCTCAAAGGGCTCAATTACAGCCAGGAAGTGTGGTTCAACGAGGTCATGCGCCGCGGCATCCATGTGAGCGATACCTTCCTGGGCTTCCGCAACTACCCCCACTGCATCGTGGCGGTACTGCGCCGGGAGCCGGACAAGGTCTGGGCCCTGCGCGCCACCGTGGATTCCGACGTCTTCACCTCCCTGGTGCGCGCCGTGCCCATGGGCCGGCAGGCCGAAGCCTTTCTGGTAAACGGCCAGGGCGTGCTGCAGACCCTCTCCTCCCGTCACGGCGGCGTGCTGAGCACGGCCTCCCTGCGCATGGACGGGCACTTTGGCGGGGCCCGGCTGTATGCATCCAGCCTGCCCAACGGCAGAACCCTGCTCACGGGCATGACCTGGCTGCAGCAGGCCAACTGGATGCTGGTGGTGCAGGAAGATCCGGCGGAGGAGATGTCCCCCCTGCTGCGCACGCAGCGCCAGACGTTCTTCATCGTCCTGGCCGGGGCCTTCATCGTTCTGGCCGGGGCCCTCTTCACCTCCAGCCGCATCGTGGCCCGGCTGGCCCAGGCAGACAAGGAAAAGGCCGCCATGGATGCCGCGCTCCTGCAGTCCGGCAAAATCGCCGCCATCGGCAAGCTGGCCGCCGGCGTGGCGCACGAGGTCAACAATCCCCTGACCCTCATCCGCGAAAGCGCCGGCTGGATCCGCGATTTGCTGTCGGAAGAGAACAAAACGCAGATCGCCAACTTTGACGAAATAGACGAAGCCCTGGTCAAGATAGATCAGCATGTGGAGCGCGCCCGCACCGTGACGCATCGGCTGCTGGGCTTTGCCCGCCGCATGGAGCCCATGCAGGAACACATCGACCTCAACGCCGTGCTGGAGCAGACCACCAAGTTCCTGGAAAGCGAGGCCCTGTACCGCAACATCAGCATCGACAAACACTTCGACCGCTCCCTGCCCTGCATCACCACGGATCCGGCCCAGCTGCAGCAGGTGTTTCTGAACCTGCTGGAGAACGCCATCGACGCCATCGATCGCGGCGGCAAGATCGTCATTTCCAGCGGACACACCGAAACCGAGGTCTACGCCTCCATCACGGACTCGGGCCACGGCATTCCGCGACACGTGCAGGACAGGATCTTCGATCCCTTCTTCACCACCAAAAAGGTGGGCGAGGGCACCGGGCTGGGGTTGTCCATCAGCTACGGCATCATCGAAAAACTGGGCGGTCGCATCACCGTGGCCAGCGAAGAAGGCCAAGGCGCCACCTTCACCGTGCACCTGCCCCAGGTGGCAGCCTGCTGAACGGAGCCCCCCATGGCACCCGTGAATGTCTTGATCATCGATGACGAAGAGGAATTCGTGTCCCTGATTGTCAAGCGGCTGGGCAAGCGCGGCCTGTCTGCCGCCGGTGTCACCAGCGGCCGCAAGGGACTGGAACATCTGGAGGCCCACACCGTGGACGTGGTGATTCTGGATGTGATGATGCCGGACCTCAACGGCCTGGACACCCTCAAGGAAATCAAAAAACGCCATCCCACCGTGGAGGTGATCATGCTCACGGGCCACGGGTCGGTGAAAACCGGCCTGGAGGGCATGAGCTACGGCGCGTTCGACTACGTGCTCAAGCCATACAACATTGATGAATTACTGCAGAAAATACACATCGCCGCAGAGCGCAAGGCCCTGCGCGGCGAATAGGCAAGGAGACGTGCATGCTGCTGTTGCTGGCGCCGGACGCCCCCTGGCGGCTCTTGCGCCTGGGTCGCTGGACCACCGCCGGCCTGGCCCTGGCCGGTGGCCTGCTGCTGCTGGCCGGCTGGACCGCCGGCGGCGTGGCCGTGCTGGCCGCAGGTTCCGGCCTGGCCGTGGTCGGCGCGTGGTGGATGCAGCGCTCCCTGGCCCGTTCCCTGGCCCACGCGCAGCACCTGGACAAGGCCCTGCTGCAGTCCCAGAAAATGGCGGAAATCGGCCAGCTGGCTTCGGGTGTGGCCCACGAGATCAACAATCCCCTGGCCATCATCGGCCAGGAAGCGGAACTGGCCCTGCTGCTCCTGGGCGACGAGAACCCCAACGGCCACGGTGCGGACATCCGCGACAGTCTGCGCCAGATCTGCCAGCAGGTGGCCCGCGGCGGAGACATCACCCGCAAACTGCTGGACTTCTCCCGCCCCCGCGAAGCCTTTGTGCAGGCCTGGGACCTCAACAGGCTGGTGGAAGACATGATCCTGTTGGTGGAACGGGACGAACGACTCATCGATGTGGACGTGATCCGCAGCTATGATCCGACCCTGACCAGCCTGCACACCGACGGCCCCCTGCTGCGGCAGGTGCTGCTGAATCTGCTCAACAATGCAGCCCAGGCCGCCCAGGCCGCCCAGGCGACCCAGGCGACCCAGACAGTGCAGTCTGGACAAGCCCCCCCCACCCGTACGGGGCACATCACCGTGACCACCGCCAAAACGGCCAGCCATGCGGAAATTTCCGTGCGGGACAGCGGCGCCGGCATTCTGCCGGAACATCTGGACAAGCTCTTCACCCCCTTCTTCACCACCAAGGCCCCCGGCCAGGGCACCGGGCTGGGGCTGGCTCTGTGCAAGCGCATGGTGGAGAGCCTGGGCGGCAGCATTCGCGTGCACAGCGTGTACGGCCAGGGTGCCGCCTTCACCATCCAACTGCCGCTGGACGTTCCGGCCGGCAGGGCATTGCATGAGGCACCACGCCATGGCTGACGGGCCCCTGCATCAGATCATCGCCTCCTCCATCAAGCGGCTGCTGCCTGCCCACAAGCGCACGGCCGCCGTGGCCGAGGCCGACCGCAAGGCCTTTTTCCGCGCCCGGTATCAGGCCTTCTTGCAATTGCTGGAGTCCAACACCGAGCTGCTGGGCATCATCTCGGAACTGGAAACCCGGCACGCCGGCGGCGAGGTGGTGGGCATGACCCACCTTAAACAGCTTTCCACCCGGGCCATGTTCCACGGCCTGCGGATGATCGCCAGCTTCGAGACCCTTTCCGACAAGGCCCAGCCCGAACTGCGCGCCAGGGTGGACACCATCCGCGACAGGCTGCAGCAGGTGCTGGTGCAGCCGGACCCGGCCACAGACACGCCCTTCATCCTCGCCCTGGACCAGCTGCACCGCGAACTGGTGGACAGTGCCGGCGCCAAGGCCGCCAACCTGGGCGAACTGCGCAGCCGCCTGCATCTGCCCACGCCGGACGGCTTTGCCGTCACCGTGACGGGCTTTCAGCATTTCATTCGGGAAAACGAGCTGGCGGACGTCATCCGCCTGTGCATCTCCGTGGTCCAGCCCGGGGATCCGGCCACCTACGCCGAGGCCAGCCGGACCATTCAGGACGCCATCCTCGAATCCCCCATGCCCCCGGATCTGGAAGCGGCCATGCTGGACGCCTTCGACGCCTGCGCCGCCCGCAGCCATCTGTCCCCGGAGGCCCTGCGCCTGGCCGTGCGCTCCAGCGCCCTGGGCGAAGACGGCGAACTCTCCCACGCCGGCCAGTACCTGAGCGAGCTGCACGTAACCCGAGACCAGCTTTGCCCGGCCTGGAAGCGCGTGGCTGCCAGCCTCTATTCGCCCCAGGCCCTGGGGTATCTGCTGCAGCACGGCCTTTCCCTGGACGGCCTGGCCATGTGCGCAGCCTGCGTGCGCATGGTGGACGCCGCCGCCAGCGGCGTCCTGTACACCCGGCACCCCTGGGGTCTGGGCCGGCGGGCCATGTACGTCAATGCCGTGTGGGGGCTGGGCGCATTTGCCGTGGAAGGCCGCGTGCAGCCGGACGTGTACATCCTGGATGCGGATTCCGGCCAGCAGTTGCAGCGGCGCATCGGCAGCAAGGAGGCCATGCTCACCATCTGCAAGGACGGTCTTGCCGAACAGGAGACGCCCACGGCCTGGCGCAGTCAACCGTGCCTGGACGATGCCCAGTTGCAGGCCCTGCGCCGCGCCGCCCTGATCCTGGAAGCCCACTACGGCCAGCCCCAGGATGTGGAATGGGCCGTGGACCGCGCCGGCGCGCTCTGTTTTCTCCAGTCCCGCCCCCTGGGCATGTGGGGCAGACAGACAGACGCGGACTCCGCTGGCCTGCAGGATGAGGCCCTGCCCGTGCTCCTCGAAGGCGGCGACACGGCCTGCCCCGGCCTGGCCGCCGGACCCGTCTTCCTGTCCCAGTCCCCGGACGACGCCGCACACCTGCCCGACGGCACCGTGCTGGTGGCCCGGCATTCCTCGCCGGCGTACACCGTCGCGTTTCCCCGGCTGGCGGGGGTGATCACGGAACACGGCAGCGTCACCGGGCACATGGCGTCGGTGTCGCGCGAATTCGGCATCCCCACCCTGGTGGGTGTGTCCGGTGTCATGCAGGCCCTGACCACGGGGCAGGAAATCACCCTGGATGCCTGGTCCCGCCGCATTCATGCCGGCCTGCACCCCGCGGCCCTGGAAGCCCAGCGCCAGTCCCGGATGTCCTGTCCCCTCACCCCGCCGGATGCCGTCCAGCACTCCCCGGCCCGCATCGCCCTGCAGACCCTGCGGCGGGAGCTGGTGCCCCTGACCCTCACCGATCCCAAGTCCCCGGACTTCTCCCCGGCACACTGCCACACCGTGCACGACGTCATGCGCTACCTGCACGAAAAATCCTACGGCGAGATGTTCGTCATCAGCGACCACGTGAGCAAGAGCGCGGGCCAGGAGGGGTTTGCCCTGCGCCTGGAAGGCACCACCGGGCTGGATCTGCACATCATCGACCTGGGCGGCGGCCTGACGGACAAGCATCCCCATCGCCGCGGCGTGCCCGTGGAGGACGTGGTGTCCCGGCCGTTCAAGGCCCTGCTGCGGGGGCTGATCCTGGATCCAAAAATCCAGGGCCCCCGGCCGGTGCACCTCAAGGGCTTCTTCGCCGTGCTTGGGGAACAGATGGTGGGCGAACATCATCTGCAGAAAGACCGGTTCGGCGACCGCAGCTACGCCATCATCTCAGACAAATACCTCAACTTCAGCTCCCGCGTGGGCTATCATTACGGCGTGCTGGACTGCTACTGCGGCCAGACCGTGAACAAGAACTACATCACCTTTTCCTTCAAGGGCGGCGCGGCGGACGAGGTGCGGCGCGGACGGCGGGCCCGGGGCATCGCCCTCATCCTGGAGCGCATGGGATTTGTGGTGGAAACCGTGAGCGACCGCGTGTCCGGCCGCTTTCAGAAATACGACGCCGCCACCATCGAGGCGGTGCTGGCCGAGATGGGCCGACTGCTGCAATACACCCGCCAGGTGGACATGCTCATGACCGGCGAAGCCAGCGTCCAGGCCATGGCCGACTGCTTCTTCACCGGCACCTGCTATTTTGAACCGACGCCGTAACGCCCAGGCGCGCCGGCATCACGAGGAGTCCATCATGCCTTCGACCATCCGCGTGTTGATCGTGGACGATGAGGAACGGTTCCGTGAAACCCTGGCCCGGCTGCTCAAGGCCAAGGGCTTCGATGCCACCGCCGCCGCCGGGGCCCAGGAAGCCCTGGACCTGCTGGCGCGGGAGTCCTTCCACGTGGCGCTGCTGGACGTGAAGATGCCCGGCATGGGCGGGCTGGAAGCCCTGGAAGCCATGAAGCGGCTGGCCCCCTCCCTGGAAGTGCTGGCCCTCACCGGCCACGCCTCCATGGACGTGGCGGCAGCCATGCTGGAACGCGGCGCCGCCAACTACTTCCTCAAACCCTGCCCCGTGGGCGACCTGGCAGACGCCATCCTCCAGGCCGTGGACCGCGCCAAGGTGGCCGGAGGCGGCGAATAGGGCATTGAATGTTTGAAAAGAACTGTCGGGGAAACACCTTTCTGAAGAAAGGTTCTTCCCCCGAACCCCCTTTCCAAAGACTNCGCGAGAGGGGAGAACCTTTGCAAAAAGGTTTCCCCCCTCGCAACATCCTGCTTTCAAATAGTATTTTCTCGTGCGTTTCAGCCCCTGCGGCCCTGCTCCCGCCGGCGCATTCGCAGCATCCCCAGCATCAGCAACGCAAGCGCAACCGTCGCCACGGCCAGGGACCACTTGTTGCCCAGCTGCAGATGGAAGCCGGGCACAGGATCCGTGCGCCATTGCAGCCGCACCGGGAACAGCACCTGCCCTAGCTGTCCGGCCAGCCCGGCTTCCGCCCGGGACATGGCATGCGAATACCGGCGCACCACCTGAAACTCCCGGTCCATGGCCACGCCGTGGATGGTGGTGTCATCGCTGTAAACAGCCGTGGCGTGCAGAGGATCCAGCAACAGCTTGAAGTCCATCGTCTCGGGATCATACCCGGGCAGCGGCAAGGGGACGAGACCATAGTCATCCTCGCGCAGCAGGTGCAGGCTGCCGTCGCCGGCCAGAAGCAGGCCCAGGTAATCACGCCGGGCGCTTTCCATCACCGCGATGTGTCGCGTCTGCAGCGCCGGCGGGATGGGCGTGCGCACCACCACGGGCGTGCCTTCCACCCGTTTCAGATGAAACACCGCCCCCGTGGCGTCCACCAGAAAATGCCCGGCGTCGAAGGGTTTGAGCAGCACGGGCCAGCCGGCCGTAAGCCGGGCCGGAAACACGAAGCCGGCGTCCTTGAGGGCGGACGTGAAGGCCTGACTCAGGGTGTCGTCCACGGTGTTGAAGTCGGCGTTGATGAATTCCAGCCCCCCGGAAGCGAGGCGGTAGCGATCCTCGGGAAAGACCAGCCGGGCCACACCGGGCGCGGATTCCAGCAACGGCGGCACGGTCAGGCCCACGGGCCGACGCAGGATATCCCGGGGGGTCAGCTCCATCACCCGCCGCCGGGCCTTGATGGTTTCGGCGTCAAAGCGCTCGCCGTCGATGTTCAGGGGCAAAAGTCCCCACAATTCCATATTTTTGTAATAGATAAAGGGCAGGAGCTTCTCGAACTCCACGCGGCTGTAATAGGTCCCGGCCTCGTCGCGGTGGATGATCTCCGCATGATGGTCCTCGCCCTTGCCCAGGGCTTCGGCCGGCGGCACGGCCACCTTTTCCGTCCAGACAAACTGCTGCAGCACCGGGCTGTACAGCAGGTGCGTCTTGGCCACGGGCTCGACGAACAGCCAGTCGTAGGCCATGGGCAGATACACGGCCGCCAGCACGATGCACAGCACCGTCAGGCCGCATTGCGCGAGTCGGTTCATGCGTCTGCCCTCCTGTTTCTGTAACGTCCGGCGGCGTGCAGCACGGCCAGCGCCAGCAGCGGCAGCAGCACCGCCGGCGACAGCGAGCCGGCCTGCCCTGCCGGGGTGGGCAGCAAGAACAGCCAGGCTGCCCCCGCTGCAATGGTCAGATTGCCCAGCCGGCGCAGAAAGGACGGCTCCAGCAGCGCCAGGGCCATGCCCAGATACCCGGCCACGCCGGCCAGGGCCCAGGGTCCCCAGATGGCGAAGGCGTGGGCCGTCATCTCCCGCGGAAACCAGGCGTGCACGCTGGCCCACAGGCCCACGGCCTGCACCGCCAGACACGCCGCCAGCCCCACCAGTCCGGCCAGCAGATGCACCAGGATGAGCGCCGTGGTGTTGACCGGCAGATGCAGGGACAGCCGCAGCCGCTCCTGGCGCATTTCCGGCAGAAACTGCGCCATGGCCAGGGCCGCGCCCGTGGCCAGGGGCAGATATTTGAGCAGGTGAAAAAAGGGCAGGCCCAGCTGCATGGTCTGGTACCAGACCACTTCCGCATGCTCCCGGCGGAACAGCTGCCGCGTGGACAACCACACCTGCCCGGCCGCCGCCGCATTGCCCGCCACCAGCACCAGCGCCGGCCGCCAGGCCTTGCGCCATTCCTTGTGGAGGATGGATTGTATCATGATGCTCTCCGCTGCACCGGCAGGGTGCTGCGCGTTGCGAGGTGAGTGGATCAATACCGCCCGGTGTAGCCGATGAAGGCATCTTCCAGGCTCATGGGCATCTGCTGCAGGGCGCAGGGATCGTGCCCCTGGTCGGCCAGGGCGGCAGCCAGGGTGTGCCCGTCGGCAAAGGAAAACAAGTCCCAGTGCCCGGCATGCTCTTCTGCGTTCTTGATGCAGGCCGCGGCCTGCACCGGTCCCCGGGCCGCGGTCTTGGGCAGCACATGGCGGTGGAACTGGCACAGAAAATCCTTGAGGGCGCAATGTCGGGCCACGCCGCCGCGCTCCAGCAGGATGATGTCGTCCACAAACCGCTCCATGTCCTGGATGACGTGGGAGGTCAGGAACACGGTGCGGTCGCCGCCGGCCAGATACTCGACCATCAGATCCACAAACAGGCGACGGTAGCCGGCATCCAGGCCCATGGAATAATCGTCCAGGATCAACAGGTCAGGCTGCTGGGCCATGAGCAGCCCCAGCACCACCTGGGAACGCTGGCCCTCGCTCATGCGGGCGATGACGTGATGCTCCGGCAGGCCCAGCCGGCCCACCAGCTCGTAATACAACTCCTTGCGCCAGCGTGGATAAAACGGCGCATGGAACCGCTCAATCTGGGCAATGGTCATGAAATCATAGGCCACGTGCCCTTCGAAAAGCAGCCCCACCTGACGCCGGGTGGCCGGGCGCAGGGCGTGGGAGGGATCCCCCAGCACCGTGCAGCGGCCGGCCCGGGGCGTCAGGAAGCCCATGAGAATCTTGATGAGGGTCGTTTTGCCCACGCCGTTCTTGCCCAGCAGGGCCACCACCTTGCCGCGCGGCACCTGCAGGGACAGCTGCTCGTAGATGATCCGCGCGCCATAGCGGTGATGCAGATTCCGGACATCAATGGCCGAAGACGACACGCCGGGGGGGACGGTGAAGGCAGGTGCATTGCCTGTCACTGCGTATGCCATGCTCCAAACACTCCTGCGCTGGGCGGCCGGTCACCGGACGGCAACCGGCCACAATTCGAGAATGAGAATCAAAATCTAGCGCAGGAATACCAGACCGCCCTGGTCAGATCAACAAAAATCACGCAATCTCATGGTGTTATTTGAATACGCATCGCGCCTGTTCTTTCGCACGCCGTAAAAGTTCGTACTCGTTTGGCATGGCCTATTCCACAGGGAAGTCGTGATACGTCTCCGGGAACGGCTCATCCTTCAGGGTGAAGTGCCACCATTCCTGGTCGTAAATCTTGAAGCCCTGCCCCACCATCAGTGTTTGCAGCAGCATGCGCCGGGCCCGTTGGTCGGCCCCCACCTCCATGGAGGACGGCCAGGAGACAGGGCCGAAGAAATCGAAGGGGGATCCCATGTCCAGGGGCGTGCCGGTGGTGCGGTCCACAATGGTCAGATCCACGGTGGAGCCGCGGCTGTGGCTGGAGCGCGCGGCGATGTAGCCCCGGACGAAGAGTTCTTCCTTGGGCACGTCGGGGTAGTAACGCGGCTTGGTCTTGACGTCTTGCAGATCCCTGGCCCAGCGCTGGAAATGCTCCACGGCGCGCTGGGGGCGGTAGCCGTCGAACACCAGCAGCCCCAGGCCGAAGGCCTCCAGCTGCGCCTGCACCCGGACCAGGGCCTCGGCGGCCTGGCGGGTGAGGATCACCCTGGGGGCCAGGTAGCCGTCCACCCTGGCGCCCACAAAGTTGTCCTGGCCGAAATACCGCACATCCAGCAGGATGCCCGGGGCCAGCTCCTCCAGATACACAAAGCCATCGGGCAGGGCCGCGGCAGACGCGACGGCGTACAGCATCCAGTGCAGGACAACCACGCTCAATAACAGACGAATCGACTTCATGCAAACCTCCCGGACATTCTATGTTTCGGCTGTGTTCCCACATTTTCCGCTGCCTTGGAAGGGGCCACCTCCCTGAGACACGCAGATCAGAGGCGCCGTGATTATTTTTTGCGGCATCGCCTGCCACAAAGGGTTGACACAAACCCTGCTTGTCTTGATATATGTAACTTGAAGCATATACGTTTCAAAAAATATATGCTCGTCGCCAAGCATCCCCGGCCGTCCCGGCGAGGCCACTTTCGCCAACCAATACGACCACCAAGGAGAACCATCATGCATCTGTTCCGTCTTGGCCTGTTCACCCTGTGTCTGCTGGCCCTGAGCGTTTCCGGCGCCCTGGCCGAGGATAAAACCCTGCTCATGGCCACCACCACCTCCACCGCCGACACCGGCCTGCTGGATGCCATGGTGCCCCTCTATAAGAACAAAACCGGCGTGGAGATCAAGTTCACGGCCGTGGGCACGGGCCAGGCCCTCAAACTGGGCGAGAACTGCGACGCGGATGTGGTCATGGTCCATGCCCCGGCTGCGGAAAAGGAATTCCAGGAAAAGGGCTTCGGCATGGACCGTACCGAAGTGTTCTACAATGATTTCGTAATGATCGGACCCAAGGCCGACCCGGCCGGCATCAAGGGCAAGACCGTGGCCGACGCCCTCAAGACCATCATGGACAAGAAGGCCGTGTTCATTAGCCGCGGCGACGACTCCGGCACCCACAAGGCCGAGCAGAAGCTGTGGAAAGCCGCCGGCGTGGCGATTCCTGAAAAAGACGCGTGGTACGTGAGCGCCGGGCAGGGCATGGGCAAGACCATCCAGATGGCCGACGAACGCGGCGGCTACACCCTGGCGGACCGCGGCAGCTTCATCAAATATGAAGACAGCAAGAAGGGCGCGCCCGGCCTGGTGGTTATCGTGGAAGGCGACAAGGCCCTCTTCAACCAGTACAGCGTCATGCCCGTGAACCCCAAGCACTGCCCCAAGGCCAAGCATGATCTGGCCGAGGCCTTCCGCAAGTGGATGACGACCAAGGAAGCCCAGGACTTCGTGGGCGGCTTCACCCTGCTGGGCAAGCCCCTGTTCACGCCCAACGCCAAGCCGTAAGCGCCATCGCCAAACGAGGGGGGAACCCGGTTGCACACGGTTCCCCCCTCCCGCGCGCTCCCCTTCCTACAACTTTATCGTGACGTTGCATCACCATACAAGTCTTTGGAAAGGGGTTCGACGGTTTTCCCCCGAGCGTGCTTCGCAAGAATACTGTTCTTTATGACAGCCGGGCCAGCAGCGCGCGCGCCTGCCCGGCTTCTGTGAAGCGCCAGGCCCCGGGCAACGGCGGTGTGATCTTGTATTCGTCGTCCCGGGCCAGGTGCCAGCGGCGGGAAAGGATCAGCCCCTCGGCCACTCGTCCCGGCACCAGCCAGCCCGATTCCTCCCCATCCAGCAGCAGCACGGCCCAGCAGCCCGTGGCCGCAAACCGCGCCACCACCCGCCGCCGCAGTCCCCAGAAGGGCCGCAGTCCCTTCCTTGCAACGGCGCTGGTGCGCAGGGCAATCCAGCAGCGGCCGTCCCACAGACCATGCCGTGAGGCGGTGAGCCGCTCCAGGCAGGCATCATGCTGAAACAGGCTGCGCGGCGTCACGTCCAGCCGCAGCAGAAACGGGTGCGGCGCATGGCGGGCCGCGCGGGAAGTCGAAGTCTGCAGGCGCGAATCCATGCCGTCGCCTCCAGCTGCAGGGGAAACACAACACGCCCCGCGAGGGAGGGGAGATCCCTGTCTACGGGTTCCCCCCTCGCAAGGCCCTTCTTCCAAAGCGATTGTGCGCTACTGGGCCGGGGCGGCGTCGAACAGGTTGTTGGAGGCCTTGAGCTCGGGACCCTTGAGGTCATCCGCGGGCATGGCGTTCACCGCGGCGAGCACGCCTTCGGTGATGTCGGCCTGCGCGCCGTAGGCCAGGGCGTTTTCCTTGCTCAGGATGAGCTCCAGGCCCTGCTGCTGGCGGTAGTTGGAGATGGCCTCGGTCACACGGGCGCGCATCTGCTCGAAGATCTGCATCTGGGCGCTGCGCATGATTTCCTGATAGGTCTGCACAGCCTTGCGGAAGGAATCGGCGTCGGCCTCGGTGGCGTTGTCCTTTTTGGTTTCCTGGAACTGCTGCAGTTCCTGCTGCAGTTTGGCGTTGAGTTCCTGCAGCAGCTTGTTGGCGGTCACGCCCAGGGTGGATTCCTCGTACAGGCGTTCCTCGTCCACCACACCAATGCTCATGGCCTTGGCGGCAGGCGCGGCAGCGGGGGCGGGGGCGGCGGTGGTGTTCTTGGCGGCTTCGGCCTTGGGGGCTTCCGCTTTGGGAGCCTCGGCCTTGGGCGCATTCTCCTGACAGGCGGAAACGGCAAGCATGGTCCCGAGGACCATAATAACGAGCAGACGGCGCATGGAATTTTTCTCCGAGACAATGGTGAACATGCAAGGACGCATTCCGAAGTCTGTAGCGCTGCGGGGGGATTTGTGCAAGCGGCGGCGGCCGTCACTCGCCGATGATCTTCACCAGCACCCGCTTGCGGCGGCGGCCGTCGAACTCACCATAGAAGATGCGCTCCCAGGTGCCGAAGTCCAGGCGGCCGTCAGTCACGGCCACCACCACTTCCCGGCCCATGAGCTGCCGCTTCATGTGCGCATCGGCATTGTCTTCGCCCACATTGTGGCGGTACTGCCCCACGGGCTCGTGGGGGGCCAGCTTCTCCAGCCAGCGTTCGTAGTCGTGGTGCAGGCCGGCTTCGTCGTCGTTGATGAAGACGCTGGCCGTGATGTGCATGGCGTTCACCAGGCACAGTCCCTCCCGGATGCCGGATTCCTGCAGGCAGGCGTCCACCTCCGGCGTGATGTTGACGAATCCCCGGCGGGACGGGACATTGAACCACAGTTCCTTGCGATAGGATTTCATGCTGTACCTCCCCGGCCGCCCAGCAGTTGCTGCGTCACCTCGCCTGTGTCCGTGCGGAACAGGATTTTGCGGCTCTTGGATCCGCCCACGCTGGACGCAGCCACCCGGACTCCCAGCCGGGCCAGGGTTTCCAGGGCCACTTTGACGTTGCGGCCGGCCACGCTGATGTTTTCCTGGAACAGGGCATTGGCTCCGCCGTACACCTTGGCCACCAGGTGGCGGGGGGGCACGCCGCGGTCGGCAAATTCCGCCACCAGACGTTCGATGGCGCTGTCCACATAGCGGTAGCTGCGGGGGCCGGGGGGCGTGGCCTCCTCATACTCCTTCCAACTGGGCAAGAGTCCGTGGAAGATGCCGCCCATGCGCCGCTCGGGACAAAAGAGCGTCACGGCCACACAGGATCCCAGCACCGTTCGCACCATGGTTGGGGCGGCGAAAAAGCCGCCCTCGCCCACGCCAAGGTGTACCGCGTCCGGCGGGCAGGGGTCAGGCAGATGCATCCTGCTCCCCGCCACAGGCCGGGTCCGGATCCAGTGCGGGGTCTATGGGCACAAGTCCCAGGCCTGTCAACGATTCGCGCATCTGATCGGTATCAAAGGGTTTGGTGAGGTAGTAGTCGGCCTGGGCACCAAGCTGGGCATCGAGCATGAAACTTGGATCATCCAGACTGGTGAGCATGACGACCTTGGCGCGGGTCTCCTCGTCCAGGCCGTGACTACGCTCCAGGCTGCGGATGTCGCGCAGGGCGTCCACGCCGTTGAGACGGGGCATGAGGATGTCCAGCACCACCAGCTGAAACGGCTCGCCGCGCTCCAGAGCTGCCGCATACATGGCCACGGCCTCGCGCCCGTCGCAGGCTTCCTGACACTGGCCATACTTGCCCAGCATGTGCATGGCCACGGTGCGCATGGGCCGGGAATCGTCGGCAATGAGAATTCGCAGGGGAAGTTGCGTCATGGCTGGCGCCTCTCGTCATGCAAGTGCGAAGCATTCATTCAAAATAGTTGCAGATCCTGAAGCCCTCGCGCTTGAGGGTCTCGTCACGCAGGGCGTGCAGCAGGTCGTGGCGGGCCATTTCCTGCACCAGCTCGGGGAAGCTGATGCGCGGCTCCCAGCCCAGGGTCTGCTTGGCCTTGGCGGGATCCCCGAGCAGGGTTTCCACCTCTGTGGGGCGAAAATACCGCGGATCCACGGCCACCACCACATCCCCCACGGAAACACCTTTGAAATCCAAGGGAATTTCCTGCCCATCCACGGGGATGCGTCGCGGGGTCAATCCGGCCACCACGCCTTGCTCTTCCAGCCCTTCACCCTGCCAGGCGATTTCCATGCCCAGCTCGCGGCCGGCCAGAGTCACGAATTCGCGCACACTGTGCTGCTCGCCCGTGGCTACCACGTAGTCGTCCGGCGTGTCACGCTGCAGAATCATCCACATCATTTCCACGTAGTCCCGGGCGTGGCCCCAGTCCCGCAAGGCATTGAGATTGCCCAGGTACAGACGATCCTGCAGGCCCAGGGCAATGCGGGCCAGGGCGCGGGTGATCTTGCGGGTGACGAAGGTTTCGCCGCGCAGGGGGGATTCGTGGTTGAACAGAATGCCGTTGCAGGCAAACATGTTGTACGCTTCGCGGTAGTTGACCGTGATCCAGTACGCGTACAGTTTGGCGCAGGCGTACGGGCTGCGGGGATAGAAGGGCGTGGTTTCCGTCTGCGGCACTTCCTGCACCAGGCCGTACAGCTCGGAGGTGGAGGCCTGATAGAACCGCGTCTGCTGCTCCAGGCCCAGGATGCGGACGGCTTCCAGCAGTCGCAGGGTGCCCAGGGCATCGGCATTGGCCGTGTATTCCGGAGATTCGAAGGACACCTGCACGTGGCTCTGGGCCGCAAGATTGTAGATCTCGTGCGGCTGAGACTCCTGGATGATGCGAATCAGGTTCGTGGCGTCCGTTAAATCACCGTAATGCAGAATGAGCCGGCGGCCTTTTTCGTGCGGATCCTGATACAGATGATCGATGCGTTCGGTGTTGAACAGTGAGGCCCGGCGCTTGATGCCATGCACCACGTAGCCTTTGTTCAACAACAGTTCGGCAAGATAGGCGCCGTCCTGGCCGGTAATGCCGGTGATGAGAGCAGTTTTACGAGACATTCGCATTTGTTCCACTACGGTAAAATGGGTGAAGATGGAAAGCACACCACTGTACGCTGCCTTGCGCGCTGGCGTCAACAACAGGAGCGGCTGCCCCTGCTTGATTCCAGCCGCCCGGCGCGATAGAGGGCCGCATCATCCTTCTCGCAAACCATTGCCGCCCGGCAATGCATCCTCCATGCACAGGTATCCATAATGAAGCGCATCCTTCTGACTTTGCTTGTCTTCCTCGTACCGACCACGGCGGCCGCCCAGTCCGTGGCCGCGTGCGATGACCCAAAAGTGCTGGACCACGTGCAGCACATCGTCCGGGACATGATTTCCCAGCGGCACGGGCCGGAAGTGGCCGGCGACGTGGGCCTGACCCTCGCCGGCATCCAGACCCTGCGCACCGCCCCGGACGGCCTCTCCCGCACCTGTCGCGGCGTGCTGGCCGTGCAGCGCCGCGCCGGTTCCGCCGCTGCCCAGCAGTATCTCACCTACACCATCGAAACCCAACTCGGCGGCCGGACATCCATCCGCTTTTCCGACGCCATCTTCGTGCCGCCACAATAACAGCAACACGACACCGCTCTGCATGCAGCACGGCCGCGTCACAACAGCACGGCCGTGCATCTTTGCATGACTTTACCTTGCCCTTGCCCATTCTTACATGGCTGTTCCGTAAAGAGAACAACAGACACGCCGATGAGGTGTGCATCATCCCCCACGTCTCCATGCGAGGAACAGCCCATGTCCACCATCGCGTCCGTTGCATCGACCTACGACACCTCTGCCCTGTACGCCACCACCACCGCCACGCAATCCGCCAGTTCCACCGCCCTCCAAAATGTTCTGAACACCGCCAACAGCACAAGCCAGAACACGGATCAGACGTCGGTCTCCAAGCTCGGCCAGCTCATGAGCTCCCTGCAGCAGATGGCGTCCTCGGATCAGGACACGTTCAAGAACACGGTGCAGTCCATTGCCGACAACCTGACCCAGAGCGCCAACGAAAGCACCGATGTCGCCCAGCAGCAGGCCTTCAGCACCGCTGCGGCCATGTTTGCCGAGGCAGCCCAGACCGGCAGCATGGACAGCCTGCAGGGGCTGCGCTCCGGCGCGTCGTTCTTCGAAACTGACAGCACCACCGCGACCGGAGCCACGACCGGAACCGGCGGCGACACCGTGACCATTTCCGACGCCGGCAAGGAACTGGCCTCCCAAGGCGAGAGCGAGGACAGCAGCGGCGAGCAGACAGACTCGGAGTCCTCCTCGGACGGCGGTTCCGTGCAGGCCGGTGGCGGCGGCTCCGGCGAATCCAGCAGCACCAGCAGCACCGACACCGTGGAGGAACTGGAGGATCAAATCCAGGAGCTCAAACAGAAAATCACGGCGCTTGAAGAAAAACTGCAGCAGGCCGAGCAGGCCGCCGAATCCGATGACAGCAAGGCGGAAGAGGCAAAGACCATGACCACCCAGCTGAGCAGCCTGAATGCCGAACTGGTTCAACTGGAGACAGAAAAACTGGAAGCCCAGAACCAGTAAGAGAAGTACACGGCATTTTTGAAAAGAATTCCCGGGGGAACACCTTTCTGAAGAAAGGTTCTTCCCCCGCCCCCCTTTCCAAAGACTNCGCAATGTCCTTTTTCAAAACTACACGCTCAGAGTGGACTGGATGAAGACCATGACAAAGAGCGCCACCGTCTCCACCACGCCCAGGGTCATCAGATAGTTGCCGAAGCCCTTGCCGGTTTCGCCCAGGGCATCGGCGCCGGCGGCCCCGGCCCGGCCCTGGAACCAGGCCGAGATGCCCATGGCCAGCCCGCCCAGCACCCCGGCCGTCAGCATGGACGGCCAGGCGATGAAGGCCGGCCCCCCGGCAGCGGCCGCGGCCACCGCCTGATTGCACAGGCCGTTCATGGCGTTCATGAGGATCATGCCGTAAATGGTCTGGGACAAGGGCGCGCCGATGAAGGCAATGATGATGAAGGGCGCGGTCCGGTTCTGCGCATAGCACTTCTTCCAGGCCCCGATGCCAGCCATGCCGGCGGCACCCGCGCCAAGGGCCGATCCCACGGCCGCCAGGCCCAACGCCATGGCTGCGCCGGCCTTGCCCAGGGCCGCCATCATCTGAATATCCATAGATTCATGCTCCTTCTGCCTGCGAGGGACGGGGCGTCGCCGCGGGGTCGGCCGTGGCCGGCCGCGCCGCCGTCGTGAACGGCGCATACGGCCGTCCGGCCCAGGTCAGGCCCATATGGTTGGCGAATTCCAGGGTGTTCAGGCGCACGCCGTGCACCAGCACGCCCATGCAAGCCAAAAGGATGTTGCCGGCGTGGCCCACAAACAGAATGGCCGCGGCCAGCAGCCCGGAAACAGGGCCGGACACGCCGCCGGCAAGGGCCATCTCATTCACCGCCTGGGCCATGGCCAGGGACGCCGCACCCACGGCATACAGACGCACGTAGGACACCACATCCACAAAATTGCTGATGAAGTTGAGCGGCAGCATCACGTGGTTCGTCCATTGTGCCTTGAGCTGCGCCCGCGGCGTCATGAACAGCACGATGAGCAACGCCGAGCCCCCCAGCACCCAGAGCATCCACGGCGGGAACGGCTCGGACAGCACCATCAGCCGCGCGCCGTAGTACATGGTCCAGACCACCCCCAGCCAGCCCACCTGCGCCAGCGCCTGCAGGGACGGCCACAGCCGCAGCACGTTCCAGACATGCGCCAGGGACAGATGCACCGCGCCGAGCAGGAAACACAAAGCCATGAGATTGCGATTGGCCGACTCGCCGGTCAGCCAGTCCAGCCGCAGGCCGTCCAATGGTCCCGGCAGCCGGGCCGCACCGAACCACACCCCGGTAAGTGCGCCCCAGACCACCGTGGCCGTGCTCATCACCCCCAGCAGCACGAAGGCGCGCCGCGGCACCTGCGGCAGCAGCCGCCGGCCCAGGAGGGACGCCGCCAGGAAAAGCAGGCCGTAGCCGGCATCCCCCACCAGCATGGCAAAGAACAGACTCAGGAACACCAGCACCGGCGCGCCCACGTCCGCCTCTGCATAGCCGGGCAGGATGCCCACGGCCTCGAAGACGGTGCGGACGGGGTCCAGCCAGGATGGATACCGCAACAGTGTGGGCGGCTGGGGTTCGGCGTCGTCGTGCGGTGACACAACGGCGGGAGCCGTGAAGGCGGCCCAGCCCTGGTCGGCGCATGCCCTGGCCACGGCAGCGGCATCGGCCGCGGGCACAAACCCCCGCAGATGCGCCACGGGCGTGCCGGCATCCAGCAGGGCCATGCCCTGCCGGGCCTGGATCCAGTGCAGGCCTTGGGCCAGGTCTGCGGCGTACTGTTCCAGCACGCCTCGCTGTGCGGCCATCTGCGCCAACGATTGATGCACCGCCTCCAGCCGGGCGAGTTTCTGCGCCAGCAGACGTTCCACCTCGGCCAGGGCGCGGGAGGGCCAGGGCGCGGGGGGCACGTCCAGTTCCGGCGGCGGCGCAAGTCCCACCAGCACGTGCAGGGAGCCGTCGCCGTTTGCCGCGGACTCCACATCCTGCCATACGGCGTCGGCCACGGCGGGCAGGCGCGCGCCGTTCGGAAATCGGTACAGGGTCAACACCACGCCGGCGGCGCGCAGGGCGGCCAGATCCTCCGTGGCGTAGCGGCCCAGGGGCGCCACGGCCTCGCGCTCGCGCTGCAGGGCTTCCACGGCCTCGGCCAGACGCTCACGCTCTTCCAGCAGGGAACGGGCCTGCTCCAGCAGGACGTCCGGAGCCAGCACGGCGGGGCTGTCGCCGTCCTGGGACGATGCCGCCGGCAACCGGTCCAGCACGCTGCGCACCCTGGCCAGACGGGCGGCCAGGGCATCGCCGTCGGCATCGGCGGCCTGCGTCTGCGCCTGGGTCACGGCGGCCAGATGCACCACGCCCAGCGCGCCCAGGGCGGCCAGGGTGGTGTCGCGGTCCGCGGCGGGACACAGCAGTTCCAGGCGGTGCATGGGGACGATCACGACGTGCTCCTCCGGCGTTCCTTCTGACGGCCCTTGGCCATTTTGGCCCGGACCACGGCCGCGGTTTCCAGGTCTCCCAGGGCGATCTTGATGCGGCGGATATGCTCTTTTGCTTCGGGAATCTTCACCTTTTCGAACAGGTTGACCCGCTGGGAGGTGGTGCGCAGCTCTTCGGCCACGGCTTGGCGCTGGCGGTGCAGAAAATGGATCTCCAGCTGCAGCACGGCCAGCCTGCGGGCCGTCTCCAGGCCCTGATCCACCCACAGGGGCGAGGCGGCCAGGGGAGCCAAGGGCGGCAGGGTCTGGATGAAGGCCACCTCGTCCAGCACTTCCACACTCACGCCGGCCACATTGGCCTGGCGCACCTGCAGGGACTCCACGCGCATGTAGGGAATCATGTCGAAGGGTTCCGCGAACAGGGCCAGCCAGTTCGCTGCGCCCTCCTCCACCGCGGCCAGGGCCTTGCGTTTTTCCACCAAGGCCAGGGAGAGCCGCCGGATCTCCGCCTGCAACTGCTGCTTTTTGAGGATGAGGGTGGGCAGAAACCGCGTGAAACGGGCCAGTGCATCGCGCTGGGCCTTGAGTTCTTGCTTGGTGAACTTGATTGCGGCCATGCCTGCCCTTCCTCAGCGGCCGTCCGTCAGGCCGGCCAGAATTCTTCGACCAGGGCCGAGGGGATGGCCGTTTCCCGCCGCTCGAAACTGCGGGCCAGGATGCTCCAGCCGCGGTCCAGGGCGGCTTCCAGGGGCAGATTGACGGACAAATCCATCATTTCCGCCTCAAACAGCGCCGCATAGGTGAGCAATTTGCGGTCCCAGGCATTCATGCGGAAGCCCATGGCCTGTTTTTCCTTGGCCTCCCGGGCCTCGGCGTACAGCTGGATCATCACGTTCATCACCGTGCGGTGGTCCTTGCGGGTCTTGTCGTTGACCAGCTGCTTGAGCCGCGAGAGGGAGCCGAAGGGTTCAATGCGTCCGTCCTTCAGGTAGAACTGGCCCTCGGTGATGTAGCCGGTGTTGTCCGGCACGGGATGGGTGACGTCGTCCCCGGGCATGGTGGTCACGGCGAGCACGGTCATGGAGCCGGCGCCGTGGAAGTCCACGGCCTTTTCGTAGCGCGAGGCCAGCTGGGAATACAGATCGCCCGGATAGCCGCGGGTGGAGGGGATCTGCTCCATGGTGTTGGCGATTTCCTTGAGGGCATCGCAGAAGTTGGTCATGTCCGTCAGCAGGCAGAGCACGCGCCGGCCCTGGAGGGCAAAGGCCTCGGCCACAGCCAGGGCGATGTCCGGGGCGAGCAGGCATTCCACGGTGGGGTCTGCCGCGGTATGGATGAAGAGCACGGCCCGGGACAGCGCGCCGTGTTCCTCCAGTATATCGCGGAAGAAGAGATAGTCATCATGCTTGAGGCCCATGCCGGCCAGGACGATGACATCCACCTCCGCCTGCATGGCAATGCGCGCCAGCAGCGGGTTGTACGGCTCCCCGGCCGAGGAGAAGATGGGCAGCTTTTGCGACTCCACCAGGGTGTTGAAGATGTCGATCATCGGAATGCCGGTGCGCACCATGCGCGAGGGCACCACGCGCTTGACGGGATTGACCGGCGGGCCGGTCACCTCGATGAGGGCGTCCGCCAGGGCCGGGCCTTTGTCTCGCGGCAGGCCGCCGCCGGTGAAGATGCGGCCCAGCAGGCTTTCGGAAAAGTGCATGCGCACGCCATGGCCCAGAAAGCGAATTTTGGCGTTGGTGGCCACCCCCCGGCCGCCGCCGAACACCTGCAGGTACACGCGGCCGCGTTCCAGGCGGATCACCTGGGCCAGGGAGGAATTCTTGGGCGAGGAGACCTCGGCCAGTTCGCCGTAGGCCACGCCATCGGCCTGGACCATGATGACGTTGCCGGCAATCTGCTCAATGCGGTGGAAGATTCTATGCATCCCTGGCCGCCTCCTGGCATCGGGTGCGGATGGCCCGTTCCGCCTGCTCGAATCCGGGGTCATCCATGGGGACGCGGTTGAAGTCCAGAAACGTCTGGGTCAGGGACAAAAAGAACCGCTTGGCCGAGTCCTTATCCTGCATGGCGAAGTCCATGGCCAGGATCCCGGACACCAGGGAGAACACCCGGCGCTGGCGGTCGGCGTCGGTGGCGCCGTCCACGGGATCGTAAGCGTCCTGCTGCAGGTACACGGCGTCCAGGAATTCCGCTTTCAGATACAACAGATAGTCCTCCAGAGACGTGCCCTCGTCCCCCACCACCTGCATCATCTGCTTCACCTCGAAGCCCTGGGTCAGCAACTGACGCGCGGCGGCCACCTGGGCGACATCAACCACGCCGTCGTAATGGCTCCAGGAGCCCAGGGGATCGATGGCCGGATAGCGCCGGGCGTCGGACCGGGCGCGGGAGAGGCCCAGGAACGCGCCCACCACCTTCAGGGTGGCCTGGGTGACGGGCTCTTCGAAGTTGCCGCCGGCCGGGCTCACGGTGCCGCCGATGGTCACGGATCCCGTCTCCCCGGTATGCAGGCGCACCACGCCGCCGCGCTCGTAGAACGCAGCCACCACGGATTCCAGATACGCCGGGAAGGCCTCCTCCCCGGGAATCTCCTCCAGCCGGCCGCTCATCTCGCGCAGGGCCTGGGCCCAGCGGGAGGTGGAATCCGCCAGCAGCAGCACCTTCAGCCCCATTTGCCGGTAGTGTTCGGCCATGGTCACGGCGGTGTAGACGCTGGCTTCCCGCGAGGCCACGGGCATGGAGGAGGTGTTGCAGATGATGATGGTCCGCTCCATGAGGGAACGGCCGGTGCGGGGGTCTTCCAGTTCGGGAAAGGTGCGGATGGTCTCCACCACCTCGCCGGCGCGCTCGCCGCAGGCAGCCACCACCACCACATCCACGTCGGCATGACGGGAGGTGATCTGCTGCAGCACGGTCTTGCCCGCGCCGAAGGGGCCGGGAATGCAATACACGCCGCCCAGGGCCACGGGGTTGTACGTGTCTATGATGCGGATCTTGGTGGTCATGGGCTGGGTGGGCCGCAGACGTTCGGCATAGGCAGTGACGGGAATCTTCACCGGCCACTGCTGAGTGAGGCGGATTTCGTGCTCGCGGCGGTCTTCGTCCAGGACCACGGCCACCACATCATCAATGGTGCAGGGGCCTGCCTCGGCCAGGGACACCACCGTGCCCCAGCCCTTGAGCCCGTACGGGACCATGATTGCATGGCGGAAGATGGCCTCGGGCACGTGGCCCACGGGCATGCCGGCCCGCAGGCGTTCGCCGGGCCGGGTGCAGGGGGTGAAGTCCCAGCGACGCTGCGCGTCCAGGGGGCGATAGTAGCTGCCGCGGGCCAGGAAGAAGCCGTGCTCCGCGGCAATGGCGTCCAGGGGGTTCTGCAGGCCGTCGAAGACCTGCCCCAGGAGGCCCGGCCCCAGCTCCACCGAGAGCAATTCCCCGGTAAAGATGACCTTATCCCCCACGCACAGGCCGTGGGTGGCCTCGAAGACCTGCACGTCGGCATAGCGGCCGCGCACGCGGATGACTTCCGCTTTCAGGCCCACGTGGCGGCCCTGCTCTTCCAGCCGCACGTAGGCCACTTCGTTCTGCACCACGGGCAGATCGAACTCCACGGTAACGAGGTTGCCGCCCACGCCCACGATGCGGCCGATATTTTCTGAATGCTGCATGAATGTGTTGTCCTGCCTGCGGGGATTGCGCCTTCTGCACCAGCACGGGCTAGTGGAGGAGGGATTCCTGTCTGGCGGCGTCTTGTCCTGCCTGACGCCCAAAGGCGTCTTGTCCTCGGACTGCGTACACACGCAGATGTCCCGCCTGACGCATGTGTGCGTCTTGTCCCGCCTGACGCCCCAGCGCGTCCAGCCCCAGGCGACCCAGGGTTTCCAGCCTGCGCCGGCCCTCGTTCGCGTTCCACTGGGCCCAGCGCAGGGCCAGGCGCAGCCGGCCGGCATACGCAATGAGAAACGCCTCACCAAAGGGACTGGTGGTGGCGAGCTCGTCCAGAAACTGTTCGCGGATCCTGTCCAGGGCCACTTCCCGGGCCAGCGGATCCGGCGCGGTGAAGGCCTGCTCCACGGCATGCTCCAACGCCACGGACCAGCCCTCGTGCTCCTGCAGCGCAAGGGGCGAATCCACCGGACGCAGACCAGCCCGCCGGCGCTGCACGGCATTGGACAACTGGACCTCGAAATTCGCATACGCCCTGGCTGCGGGGTGGCTGGCTTCCTCCAGCGCGCCTTCAAGCACGGCCTGCAAGTCCAGCAGCAGTTCTTCCGGCACATGCGCCAGGCACGCGCCGATGAACTCGTCCTGCCCCAGCGGCGGCACGCCCCCCGGCTCCCGCAGGCTGATGGTAGGCAGGCTGGACACCAAATAATAATACGCTGCCACTATGACTCCCCCCCGGAAGTTTCCGTGCCGATTTCCTGAGCCGCCGCGGCCAGATGCTCGGCCAGAACCGGCCGCACCAGCAACGCCAGACTTTCGGCGATGGCCTGGCTGGTGAAATCGATGTACATGTGCCCCTCGCGGGCTCCCAGGCGAAAGCCTTTGAGGATGTCTGCATCGGCGCGGATCTCCACGCCCTGCATCAGCTCCTCGCGGAACTTGCGCAAAAAGAAGCCGGCCAGGGCCTCTTTGTCCTTGGGTGAGAGGATGATTTCCAGATCGTGTTCCCGGGGCGAGCCAGCGCAAGACCCCGCCACCCGCTCCAGCATGCGCACCAGGACGTCGCGATCCAGCGTCCTGTCCACCTCCTCCTCCACCACGGCGACAAACAGTTCCTGGATGGAGGCCCGCAGCGTCAGCAACAGATCCCGCGCCGCATGGCGCAACGTCTTTTCAGACTGCCGACGCCAGCGCTCGGCGTCTTCCCTGGCGGCCTGGCGCAAGGCTTCGGCCTCTTCCTGGGCCTGGGCGCGAATGGCCCTGGCCTGGTCTCTGGCGGTCTGCACCAGGGCATCGGCCTCGCTGCGGCCCTTGTCCACGGCCTCGGTGCGAATGCGCTCCAGCAGCGCAGCCATTGCATCAGCCATCATTCCCCCAACGGCACACGGCGTCTTGATTCATTGCGATCCTATTCCACGGTTCATCGATGCACACTGCAGACTTCACTCAGCACCCTATCGTGTTTCCATGGCCCATGTAAACCATGTGCCTATGAAATTTGGGAGACTTTTCTGCTACGCCCGGCGACGCGCCATGCGTCATTCCCCATTGACTGCCACGCCGGCGTTGTTACTATGAACATCGATTGCGCCCCGCAGCGTACACTGATTTTGCCAACGGACTGCACCGGAGCATTGCCCATGGTCATCGACTTCAGCCCGTTCTTCGCCGGCCGCCCGCAACTGGAGCGGCTCTTCGACAGGCGCTGGCCCCTGGCTGGCGGCTGGCCTGCCCAGCCTGTGTTCCCCCTGCTCAATGTCAGCCACGACGAGACCGCCATTTACATGCACTGCCGGCTGCCCGGCGTGAACATTGAGGATGTGGAGCTGATTCTGGCCGGCGACACCCTGACCATCAAGGGCGAGCGCAAGCCCGTGCAGGGACGCTACTACCGCCAGGAACGGCCCAGCGGCCCCTTCCAGCGGGTGGCGACCATCAACGCCCCCATCGACCAGGACGCCATCAGGGCCACCCTCAAGGATGGCATCCTGGCCATCGTCCTGCCCAAAGCCGCCCCCAGCGCCCCGCGCACCATCGCCATCGCCACGCCATAACCCGCCCAGGAGCGCCCGCCATGGCCGCCAGCACCACCCCGCCCGGCATGCCCGCCCACTGCCCCTGCAACGACGCCCCCTCCCGGGAACTCCATTGCCTGGTGCCGGAAACGGACATCATCGAATTGGAAGACGGCTTTCACCTGTTTCTGGACATGCCCGGCATGGACAAGCACAGCCTGCGCATTGCCCTGGAAGGCAGCGAACTGACCGTGCTGGCCCGGACCCGCTTCGACCTGGACACGGCCATGCGCGGCGCCAAGACCCTGGCCCACCTGGAGTTCGGCGGCGGCGAGTATCGCGCGGCCTTCACCATTTCCGACGACGTGGACCGCGAACGCATCAGGGCCACGGTACACAACGGCGTGGTGGATCTGCACCTGCCCCGCTCCCGCCGGGCCACCACACGCATCGAGATTCTGCGCGGGTGATGCAGCGCCCTGCAGCCCTCTTGACGCGGCATGCCGTGCGCGTATGGTGCGCCGATGCTCTGGTTTTTTCTTGCCTTGGCCACGGCGGTCAGTTCTGCATCGGAGGTCGCACTGGCCAAGCGCTGGTATGGCGACCTGGACACCCTGGAGATGCTCGGCGTGCAGCTGCTGTGGAGCCTGCCCGTGCTGCTGCTGGGGCTGGTGCTGGTGGAGGTGCCGGAAATCAAGCCCGGTTTCTGGCTGCAGTTCGCCGTGCTGGTGCCGGTGAACGTGCTGGCCAGCCTGTGGGTGTTTGCCGCAGTCAAGGAATCCCCCCTGTCCCTCACCATGCCCCTGCAGGCCTTCACGCCCCTGGTGATGCTGCTGCCGGCATGGCTCATGCTGAACGAAGCGCCCTCCTGGGTGGGGCTCTCCGGCATCATCCTGATTGTCATGGGCAGTTACGTGCTCAACGTGGATGCCCTGCAGGGCGGCGGCGTCCTGGGGCCGTTCCGGGCCATCCTGCGGGAAAAAGGCGCGCGGCACATGCTGGGCGCGGCCGTGCTCTTTGGGCTCTCCGCGGTGCAGGGCAAGGATCTGGCCCTCAAGTCCTCGGTATTGTGGTCCGCGGCCATGTTCTTCACGGTCAATCATCTGGTGGTGCTGAGCATCATCGCCGTCCGGCGGCCCGGCGGCTTGGCCAGGATGGCGGCCCGCGCCAAGCCGGGGATACTCGTCGCCAGCCTCTGGGTGGTGCACATCCTTTCCCATTACTGGGCCATCATGCTGACAGACGCCGCCTACATGGTGGCCATCAAGCGCCTGAACGGCCTGGTGGGCGTAATCCTGGGGGGCATGCTCTTCCGGGAAGACAAAATCCGCCAGCGCCTCATCGGCGCCGCCTGCATGAGCGCGGGCGCCGCCGTGCTGGCCCTGTGGGCCTGAGGCGGGCCTGATCTCATGGACCCCATGGACCCCATGGCCATCCGCCAAGACACCCTGCTGGCCCGGCTCTTCCATCAGGAGGACGGCCCGCCGCGCTCCCTGTGCAACGGCCTGGGCCGCTGCGGCCGCTGCCGGGTGCGGTTTCGCACCAATCCCCCTGCCCCCGTGCCGGCGGAAACGCAGGTCTTTTCCGACAAGGAACTCGCCGACGGCTGGCGACTGGCCTGCCGGCATCCCGATTCGCCAGCCTCGATCCGCGATCTGGACATCCCCAAGGCCCTGGATGTGGGCGAAGCCGTCTGGAACGTCTCCCCGGCAGCGTCCGAACCCGTCCCCTGCTGTCTGGCCCTGGATCTGGGCACCACCACCCTGGACTGGCGGCTGGTGACCGACGGCCGCGTGCTGGCGCACGGCCGCAGCCTCAATCCCCAGGGGGTCATGGGGGCGGAGGTGATGAGCCGCCTGGCCTGCGCTGCCGACTCCCGCTGCGCCGCCCGGCTGCGCCACCTGCCGCGGGAGTTCCTGCAGGCCCTGATCCGGGAAGCCGCGCTGCGCGGTCTGGCCCCCGACCGCGCCTGCGTGGCCGGCAACACCGTCATGACCTCCCTGCTCCTGGGCCGGGACACCGCCGGCCTGGCCGCCGCGCCCTACCGGCTGGAGCATCCCGGCGGCTGCGAGGAGCGCCTGCCCGGCCTGCCGCCGGTGTACATCCCGCCCCTGGCCGGCCCGTTCCTGGGGGCGGACCTCACCGCCGGCCTGGCCTGGCTGGTGCGGATCCGGCGCACGGCCTTCCCGTTTTTGTTGATGGATCTCGGCACCAACGGGGAATGCATCCTGGCCCTGGACGAGCACAACTTCCTGGCCACCAGCGTGGCCATGGGGCCGGCCCTGGAGGGCGTGGGGCTCTCCTGCGGCCGTCTGGCTGGTCCCGACGTGGCCACGGCCGTGCGTCTGACCCCGCGCGGCCTGCGCTGGTTGGACTGGCAGGGCCGCGCCCTGGAGCATCCCGAGGCGCTCTCCGGCACCGGGGCCCTGGGGCTGGTCCATGTGCTGCTGCAGACAGGTGTGCTCACCGAGGACGGGCACTTTGCCAAGGATGCCCGTCACCCCCTGGCCGAACGACTTCTGGAGGATGTCTGCGTCCTGCGCGGGGAGCCCGTCTTCTGTCTGGATGAATTCGGCAGTGTCCGTCTCACGGCCACGGACATCGAACAGCTTCTCAAGGTCAAGGCCGCCTGCAACGCCGCCACCACGGTGCTGTTGCAGGATGCCGGCCTGACCTGGGCCGATCTGGCCGCCGTCTGCCTGGCCGGCGCCCTGGGCCGACACCTGGAACCCGGCGTGCTGGAAGGCACGGGCTGGCTGCCGGCCACCGTGATGCAGCGGCCCGGGGTGGTGCAGGCTGTGGGCAATTCTTCCCTGGAAGGCGCGGCCCTCTTGTGCGAAGATGCAGCCGCCAGGGAGTGGATCCAGGCGGCGTCAGCGCGCATCCAGGTGCGCAATCTGGCGGAGCTCCCGACATTTCAACAGCTATTTCTGGAAAGGATGACCTTCCGCCATGTCTTCCGTCACCGCTGATTTCCCTGCCTTCGGCCCCGGCCGCACCCTGCTGCCTCCCCTGCCCGGCGAGGCCCGCCAGTTGCTGGACAAGTACCTCATGCACCTGGGTGCAGTGCTGCCCCTTACCCCCAGACACCGCCGCGACCTGCCCGTGGCCGTGGTCGAGCTCTCCATGCTGCTCACCAGCGAGCGCGGCGAACGCCGGCCGGACTATCTGCAAACCCCGCGCCTTCATGCGGCCTACTGCTGGCATTTTCTGCCGTGGAACCTCTTCCGCCTCGGCCGCCTGCTGACCGGCATGGCCTGGGCCTTGGAGGATCTGGAGGATGGCGACGTCCTGCTGGACGTGGGCGCAGGCCCCCTGGCGCTGACGCAGGCGCTGTGGATGGTCCGCCCGGATCTGCGGGAAAAGAAGCTGCGCTGGATCTGTCTGGATCGTGCCCGCAAGGTCATGCAGACCGGCCGCGAGCTTTTCGACAAACTCACCGGCGGCAACAGCCCCTGGGATATCCAGCTCGTGGGCGAAAGCCTGCAACGCGGCCTGCCGCAGGTGCTGCAAGGGCACGGCCCCTTCCGACTGGTGACCGCGGCCAACGTGATCAACGAAGCCGTGGGCAGCAGTCACGGCGAGGAGACCCTGGCCGAGCGCGTGGCCCGGCTGCTCGATCCCCTCACCCGCCGCCTGGACGAATCCCGCGGCCGGCTGCTGCTGGTGGAGCCCGGCACCCGCCTGGGCGGCACCCTCATGGGGCTGGCCCGCGAATCGCTGCTGGACGACGGGTTTTCCGTCCTCGCCCCCTGCACCCACCACGCCGAATGCCCGCTGCTGGGCCGTAACGCCCCGGGCTGGTGCCACCAGCTCATGGATGTGGACGGCGCCCCGGAATGGCTGCACGAACTTGCCACCCTGGCCAAACTGCCCAAGCGTCAGGCCAGCCTGTCCATGCTCCTGGCCGGCCGGCAGCCCTCGCCCCTGCCTGCCAAGGCTGTGGCAAAACTGGCGCGGGTGGTTTCCTCGTCCTTTCCCCTGCCCTCCCAGAACGCCATGGGCCGCTATGCCTGCGCCGGCGAAGGCCTGTTGCTGCTGGTGGAACAGGCCAAGGCCCCTTTACGGGCCGGCGGCGAGGCCATAGAATACCTCCTGGAAGGCCCGGCCCGGCGAGACGCCAAATCCGGCGCGCTCCTGGCCCGTTCCCCCCACTCTCCAGCCCCGGTGGCGCACCGCGATGATCGTCCAACACCTCGGCCTCGTCCCGTATCGGACCGCCCTCGCCCTGCAGGAGGCCCGCCGAAAGGCCGTGGCCGACGGCGCTGAGGAAACCGTTCTCCTCTGCGAGCATCCGCCGGTGATCACCCTGGGTCGTCAGGCGCAGCCGGCGTCCCTGCGCATGCCGGCGGCTGCGCTTGCGGCCAGGGGTGTGGAGGTGGTGCCCGTTTCCCGCGGCGGCGACGTCACCTGTCATTTTCCCGGCCAGCTGGTGGCGTACGTGTTCGTGCGGCTGGGCAAACGGCCCGGCGGCCTGCACGGGCTGGTGCACACCCTGGAAGAGACGGTCATCCGCCTGTTACAGACGCGGGGGGTGGCCGCCGGGCGCGCAGACGGCCGCCCCGGCGTGTGGGTGGAGGATCGCAAGATCGCCTCCATCGGGCTGGCGTTGCGGCAATGGACCACTTGGCACGGGCTGGCCCTGAACGTGGGGCCGGATCTGTCCCTGTTCGATTGCATCATCCCCTGCGGCCTGGCCGGCGTGACCATGACCAGCCTGGCGCGCGAGCGCAACGCCGCAGGCCAAACCGGCGCTTCCCCGGGAGTGGCCGACTTGCTGGACGACTATGCCCGAATCCTCCGTCACGCCCTTGCGCCTGCCCCCCTGGCTCAAGGTGACCCTGCCCGCTGACAAGCACTTCGGCCAGACCCGCAAGCTCCTGGACGACCTGCGTCTGGCCACGGTCTGCCAGTCCGCCCGCTGCCCGAACATCTTTGAATGCTTCGGCTGCGGCACGGCCACGTTCCTGCTCATGGGCCGCCAGTGCACCCGCGGCTGCCGCTTCTGCAACATCGGCGAGGGCCCCCCCGCGCCGCTGGAAGCCGATGAGCCGGCCCGCGTGGCCGAGGCTGCCGCCCGCCTGGGGCTGGCCACGGTGGTCATGACCTCCGTGACCCGGGACGACCTGCCAGACGGCGGCGCAGGCCACATTGCCGCAGCCATCCATGCCGTGCGCCAGCGCCTGCCCCAGGCGCGCATCGAGGTGCTCATCCCGGATTTTCAGGGAGATGCCGCCGCCCTGCAGGCCGTACTGGATGCCCGGCCGGACTGCCTGAATCACAACGTGGAAACCGTGCCCGGATGCTATGCCCGCGTCCGGCCCCAGGCGTCCTATGCGCAGTCCCTGGAGCTGCTGGCCCGGGCGGCGGGGCAGGGATTCGTGGTCAAAAGCGGGATGATGGTGGGTCTGGGCGAGACCGACGCCGAAGTGCGCGCCGTGCTGGAGGATCTGGCCCGGGTCGGCGTAACGGCCGTCACCATTGGCCAGTATCTGCCGCCCAGCCGCCGCCACATGCCCGTGACGCGCTATGTGCATCCGGACATCTTCAAGGAATACGAAGTGTTCGGAAACAACCTGGGCCTGGAGACCGTGAGCGGCCCGCGGGTGCGCTCCAGCTACCACGCCGGCGAGGTGCTGGAAAAGCTGGCCGGCCGCGCCGCTGCGGGCTAGAGCATTTTTATTTTGAACAAGGATTTTGCGAGAGGGGAAACCTTTTTGCAAAAGGTTNAGAACCTTTCTTCAGAAAGGTGTTCCCCCGAGAACTCGTTTCAAAGATACCTTGCTCTAAAGCCCGGCAGCTCCGTTACTGCAGACGCTGCGTGGGCGTGTCGTCCTTGGGGTCCTCGCAGGTGCAGCCCAGCCCCTGGCTGCAGCCGCAGCCCGAGCCGTCCCGGGGGCGCAATTCTACGAGCTTGCCTGACGTCTTGAACGACGGGCGCGACGCCGAGCAGCCGGCGCTGCCGCAGCCGCAGGCTCCGCCCTTGCCCGTCAGCGGGCGGGCAAATTTGCGAAACACGTACACAGCCGCCGTGGCGACGATGAGCAGAACAATGGCGGTTTCCACGCGAGACTCCTTGGTGAAAGCGGGAGAGCATGTCCCGCCCAATTGAAAACTACTTTCAATTATAGCGGCGCTCCAAGGCTGTCAAGCCCGGGGAGCCGCCCTGTCACGCAACTGTGACACAGTGCTGCTATCTCCCTGAAGCATCTCATCAACGAGCGGTCAGGCATCCACCGCTTGAGGGGCTTGCTTGCGTACGGATCGCTTGTCACTGTTGCGCCGGGGTCCTTCCCTGCTTTTGGCCCTGCTGTGGGTCCTGCCGTGGGCATGCGTCTGGTGCAGCCCGGAGGCGGCAACTGCCGAAACATTGCGCGTGGTGCTGGAAAGCGCCCGGGCGCCTCTTTCCAGTCGCGACCAGCAGGGCCGTCCCCACGGCATGGCTGTGGAGTTCTGGGAAACCTGGAGCCGACGCAGCGGCGTGTCCCTCTCCATTTCCATGCTGCCGCTGTACGATGCGCTGCAGGCCCTGCGTCAGGGCGAGGCCGATGCCGTGCTCGAATACGCCCACACCGGTCAGGCGCCACCGGGGCTGGCCCTGGGCAAGTCGTATGCCAACCTCCCAGTCTTTCTGTTTTTCTCCCAAAAATTGTCCGGCATCAAGGACGTGAACGACCTTGAAGGCCTGCGCCTGGGCGTGGTGGCCGCCTCGGCCGAGGCAGCCACCATGGCCGAGCGCGTGCCCTTCGGCACGGTGCTGGTGGCCTATCCCACCACGGAAGCCCTGGTGGCCGCGGCCAGCCTGGGCGAGGTGCATGCCTTCCTGGCGCCGGCCGCCGTCGCCGCGCAGCATCTGGCCAGAACAGGCGCACTGGAGGAGTTCCCCCGCCTGCGGGATCCCGTGCTCATTATGCAGGTATCTGTGCTGGCTCGGGAGGAGAATGCCGCGGTCCTGACTGCCCTGGCGGGCGGCATGGACGAGGCCATGTTCCTGGAGCGCAAGGCCATTGAGCTGGCCTGGCGCGGCCATTCCCTGACGCAGGACATGCCGTGGCGGGTGCTGGGGGCCGTGCTGCTGGTGCTGCTGGGGCTGATGGCGGCGGTGCTCTGCTGGAACCGGCAGCTGCAGCGCCGTGTGCGGCTGGCCACCACTGAACAACGCAGCCTCAACGATGCGCTGGAAGAGGAAATCCGCACCCGGCGAGCCGCGGAGGAAGAACTTGCCCGGCTGAACCGGCTGCTGGAATTCCGCATTGTGGAGCGCACCAAGGCCCTGGGGGAAAAGGCCCTCCAGTTGCAACACGTCAACGAGCGACTGCGCCGCATGGACGAGGCCAAGACGGCGTTTCTGGCCGCCGTATCTCACGAATTGCGCACGCCCCTGACCTCCCTGCGCGGCTTCTCCAAGCTCATTCGCAAGGATTTCGAAAAGTCCGTGCTGCCCTGCCTGCAGGGCGATGCCCTGACCCGGGCCGAGCGCATCCTCCAGAATCTGATCATCATGGACGCCGAAGGCGACCGCCTGTCCCGGCTCATCAACGATTATCTGGACCTCTCCCGCATTGAGGCCGGCCGCATGATCTGGCGCGATGCCGAGATCAATCCCGGCGACTGCGTCCAGCACGCCTTACGGGCCGTTGCCGGCCAGGTGGCGGAAAAGACCCATCTGGACCTGCACGTGGACACCGCCCCCGGGCTCCCCACCCTGCACATAGACCCGGACCGGCTGGAACAGGTGCTCATCAACCTGCTCTCCAACGCCCTCAAGTTCACCCCCCGCGGCGAGGTGTGGCTGCGCACCACGGCCACCCCCGGCGGGGTATGCTTTGCCGTGCAGGACACCGGGCCCGGAATTGCCGAAACCGACCGCGAGCGCATCTTCGACAAGTTTGAGCGGCTCATCCTGGATGACACCCTCCAGACCCCGGACGCCGTGGGCACAGGGCTGGGGCTCTCCATCTGCAGGCAGATCGTGGAGCACTACGGGGGCAGCATCCGGGTGGAAAGTGAACCCGGACAGGGCAGCACCTTCATTGTGGAGCTTCCCGTGGCAGAATCGGCGGACGCATTGGACGAACCTCAGGGGGACAACGCATGATCCGGCTCGTATTGTTATGCTGCGTGATGGTGCTGGGGTGGGCGGCGCACTGCCCAGGCCAAGCCCTGCAGTCCCCGGCAACGGTCGAGCCGTTGCACCTGCGGTTTGGCGTGACGGACATGGTGGGCCTGGAGCAGGCCCGGGACGAATGGGGCGGCTTTGCCCAGACCCTGGAGGCGCTGGCCGGCATCCGCCTGGAGTTCGTGCCCATGACCCGGCGCGACGATGCCTTGCGCGGCTTTGCAGACAAGACCATGGACGTGGCCCTCACCGGCCCGGCGGAATACGTGGTGCTGCGCAAGCGCACCAAGGCCACGGTGCTGCTGGGTTTTTCCCGGCCGGACTACTTCAGCGTACTGGTGGTGCTGGCCGACGGCGACATCAAAACCGTGCGCGATCTCAAGGGCAAAAAAATTGCCTTCAACGTGGTGGGCTCCACCTCCGGCCACTTGGCCCCCATGCAATTGCTCAAGGACCTGAACCTGGATCCCCTGCGGGAGGTGACGGCCATCCATGCCGCACCCCAGGCCGCCTGGGAAGCGCTGTTGCGGGGGGATGTGGCCGCCTTTGCCGCCTCGGACAGCAGCTTCCGCAGCCTCCGGGATGCGGACCCTTGCCGCGGGCCTGGCGAATTCCGCGTACTGGCCCGCAGCGGAGACCTGCCCGGAGATCTGCTCATGGTGGGCGCGCATGTGCCCAAGGCCCAGACATTGCGTCTCAAGCAGGCCCTGCTGGACCATGCCCCGGCGCTCATTGAGGCCATCGTCCGCCACCCTGGCAATGCCAAATACCGGGGCATGCGGTTCCTGCGCTCCATGCAGGACAAGGATTACGATCAGATCCGCGCCATGTACGGCGCCGTCGGCTTTCCCGCCTATGCGGAATTCCTGCAGTAGCCGCCAGGGGCTTGCCTGATCGCAAGGGCATGCGTATTCGAAAAGCAGTGGCGGTTGTCATGAACCCTGCCGGAGCAGGGAAGATATTAGGGACACCGTCCGCGCCAGGGCTCCGGACACTGGCGCTTTTTTTGTGGGCAATGCACGTCGCCAGAAAGGGGATTCGGGGGAAGAACCTTTTAGAGCATTTTAATATTGAAAAAGGA
>NC_022444.1:3237377-3460643 GCF_000468495.1 Megalodesulfovibrio gigas DSM 1382 = ATCC 19364
TTTCCCCCGAGAACTCCTTTCAAAGATAACTTGCCCTAGAACGGTTTTCCCCCGACGATTCTGTGCAAACGCACCCCGTGTTACTGCACCGCCTCGGCCCGGGAGACAGCGAGATCCAGGAGCCGGGGGATGTCCAGGATCAGGGAGATGCTGCCGTCGCCGTTGATGGTGGTGCCGGAGACGAAGGTGACGTGCTTGTACATCTCGTCCAGGCTTTTGATGACGGCCTGCTGCCGCCCCACCACGCGATCCACGGCCAGGCCGATTTCCGAACCATCCACCTCGGCCACCACCACCCGTTCGTATTCCGGCATGGGCTCCTTGATGTTGAAGAGCCGCCGCAGGCTCACGCAGGGCAGCATCTTGCCCATGCGTTCCACCACGTCCACGGTTTTGGTGGAGGCATCCACGCTGCGCTCCTGAAACCCGCGCAGGGCCGTGAGGGGCACGATATACGTGCCTGTGCCGATGCCCACGCAGAAGCCATCGATGATGGCCAGGGTCAGGGGCAGGCGGAGGGTCAGCGTCACCCCATGGCCAAGCTCGCTTTCCACCTCCACCGTGCCGCGCAGGGCGTCGATGGAGCGTTTGACCACGTCCATGCCCACGCCGCGGCCGGACAGGTCCGAGACCTTGTCTGCCGTGGAGAAGCCCGGCTCGAAGATGAGGTGCAATATCTCGCGGCGATCCGGTTCGGCGTCTGGAGCCAGCAGTCCCTTGGCCTGGGCCTTGCGCTTGATTTTCTCCGGATCCAGGCCGCGGCCGTCGTCGGACACGCGGATGACCACCTCCCCGCCCGCATGGCCGGCCCACAGCCGCACCGTGCCTTGCGGGGGCTTGCCGGCGAGTTCGCGTTCCTCGCGGGATTCGATGCCATGGTCCATGCTGTTGCGCAGGATGTGGATCAGGGGATCCTTGAGCCGGTCGATAACGGTCTTGTCCAGTTCCGTATCCCCGCCTTCGGCCTGAAAATCCACGTCCTTGCCCAGGGAGATGCCCACATCGCGCACCAGGCGGCGCAGGTTGCCATAGACGGTGCCGATGGGCAGCATGCGCAGGCCCAGGGCATTGTCGCGCATTTCGTCGGTCAGGCGTTCCAGGTCCTCGGCAATCTGGGCCAGGAAGGCGCGGTCCAGGGTCTGGTTGACGGCCTGGCTGAGGCGGGATTGGATGATGACCATCTCCCCCACCATGTTCACCAGGCGGTCAAGCCGGTCGGAATCCACCCGAATGCTGGTGCTTTGTGGAGGAGCTGCAACGGCCGCGGCCTTGGCCGGTTGGCGCATGGCCAGCTTTTCCTGCAAAAAGCTGCGCATGGCCTGGGGGATGTGCCCGGGGTTGGCGGCGTTGTCCCGGGCAATGCCTGCCAGCAGCTCCAGGTCGCCTTCACGGGTGCGGTGATCCCCCACCTTCTCCATGCGCACGCAGTGGCCGTCATCCACAAAGACGAAGACGTCGCGCACTGCGTCCTGGCCCCTGTCCGTGTTCAGCACCACATCCCAATAGCCGTAGGGCTGTTCGGGGTCGTAGTCCTCGGACAGGGACGCCCCGCCATCGTGGTAGACAAAGGCGTGCTGGCCCAGCTCCGCCAGCTCCTGCATGAGGGCCAGGGGATCGCAGCCGGTGAGGAAGGTGTTCGGCTCCGGACGATACCGGATCCACAGGATCTCCCAGGACGCGGCAACGTAGGCGGCCGTCTCCGGGCTGGCAGATGCGACCGGGGCGGAGCCCGTCACCGCAGATGCGGCCGAGGATGCAGCCGAGGACGCGGCCGGCGGCGCGACCGATGATGCAGACGGGGCTTCGGCCTGGAGGATGCCGGCCAGCTCTGCCAGCAGCCTGTCAGAATCCGCAGCCAGCTCGCCGCCGCCAGGGTCCGCGCGCAGCAGGGCCTGCAGGTGGTCCTTGGCCTGCAGGGTCAGACTAAGCAGCGGCGGCGTGAGGGGCAGTTCGCCGCTGCGAACACGGTCGAAGGCAGTTTCCAGATCGTGGGTGAAGCGCACGATCTCGGTGAAGCCGAACATGCCGCCCGAGCCTTTGATGGTATGCAAGGCCCGAAAGGCGCGGGCGATAATCTGCCCGGCCTGGGGATCGGCCTCCAGTTCCAGCAGGCTTTCTTCCAGCTCGGCCAAAAGTTCGCGGGCTTCTTCCAGGTAGGTTTGCAGTGGATCCGTGGCGCTCATTGCGAAGCCCTCTGCGCCGCGCCGGCGGACCGGGGCATCGCAGCCGGGCACAGCCCGGTCAGGCCGGTCCATTGCGCGCCGAAATGCAGGTGTTCGGGCAGGTCCGGCTGCAGGGTCAGGGGCACGCGCTGGGCGGCAAAGGCCCGTTTGACGGCAAGCAGGAGTTCGAAAAAGGCCAGGTCTCCCCGGGAGACACCGGCAAAACTCAGTTCCGTGGCCTCTCGCCGGGCCAGGGCGCGGTGCAGGGTCTCCTTCAGGGACGCCATTTCCGCCACGGTGCAGTTTCCTTCAAGGGCAAGGCGCATGGAGTGCTCCTTATGAGTTGGCGTCAGGCAGTGCTATGGATGCGCAGAGGCGCCGGCCCCCGCCGGGCCGGGCTGCGCGCCAAGCTCGTCCAGGGACAGGACTTCATCCGTGGTGAAGACTTTGGCGGCGTCCAGGATGAGCAGGAAGCGTTCATCCTGGCGGCAAATGCCCCGGATGAAGTCCGCCCGAATGCCCGTGCCCATGCGCGGGGGCGGGTCGATTCTGGCGGTTTCCACCTCCAGCACCTCCCGGACCGAATCCGCGATGGCGCCGATGGCCGCCACGCCCTCCCCCCGGGGAATCTCCAGGATGACGATGCGGGTGTTCAGCGTCCGCTCTGCTGCAGGCAGGCCAAACTTCAGCCGCAAATCCACCACGGGCACGGCGCTGCCGCGCACATTCACCACGCCGCGCATGTATTCCGGCGTATGGGGGATGCTGGTGATGTCCGTCATGTCCAGAATCTCGCGCACGGAATGAATGTCCAGGGCAAAATAGACGTTGTCCAGGGTGAGGGTCAGCAGCCGCATGACCCCTTCCGAAAGGCTGGTGCTCATGACCGGTGTCCTCCGGTGGGTTATGTATCGGCGCCGAAGCGTTCGAAGCCGAGGTCGTCGTCATCCACCTCGCCCTTGGACAGATCCAACGACACGCCGCCCGCATGGGAACGCCGGGCTGCAGGCAGGCGCTTGGGCGCCGGAGTCGAAGCCGGTCGGGCGGCAACCCTGGCCGCGGCGGGCCGGGCGACGGCGGCACGGACGGAGCGGGCAACCACCTTGCTGTCTGTGGCGAAGAAGTCCATGGCTGCCTGGAGCTGCTCGGCCTGGGCAGAAAGCTCTTCCGCCGTGCTGGCCAGTTGCTCGGAGGCCGAGGCGTTCTGCTGCACCACCTGATCCAGCTGCTGCAGGGCCAGATTCACCTGGCCGGCTCCGGAGTTCTGTTCCTGGCTGGTGGCGGCGATTTCCTGCACCAGATCCGCCGTCTTCTGGATGTCCGGCACCAGCTTTTCCAGCAGCGTGCCGGCGCGTTCGGCCACGGCCGTGGAGGTGGAAGAAAGCTTGTTGATTTCCGCGGCAGCCGTCTGGCTGCGCTCGGCCAGCTTGCGCACTTCCGAGGCCACCACGGCAAACCCGCGACCGTGCTCGCCAGCGCGGGCGGCTTCCACTGCAGCGTTCAGGGCCAGCAGATCCGTCTGCCGGGCGATTTCCTCGATGATGGAAATCTTGCCGGCGATTTCCTTCATGGCGCGCACGGTGTTGACCACCGCTTCGCCGGATTCCTTGGCGTCCTGGGCAGCCTTGGAGGCGATGGACCCGGTCTGGCGGGCGTTTTCGGCATTCTGGTTAATGGAGGCGGACATTTCTTCCATGGACGACGAGCATTCCTCCACCGAGGCCGCCTGCTCGGCCGCGCCTTGGGACAGTGTCTCGGAACTGGCGCTCATCTCCTCGCTGCCCGAGGCCACGTTCTGCGCGCCGGCCTGCACCTCGCTGACGATCTGCGTCAGCCGTTCGACCATCTCGGCAATGGCGCGCATGAGGGTATCCTGTTCGGAACGCGGGGCCACCTTGACGCGCAAATCGCCTTCGGAAAGCAGGCCCATCTTCTCGGCCACCTCGTGCTCGGCGGCGGCCACGGCGCGCATGGCCCCCGCCATCTGGCCAATTTCGTCCTTCTGGTTGATCTCCAGCTGCCTGCTCAAATCGCCCACGGCCAGGGCCTGGGCGAACTCCACACAGCGCCTGATGCCGTTGGCAATGACCCGCGAGAGGAAGACGCCCAGGAACAGCCCCAGCGCCACGGCCACGCCCACGGCGGTGTACATGAACACGTTGGACTGCTGATAGATGGTCTCGGCGTTCTGGGCGGCCAGTTCCGCCTGCTGGCGGTTTTCGGCAATGAGCTCGTTCAGCAGCCGGTCTGGCTCCACGCCCAGGGGGGCGGCCACTTCCAGCATGTACTTGATGGCGCCATCCTTGTCCCCGGCCAGGATGATGTCGCGGATCTTGAAGGCGGATTCGCGGTATGTCTCGAAAGATGTCCTGAATTTCGCCAGCAGCTCCTTCTCCTTGTCGGACAAGAGCGCGCCGGAATAGTCCTGAATGGCTTTGTTCATGGCCTGCAGGCTGGCATCAATCTGCTGGATGTACTGTTCCTTCTCCCGGCGTTCATCGGCAAGCACCAACCGATAATGACTGCGGCCGAAGCGGATCATCTGGGCGTTGGCATCGCTCAATTTGGTGATGGGTCCCAGGTTGTTGGTATAAATCCCGAACAGCAACTCGTTGATCTTGCCCATATTCGTCGCGCCGAGCCACCCCACCCCGGCCATAAGCAACAGGACGATCATAAAGCTGGCGATCAGCCGGGTGCTGATCTTGAGATTGTGGAACCACTGCATGGCCTGCCCCTCTTTGTTGTGCGGTTGCGCCCCCTCAACAAGAATCTGCATCATCACCATACACCATCAACGTCAAAAGGGAAGTTTTTTCGATGTGCGGGTATTTCGGCAGGCTACGCACAATCCATACCCCTCCCGCAGCGTGCGTATCACTGTTCAAAACCCATTCCGCCCCGTCTCCCCATGATTCACAAATTTGACGCAACCCCTCCATCTCGATGGCAGCACATCCCCGGAAATGATACCTTCCCCCCCGGGGAAATCTCCCTAAATCGCCCGACGGCATGTGTGGCGCGCATAATATCAACCACGCCACTGCGGACAATGGATTTCCAGTTTGCCCGCCCACAAAAAAAGGGAGGCCCCTTGCGAGGTCTCCCTTTGTATGATCGGCAGCATGCAGCGATTACTTGAGGGCCACGGCCTTGGAAGATTCCCACAACCCGTGAATATTGCAGAAAGACGAAGCCACCAGGACGCCGGGGGTCTTGATCTTCAGCTGGAACGTCACGGTGTGGTTGGTGTACACCGGCCCTTCGTTGGGGCCCTTGGCGCATTCGCCGTGGGCGGTGAACTCGAAGGAACCCACCTCATAGCTGAACTTGTCGCCCTCGGGCTTGAAGTAGCAACGGATCCAGCGGATGTGGTGCTCCGTGGTGTTGGGGTGGGCAATTTCCTTGCCCAGGCTCACGGTGACGGGGAAGAAGGCGTCTGCCGCCACGGCATCGTCGCACTCGATGGCGGGCACGTGCTTTTCGGTTTTCCAGTCGGCAGTTTGAAACATGTCGCACATTTTCATGGATGCGGCCTCCAGGGTCATTTGTGACAAGGTGTTGCTCGGAAAAAAGACTCCCCCATCATGCAGGAGGCCCGTGGTTTTCGCAAGGGGCGGCGAGATTTTTTTGATCACTTTTTCCGCCCCCGCGGAATCGACTTTCTGATGCCTGCATACACTGGAAGAATTCTTCGACCCCCCTCAAGCCACCACCGGGCCAGGCTGCGCGCCAAGCTCGTCCAGGGACAGGACTTCATCCGTGGTGAAGACCTTGGCGGCGTCCAGGATGAGCAGGAAGCGTTCGTCCTGGCGGCAGATGCCCCGGATGAAGTCCGCCCGAATGCCCGTGCCCATGCGCGGGGGCGGGTCGATTCTGGCGGTTTCCACCTCCAGCACCTCCCGGACCGAATCCGCGATGGCGCCGATGGCCGCCACGCCGTCTCCCCGGGGAATCTCCAGGATGACGATGCGGGTGTTCAGGGTGCGGTCTGCGGCAGGCAGGCCAAACTTCAGCCGCAAATCCACCACGGGCACGGCGCTGCCGCGCACATTCACCACGCCGCGCATGTATTCCGGCGTATGGGGGATGCTGGTGATGTCCGTCATGTCCAGAATCTCGCGCACGGAATGAATGTCCAGGGCAAAATAGACGTTGTCCAGGGTGAGGGTCAGCAGCCGCATAACCCCTTCCGAAAGGCTGGCCGTCATACTGTTGTCCTCCGGCGGGTTATGTATCGGCGCCGAAGCGTTCGAAGCCGAGATCATCGTCCTCCACTTCGCCCCTGGACAAGTCCAGGTGCACCCCAGTCGCGCCAGTCGCGCCAGTCGTGCCGGCACGCCGGGCCGCAGGCAGGCGCTTGGGCGCGGGCCGGGCGGCAACCCTGGCCGGGGCAGGCCGGGCGACGGACGCCCGCACGGTGCGGGCTGCCACCTTGCCATCCGTGATGAAGAAGTCCATGGCTGCCTGGAGCTGCTCGGCCTGGGCGGAAAGCTCCTCCGCCGTGCTGGCCAGCTCCTCGGAGGCCGAGGCGTTCTGCTGCACCACCTGATCCAGCTGCTGCAGGGCCAGATTCACCTGGCCGGCTCCGGAGTTCTGTTCCTGGCTGGTGGCGGCGATTTCCTGCACCAGATCCGCCGTCTTCTGGATGTCCGGCACCAGCTTTTCCAGCAGCGTGCCGGCGCGCTCGGCCACGGCCGTGGAGGTGGAAGAAAGCTTGTTGATTTCCGCGGCGGCCGTCTGGCTGCGCTCAGCCAGCTTGCGCACTTCCGAGGCGACTACGGCAAAGCCGCGGCCATGCTCGCCGGCGCGTGCGGCTTCCACTGCGGCGTTCAAGGCCAGCAAATCCGTCTGCCGGGCGATTTCCTCGATGATGGAAATCTTGCCGGCAATCTCCTTCATGGCCGCCACGGTGTTGTGCACGGCCTCGCCGGATTCCTTGGCGTCCTGGGCGGCCTTGGAGGCGATGGACCCGGTCTGGCGGGCATTCTCGGCATTTTGGTTGATGGAGGAGGACATTTCTTCCATGGACGACGAGCACTGCTCCACCGAAGCCGCCTGTTCAGACGCGCCCTGGGAGAGCGTCTCGGAACTGGCGCTCATCTCCTCGCTGCCCGAGGCCACGTTCTGCGCGCCGGCCTGCACCTCGCTGACGATCTGCGTCAGCCGTTCGATCATCTCGGCAATGGCGCGCAGCAGCTCGTCCTGTTCGGAACGCGGGGCCACCTTGATGCGCAAATCGCCTTCGGCCACCTGTTTCATCTTCTCCGCCACATCACGCTCGGCCAGGACGATGCTGCCAATGGCGCGCATGAGGGTGTCCTGTTCGGAGCGCGGCATCACCTCAATGCCCAGATCGCCTCGGGAAAGCTTATCGAGCTTGCCGGCCACATCATGTTCGGCGGCGGCCACGGCGCGCATGGCCTCGGCCATCTGGCCGATTTCATCCCTCTGGCGGATGGTGAGCTGCTTGGTCAAATCACCCACGGCCAGGGCCTGGGCCACCTCCACGCACTGGCGCACGCCACGGGAGATGAGCCGGGACAGGAACACCCCCGAGGCCAGCCCCAGCAGCACGGCCACGCCGATGACCCAGAACATGCGCTCGCGCGCTTCGAGATAGACGCCGTGCGCCTGTGCGGCGGCCTTTTCGGCCTCATTGCGGTTCTCCTCGGCCATGTCGCTCAGCAGCTGGTCGGGCAACACGCCGAGGGGCGCCACGCGGTTGAGCACGAAGTCCGTGATGACGTCCTTGTCTTCCTTGTTGCGCATCATCTGGCGGAGCTTGGCGTTTTCGGCAAGGTAGGCGTCATAGGCAGGCTTGAATGTATCGTACAGTTCGCGCTCTTTGCCTGTCAGGGTCGCCTTGGTGTAGTCCGCCAACGCCTTGTTGGTCCGGGCGATATTCTCATCGCCGCGCTTGACGAATTCCTCAGCGTCCTGGTCATTGGTGCTGATGAAGATGCGGTATTGGTTGCGGCCAAACTTGATGAACTCGGCATTGGCGTCTGCAAGGTGCACAATCGGCTTGAGGTTGTTTTCGTAGATTTCCTCCAGCAACGCATTGGTGGTCTGCATGCTGGACATCCCCAGCCATCCCACGCCCCCCATGAGCCCGAGGACGAGTATGGAACTTGCGATGAGCCGAGTGCCTATCTTCAAATTGTTGAACCACTGCATGGAAACCCCTCAGCGTTAGTGTTTATCCTCCCATGCCACAGTCCAGGCCAGACCGGAAAAATGGATACCGTATCTCCATGGAAAAGAAAATGTTATTCCTCTTCCCAACCGGTTGGTGCGGGGCGGCTGGCCAGCACTTCTCCCCAGGTGTTAGGTGGTTACTCCCTATGAATAAAACGTGCAGACCTCCCATGCGCCACGCAGGACGACAATTCGCCATAAATGAGATATTACAATGCGTTATATTTGTTACTGGATCAGGTTGTCAGCACGCACGCCGCACGCGGAGCGCTCTCCGTGTTGTTTCCGCTACCGCAGCGTGGCTGGCACAAATTGCCTTTGAAACATGGTGTTGTGCGAGGGGAGCCCCGGTACAGGCGTTCCCTCGCGCGCGCGTCCCTTTCCCGGACTTTGTGACGGGAACCTGCCTAGGTGTCAACAACCTGTGCGGCTGTCTCCACCACGCGCATGCCCTGCCACTTGCCGCCGCGGTAGCGCAGCACGCCGCCCACGCCCAGGATGGCCACATACGCTGTGAGCAGGGACCACAGGAAATAGATGTTGCCGTCCAGCCACTCCACCACGGCCACGCCGGGGATGATCATCGCCCCCAACGCCACCACAATGATGGACCGCATGATGAACACCGTATCCCCCGCACCCTTGAGCGCCGCGAAGAACACCAGAATCAGGGCGTCGAAGAAGGCGTAGGCGCTCACAAAGCGCATCAGTTCCACCCCAAGGGCCAGCACCGCCGGCGCGCCGGGGGAGTCTGGATCCAGGAAGATGGCAATGAGCGGCTCCGGCAGCAGCACGTACACGGCCACGGCGAAGCTCGTCCAGAGCAGCGCCAGATGCAACCCGCTGCGGATGGCCCGCCGGGCCATGGCCGGACTGCCGCCGCCGATGGCCTGGCCCACCATGGTGGACAAGGCGATGTGCAGCCCCACCATGGGCAGAAAGCCTACCGTGTTGATGGAGATGGCCATATTCGTGGCGGCCAGGGCCTCGGTGCCCAGCCGGCCAGCCAAAAACAGGAACACGGTGAACGCCAGAATCTCCACCCCGAACTGCGTGCCGCCGGGCAGGCCATAGCGCAGGAAACGCCGCATCAGCTCCCGATCCAGCCGCCATTGCGAGCGCGTGCCAAAGCGGCGTTCATTCTCCCTGGAAAACACCAGCAGCGCGAACAGCCCCGCCGACACCATGGCCCCGATGACCGTGGCCACCGCCGCGCCGGCCACGCCCCAGGCCGGAAACGGCCCCACCCCGAAGATGAAGCAATAATCCAGCGGCACGTTCACCAATGCGCCGGCGATGTTCACGTACATCACCGGTCGCGTCAGCCCCTGGCCGGAATAAAAGCACGACAAGGTGTTCTGCAGCAGGCCAAAGATGGCCCCCACGGACAGAATCTGGAAGTATTCCACCTCCATCTGCAGCACCATGGGCTCGTGACCCGCCAGGGAGAAGATGGGCCGGGCCAGCAGGGCCGTGCATGCCATGAGCAGGCCGGCCGCCAGGCAGAACCACACGCCCTGCCACACCGCCGCGCCCACCCGCGCCGGAGCCTCGGAGCCCACATACTGCGCAATGAACACGTTGACATACTGCGCCGTGCCCATGAACAGGGCCATGAAGGCAAAATTGGCCATGCCGGCCGGCCAGGAGGCGGCAATGGCCTCCAGGGAATGCTGGCTCAGAAAAAAGCGGTCCGTGGTGAGCATGACCGTGTGCGCGCCCATGCTGGCAATCATGGGCAGGGAGATGCGCAAGACGTCGCGGTAGCCGTTGGGAGCGGCCCAACGGCTGGCAATGGCGGGAGGAAGCATCGGGGATCTCGTGGAGGCTGGAAGGGATGGTCGTGCGGCAATGTATCCCGAAACACCGTCTTGGGGCAAGGCATTCTGATGTTTCAAACGAGCAGGCGATATTGCACAATCCAACTGACCCGAAACACTTCAGCAGCAGCATGTTGCAACGATATCACGCGAAGGTCCTGTCCGCGAAAATGGCGCAATCCCCGCCAAAAGATTTGCTCCGCGCCGCAAGAGCATTTATGATTGGCGCCTGCGCCCCATTCCGATTGCCGACACCCCTTTTCGGGAGGTTGATCATGCGATTGCCCAGTACCTTTTTGGCTGCGTCTTTGTGGCTGCTTGTCATTGCCGCCTCCGCATCGGCACAGCAGGCATCCCCGACCCCTGGCGAGCTGGCCATGGGCGCCTCGCCCCAGATGAGCCTTTCCACCTTCCGCTCGCGCTGCATCATGTTCGACGGCACCACCGGCGGCGGCGGCTTCTCCAACCAGTGCGGCCCCTCGGAGCAGGACAGCCTTTGCAGCAGCTTCGCGGAAATGCTGGCTGCCGGCTCTCCCAGCCGGGACCAGTGCATCAAGGCCTGCAGCAACCGGCGCACCCAGCTCACCCCGCGCTATGTCTTCAACGGCTGCCAGTACGCCCTGGACTATGCCTATTCGGTCTGCACCCGGTACTGTCGCACGAATCCGGACGGCGCCGGCCCCTCCTCCGGCACGTAGGGCCAATCTGTCTCAACATCCGGTCGCGCATGGACTTTCCGCGTCGCCCGTGGCATCATCACGTTTTCTCTGGAAAACATTTTCGGCTCTTGCAGCCAGACGCCAAGGGGGCGCGATGGACATCGGACAGTACACCTTTCAGGAATTCAAGGAAAAAGCCGCCGCGTTCCACGGCTATCCCGCCCCTGGCCTGCTCCTGGGCGGCTACATGGTGGCCTGGAACAAGACCCTGCTCCCCGAAGGCACCATCTTCGACGCCCTGGTGGAAACGCCCAAATGCCTGCCCGATGCCGTGCAACTGCTCACCCTGTGCAGCTTCGGCAACGGCTGGATGCAGGTGCTGAACCTGGGCCGCTACGCCGTCTCCCTGTACGACAAATACACCGGCCAGGGCTGGCGGGTGTATCTGGATGCGGAGAAGCTGGCCGCGTGGCCCCACATGCACAGCTGGCTCTTCAAGACCAAACCCAAGCGCGAGCAAGACTCCGACGCCCTGTTTGCGGAAATCGAGGCTGCCGGCCACACCGTCTGCTCGGCCCAGCCGGTGCAGATTCCCGACCGCATGCGCGGCCACAAGCACATGGGCCCGGTGGGCGTGTGCCCCGTCTGCAAGGAGGCCTACCCCATGCGCGACGGCGGCGTGTGCCGCGGCTGCCAGGGCGAGGCCATCTGGGAACGCGCCTCCATCATCCCCCCGGCCCCCCTCCTCACCGCCGTGCCTGTGGAGCAGGCCGTGGGCAAGACGGCCCTGCACGACATGACCGAGGTCATCCCCGGCGAGTCCAAGGGGCCGGCCGTGCAGGCTGGTCAGGTCATCGGACTGGAGGACGTCTGCCGGCTGCAGCGCATGGGCCGGCGCAACATCTATCTGCAGGAACACCTGCCTGAGGTGGACGGCTTCGTCCACGAGGATGCCGCCGCCAAGGCCTTTGCCGCGGCCCTGGCCGGCGAGCACGTCACCGTGGCCGGCGAGCCGCGGGAAGGCAAAATCAACCTGATGGCCGCCACGGCCGGGGTGCTGGCCGTGGATATCCCGGCCCTGGAACGGTTCAACGCCATCCCCAACGTGGCCTGCGCCTCTCGCCAGCACGGCACCCTGCTGGAAGCCGGCAAGCCCTTTGCCGCCTGCCGGGCCATCCCCCTGTACCTGACCACGGACAATGTGGCCCGCGCCCTGGCCACGGTGGATGAAGGCCCGGTCTTCTCCATTCATCCCCTGCGCAAGGCCAAGGCCGGGGTGCTGGTGACAGGATCGGAAGTGTTCCAGGGACTGGTGCAGGACAAGTTCGCCCCCCTGCTGGCGCACAAGATGGAGGCCCTGGGCGGCGAGGTGATCGCCTCCCGCATCGTCCCCGACGACCGCCAGGCCATCGCCGACGGCGTGCGCGAATTGCTGGATGCCGGCATCGACCTGCTGCTGACCACCGCCGGCCTTTCCGTGGATCCGGACGACGTCACCCGCCAGGGCCTCGTGGACGCCGGCCTGACCGACGCCCTCTACGGCGCGCCCGTGGTGCCCGGCAACATGGTGGTCATTGGCCGCATCGGGTCGGTGCAGGTCATGGGCGTGCCAGCCTGCGCCCTGCATGCCAAGACCACGGCCGTGGATCTGCTGCTGCCCCGGCTGCTGGCCGGGCTGGTGCCCACCCGGGCAGATCTGGCCCGCATGGCCGAAGGCGGCTTCTGCCTGCAGTGCCGGACCTGCACCTTCCCCAAGTGCCCCTTTGGAAAGTAGCACCTGCTTTTTTGAAAAGCGCGCGAGAGGGGAGAGCCTTTTGGCAAAGGTTCTCTCCTCTCGCAACATCCTTGTTTCAAAGGAAACGCAGTCTATGACTCCCGCGGCAGCAGGCAGCGGTCCACCCCGCCGCCGGCGCGCTCGGCCTCGCGCATCAGATCCAGGAAAGTGATGGCGTCCAGCCGGTCCAGCATGGCCCGGGTGGCCTCAATCCAGACCTTGCGGGTCAGACAGTCCCCGGAAATGGGGCACACGCTGGCATCCTTGGCGCATTCCGTCAGGGCCATTTCCCCTTCCATGGCCCGCACCACCGCGCCCACGGCAATGCGCTCGGGCAGGTCAGACAGCACATGCCCGCCCCGCGGCCCGCGCTTGCTCTTGATAAAGCCGGCCTGCTTGAGGGGACGGATCAGTTTTTCCAGATATTTGACGGAAACACCCTGCCGCTTGGAAATGTCGGAAATGCGCACCGGGCCCGCCTGGCTGTGCATGGCGATATCCAGCACCATCCGGGTGCCATAGCGGCTGCGTGTGGAAAGTTTCATGCGTACTCCTTGCATGTCTGACTGCAATATCAGCTAGATAGGTTATACCCCTTCACCAGGGGAGGGTTTCCGGCCAGGAAGGGAAATTCCTACCAGAGCAGTGGCTGAAATGCAAGCAGAAACCCGCCACGCCAGTTGCGTTTCCTGGCTTTTCACAAGCTGTTGGCCCTGATGCGCGCAAGGCAATCCGGTATCCAGGCTGACGCGTGAAAGAATTCACATTTGCGCTTGCCAAAGTGGAGACTTTGATTACACTCTGCATACCACTCCCACGAAGCCGACCGGGAGGGGGCGCGTGTGCACGAATCCAGGCAACCCAAGGAGAAGGCGCATGAAACTGCTCGTGGCGCATGATGGCTCGCCGCAGGCGGGCAAGGCCCTGGACATGGCGGCAACCCTGGCAAAGAACCTCCAGGCCGAGATTACCGTGGTGACGGTGACGCCGGATCTCACCTACCCCCTGGACGAGCTGCCGCCCGAACTGGCGCAGCGGCTCAACGACACCGTGGCGGGGGAAACCCAGGCGCTGCTGCGCGCCGTGGCCAAGCAGATGGAAGAAGCTGGCCACACGGTAAAAACCGTGTCCCGCACGGGCCGGCCGGCAGACGGCATCATCGCCGTGGCCAAGGAAATCGGCGCAGACATGATCCTTGTGGGATCCACAGGCAAACAGGGGGCCAGCCGGCTGCTGCTGGGCTCGGTCTCTGGATCCGTGGCGCAGCACGCCCCCGTGAGCGTGCTTGTGGTCCGGTAACTCCCGTACGTAACGCATGCCGTCCGGGGGAGGCGACTCCCCCGGACGTACATTTCGTGCCCGCTGCAGCGCATAACATGTGCTGCAGTGGACATGGAATCAGAACTCTTCGTCCAGGTCATCCGCCATCGGTTTGAGCAAGAGCTTCTCCATCAGCTGGGCGCACTGCTCCGCCGGGGTCAGTTCCGCCCGGATGATGTGCCGCGCCAAGGCCATGGCCTTGGGCTCCAGAGCATCCTGCCGGGCGGCCAGGGATTGCCGCAGGGATTCGGAGTCCTCTCCCGTCTCTCCCAGGCCGGCCAGGCAGCGGCCTACGTCGGCAATCAGGTACACAGGCACCACGGGCAGGAAGGACAGGGCCTGCCCATCCAGCATGGCGGCCAGCCGATCATCCAGCACAAAGATGCGTCCGACGCCCTGCATGGCGCGCATGGCCTGGGCCAGGGCCTGTTCCGGCTGTTCATGCCCTGTTTCCAGACCCAGCAGGGCCAGCATCATGTCCAGCTCGTCAGCCAGGGCCGTAGCCAGGGCGCCGCACCCGCTGCCCGGCAGCCCCAGCAGCAGCAGGGACTGGGCTTCCGGATCGAACGGGGTGGGCGTCAGCCGTTCGCCCGCAGGGGCCGCAAAGGAGGCCGTGCGGTCGGCGTCCCGGACTTCGGCTTTTTCCTGAATGAAATGATCGGTGGGATCGTGTCTGGGCATGGCGTTCTCCCTTCGGAAGCGCTTATTGAGGGACCTGGGCCTGCACATGGTCTGCCACGTGCAGGATGGTGTTCACATAGACCACGCTGGGGTTGTACCGATACAGCACGCGACGCAGCAGGGCGCGGTCCTGGGCCGTGCCGCGCCAGCCATGCCCTTTGAGGAAGTTCCCCATGGAGTGCAGGGCGTCTTCCAGGGTAAAGAGATCCACCACGCCATCCCGGTTGCCGTCCACACCAAACTTCAGGGCGCTGGAGGGCATGAACTGGGCAATGCCGATGGCTCCGTATATGGAACCAGGGAGGGACAGGGGATCCATGCGGGCATTGCGGGCATAGGCGATGAGCGCCTTGAGTTCGCGATAGGCCCACAGCGCCTTTTCCTGCGTCTTGGCCCGCAGCCAGACCAGGGCCGGCCCCTGGGGGTTGTCGCGCTTGAACGCGGGGAGGATCAGGGACACATCCTCGCACAAGGCCATGCTGGCCAGGGTGCGGAAGGCCGGCGTCTCGCCCAGGAACAGCCCCACGCGCGTCTCCACGGTGAGCAGGCCGGTCGTCACAGGGGGAGGCACGCCGTATTCAGCCTCGATGCGCCGCAGCAGTGGCAGGTTGGTCTTGTAGAACACCACCGCCTCGGCCAGGCGCTCGGGGGTGACGATGGAACGATACACCGTCGGACCTTCCGGCTCCGGCGGCACGGTCACCTGGGGCGGCGCATGGCGTTTTTCCGTGCGCAGGCGCGTCAGCAACGTCTCGGTGGCCTTGCCCGTGAGGGGCAGGCCGCTCACGTGCTCGTAGCGCCGGATGGCCAGCCGTGTGCCTGGCCCGGCGACGCCATCGACCTTGCCCTCCAGGTACCCCAAGGTTTTCAGCCGGTGCTGCACGTCGCGCACCAGGGCGGAACCGAATTTTTTGTGGAACAGATCCTCCATCTTGTCCACCATGGGCTCGGTGGTGAAGGCGGCCTCGGGGCGGCTGAACTGCCGCTCCAGCCAGGCCTTGTCCAGCCCGTCCGCGGTCAGCCGCTGGATGAGCGGCCGCCAGACCGTCAACTGCTCCTGCCCGGCCTGGACCCTCTGCGCCTGCGCCGCCACCATCACGGCCACCATCGCGGCAAGCCATACTGCCCGCATGCCCCCTCCTACTTCATGCCGGCGACGGGTGTGCCGGAAACGGTGTTGTCTGCGGCGCGCACGCCCCCTGCCCCGGGCTGCAGCGCAGGGATGGCGTTGTCCACCAGCTGACAGCCGACAAGACTCACCTCCCGGGACACCGCATCCACATCCACCAGCCAGGACGCGGCGTTCTCCCGCAGCAGGCAGGCTTCCACCTGCAGCCGGTCCACGCTGCGCCCCTGCAGCACGGCCGGCCCCTGCACGCCACGGATGACGCTGCGGGCCAGCAGCACGCCCGAGGATCGGGCCGCGGACACAGCCGGCCCCTGCACGCCTTCCACCAGACACTGCACCAGCCGGATAGTGGCAGATCCATCCGCCAGCATCCCGGCGGTGGACGCCCCCCGCATCCGCACATGCTGCAGGGTGATCTGGCTGGAACCCGAGATGGTCACAGCCGCCGTCGCCCCCCTGGCCGGCCGCAGGGTGATATTCTCCAGGAACACATCCTGACAACGCTCCAGATGCAGGCCCGGCAGCACCACCTCGCCCCGGCCGACGAGGGTCACGTGCTGCAGCCCACGCAGGACCAGGGGCCTGCCTGCGGTGACGTAATTGCCGGGCAGCAGCTCAATGCGGCGATTGGCTCCCTGCTCCGCGCCAAGGGCCGCCTGCAGGGCGGGCGCATTGTTCACCACCGCCGGCCGGCCGCTGCGGGGAGGGATCGCCTCCGGCCGAAGTTCCCGGGCCACGTGCTCGGCCACGCCCAGCACGGTGTTCACATAGGTTTCGCTGCGATTGTACCGCCAGACCACCTGCTGCCGGCGGCCGAGATCCATTTTTCCCTGCCACCCCCAGCCCTTGAAATACCTGCCGATGGAGTGGATGGCGTCTTCCGGGACAAACAGATCCACTTTGCCGTCGCCATCGCCGTCTGCGCCGAATTTTTCGATATTGGAAGGCATGAACTGCGGCCACCCCACCGCGCCATACGGCGAGCTGGGAAACGAAAACGGATCCTTGCCCGCAGCCCGGCACCAGCGCAACAGCGCAGCCAGCTCCTCGAAGGCCCAGTCCCCCCGGATTCTGGCCGTTTCCCTGAGCCAATGCAATTCCGTAGGGGTGAGCTTTGTTTTGGCAAAGAACAGCGCGGCGCGGTCAGGGTCGCCGTCCAGGGCCATGCTGGCCAGGATCACCACGGCTCTGTCCCGGCCCAGGATGCGGCCGTGGCGCGTCTCCACCGTGAGGATGGCCGTGGCCATCTCTCCCGGCACGCCATAGGCCTGTTCCATGGCCTGCAAGGTACCGAAATGGGCGAGGTGGAATTCCCGGGCCTCCATGAGGCGGGTCGGCGTGAGCACGCCGGCATGGACGCGGCCATGCGTCCAGACCGTGGGATGGGGCGAGGCCTTGCCGGCCCGGACAAGCGCCGCCTCCAGGGCATCCACCACGTCCTGGTTGGGCAGGCCGTTCACGGGCAGGCCGTGGGATTGCTGGAAGGACTCGATGGCGGCCCGGACAGCAGGGCCGTACTTGCCGTCTGGCGTCTCGGCGCTCAGGCCCAGGGCGAACAGGCCTTCCTGGATCTTGCGCACCGTGACACCGCCCTTGAGGGAGCGGTGCAACTCCCGCAATTTTCTCCCCATAGGCTCGGCATCGTAGGACATTTCCGACCGGGCAAAGACCTTGGCCACCCAGACGGCATCCAGGCCGCCCTGAACCAGACGACGGATGACGGGCTCCCACATGCTCGCCGTCCGGGGAGTGGTGTGGGGCGGAGCCTGGGTCACCGCCCGGGGAACCACCTTGGGCGCGGTCTTGGACGCGGCAGGGCATGCCGGCGCGATGGCCAACAGCAGCGCAAGGGCCAGCGCTGCCGCAGGCAGCAACGTGGTGCGAATCTGAATCATGGCGTTCCGATCAACGCCGCCAGCGGCAGCGGCGTCTGCGTGATATGGCTGACGGTGCACAACTTCGGGATCATACCTGACGACATCGCCCCTGGCTGCCGACAGCGTGGCAAGGGACGACGCCATGCCTGCCCTATAGCATCGGTCTGCGGCCTTGTCATGCGCCGCTGCGGCGGAAACGGGGATTATTGCCAGGAGCACCTCCCTCGCGCTACATGTAGCAGGATATCTTCCCGCCACCGCCCGAGGCCCCCATGCAGTTGGATCTGACCACCATGCCCATCCCCCAGGCCACCCGGCGCATCGCCCTGCCGGCGAGCGTGGGCTTTCTGTTTCTCACCCTGTTCAACGTGGTGGACACCTGGTTTGCCGGGCAGATCTCCACCGGAGCCCTGGCTGCCCTCTCCCGATCCTTTCCCGTCTATTTCATCGTGCTGGCCGCGGGCAACGGACTTTCCACCGGGGCCACAGCCTGCATCGGCGCATCCCTTGGCGCAGGAGACCGCACCCGCGCCGCCGGCTACGCCGTGCAGGCCCTCCTGCTGGGCGCCATGGCCGGCGTGCTGCTGGGGCTGACTGGCCTGGCCCTCTCCCCTGCCCTGTTCCGGCTACTGGGGGCGGACGAGGCGAATCTGGTCCTGTGCCTGGAATACATGGACACCATCTTCCTGGGCGCGCCGGCCTTCCTGCTCGTATTCATGGCCAATGCCGTGCTCCAGGCCATGGGAGACACCCGCCGGCACCGCAACTTCCTCATCCTGAGCTTTTTCCTCAACTGCATTCTGGATCCCTGGTTCATCCACGGCGGCCTTGGCCTGCCGGCCATGGGCGTGCGCGGCGTGGCCCTGGCCACGGTGGCGTGCAATCTCTGGGGCGTGTGGCTGCTGGGACGCGGCGTGCAGCAAAGCGGCATCCTGCAGGAACGCCGGCTGCGGGATTTCCGCATCCAGCCGGAACTGCTGGCAGACATGCTGCGCCAGGGCCTGCCGTCGGCCTTCACCTACCTGACCATCGGCCTGGGCATCTTTGTCATCACCTTCTACCTGAGCCGCTACGGCGACGCCGCCGTGGCTGCCTACGGCGTGGCCACCCGCATCGAACAGCTGGCCCTGCTGCCGGCAGTGGGGCTCAACGTCTCCACCCTGGCCCTGACCGCCCAGAACCACGGCGCCGGCAAGGCGGATCGCATCCTGGCCACGCTGCGGCATGCCCTGATACTGGGGGCCGTGGTGATGGCTGCGGGCGGATGCCTGGTGTACCTGCTGGCCGATCCCCTCATGGCCGCCTTCACGGCCGATGCCGCGGTGGTGGAGATCGGCGCGGCCTATCTCCGCCTGGCAGCGTTCATTCTGTACGCCTACGTGGTGGTGTACGTGCATGTGGCTGCGCTGCAAGGCATACGCAAACCCATGTTCGGAGTATGGGTGGGGGTGCTGCGCCAGCTCATCGCACCGATTCTTCTGTTTCATCTTGGAGTCTTCATCCTGGAGCAGAATATCCTCTGGATCTGGTGGAGCATTTTCGCCATCACCTGGGCGGCGGCGCTGTGCAGCGCAATCTTCGGAAAAAGAATCCTCTTCCGCGTTGTCAATCCTGTTGTTGCATGATTTCTTCCAGACAATGCAGTGAACATATTCAGCAATGCCACCATCACCAACCATGAAACATCATAACAATTGTGACATTGCAGTACATTCTATTGATGATTTTTTCCAATACATTTTCTAGAGTTTTTCTTGCACGCCAATAAATCAGTACCGCATCACTTCAACAGCAATTTTAGACTGGCATTTTGCGCCAATGTGCGCTACATGCATAAATAGACACACCAAGACATGGTGCATCGCATCGGGCTGTCTACGATGTGCCGGGCGTTGCGTCTCGCGCGCATATCGCCCCGTTGCCCTGCTTTCGCGGGCAAGGAGTCTTTGCATGGACGATTCCACGAAACACCCCGGCTCGCCGCCGGCGGCGGATGGTGCTGCGCCCCAGCCCTGCCGCAAGGCGTTCCGGGTGCCGGTGCGCGAAAGCCAGATGCTTACCGTGCGCGTGGGGGAGGAACACTTCGGCGCCTTCGACGTGGTGGAAGGGGGCGTGGGCATCTTCCACTCCAGGCGGGCCGCCTTTTCCGTGGGCCAGCCCCTGGAGGACATGTGCCTGTTTTTCAAAGGCGAACCCCTGCCCGTGCACGGCCGGGTGGTGCATGTGGTCCGAGACGAACACGGCATGATCCGCTACGGTGTCGAATTTTTGGACCTGGATGAGGACACACGCGACCGGGTGTACGAGTTGGTGCAACTGGCGCGCAAGGAATATCTTGATCCGCTGGATGACGATGCGTCCGCAGGCTAGGCTGTTCGCCTTCAGCAGCCCCTGCCGGCGCACGGGACAGCAGTTCCGCGGGATGCCCTAACCCCCTGAGGGAGGCGTGCGGTCATGGAAATCACCTGTCCGAAGTGCGGGTTCTCCCGCACTGTCGATGATGCAAAAATCCCTTCCAAGAAGGCTGTTGTGCATTGCAAGAGCTGCGGGCACAAGTTCCCCCTGGCCCGGGCGCGCTCCATTGCCGTGCTGCTGTCCAAGGGCGGGGTGGGCAAGACCACCACAAGCGTGAACCTGGCTGCCGGCCTGGCCCTGGAGGGGCAACGCGTCCTGCTGGTGGATACGGACACCCAGGGGCAGGACGCCTACATGCTGGGCGTAAAACCCAAGGCCGGCCTGACCGAACTGGTGACCAAGGAACTCAAGCCCAAGGATGCCATCTTCAAGGCCCGGGACAATCTCTGGCTGCTGGCGGGGGGCAAGTCCCTGGCTGGCGTCAAGCGCATGATCGACCGCAAGGACTTCGGCGGCGAGATGACCCTCACCGAATCCCTGGCCCCCCTGGAGACGCAGTTCGACTTCATCATCATCGACTCCTCCCCCGGCTGGGACCCCCTGACCGTGAACGTGCTCTTCTACGCCAAGGAGATCCTCATCCCGGTCTCCCTGGAGGTGATGAGCCTGCAGGGCCTCTCGGAGTTCATCAAGAGCCTGTCGTCCATCAAAAAATACCGCAAGGAAGTGGGCATCAAATACATGGTCCCCACCTTCATGGACGAGCGGATCAAGAACCCCGGCGAGATCCTGGAGAAGCTGCGCAAGATCTATCCCCAGCACATCTGCGAGCCCATCCGCTACAACGTGCGCCTGTCCGAGGCCCCGGCCTACGGCATGACCATCTTTGAATATGCCGGCGGCTCCCCCGGTGCCACGGACTACAAGGCCCTGGTCAAGCGGGTGCTGGAATCCGACGACGAGGAATAGCCAACATGTTTTTGCGGGGGAAACCTTTCCGAAGGTTTCCCCTCTCGCATGCCCGTCAGCGAATGCTTCGTTTGAGGGCCATGATGCGGGTGTAAGATTCCTGGATGCGCGCCGCCGGAATCTCGCCGCGTGCCACCAGTTCCATCAGCATGGCGTGGGCCTTGGCGGCAATGGCCGGATCGTGCTGCAAGTTGTTGCCAAAGATCAGCATGTCCACCCCGGCCAGCACGGCCAGCCGGACGGCTTCTTGCATGCCGTAATGCCCCGTGATGGCAGCCATCTGCATATCATCCGAAACAATGACGCCCCGAAAGCCCAGTTCCCGGCGCAGCATGCCCTGCAGCACGCGGGGGGACAGGGTGGCCGGCAGGGTCGGATCCCAGTGGGCATTGAACAGATGCGCCGTCATGACCATGGGGCAGCCCGCGGCAATGGCCGCCTGGAAGGGGGAAAGCTCCCGGGCCGTCCAGGTGGTGGTGACATCCGGCAGGCCCAGGTGGGAATCCTCCCGGCTGGAGCCGTGGCCCGGGAAATGCTTGACGCACGGCAGCACCCCGCCCTGGCTAAGCCCCTGCATGAAGGCCGTGCCCAGGGCCTCCACCACCTCGGCATCGCTGGAAAAACTGCGGCCGATCTTGCCGATGACCGGATTTTCCGGGTTGACGTTCACATCCAGCACCGGCGCAAAGTTGAGGGTGAGCCCCTGTTCGCGCAGCAGCGTGCCCATGCGCCGGCCCGTGGCCTGGACCGTGGCCCGGTTGGCAGGGGACGCGCCTTGCGCGCCCATGTCTGCGGCGGATGGCCAGTCCGGAAAGCCCGATTTGGCCTTGAGCCGCATCACGCGGCCGCCCTCCTGATCCACGGCGATGAACGGCGGCGTGGGTGCGGCGGCGGCAATCTCCCGCGTCAGGGCCGCCAGTTGGGCCGGGCTGACGATGTTGCGGCCCGGGGTCTTGGCGGCGACATCAAAATCAAACAGGATCACCCCACCCAGCTGGCCAGCGCGCAAGGCCCGGACAGTGTCGGGAGCCGCGGCCAGGGTCTGGCCGCGAAAGCCGACCATGAGCATCTGACCGGCCATCTCCGCCAGGGTCGGCGCAGGGGCTGCCACAGCGCCCGAAATCGGGGACATCAGCGCCAGCGCCGCCAGCATCATCACCATCTTCCGCAACTGCATGCTTCCTCCAGAGAATGTTGCAGGCCTGCGCCTTGCCTGTTTCGTGCATTCACGGCACAATGGCAGGGCATCGCATCATGAATCGCATCTTCCACATGTAACATCCTTGCTGCGAGCCCACCATGCATTCCACTGCCGTGCGAACCATTGCCGTCATGAACCAGAAAGGCGGCGTGGGCAAGACCACCACCGTGGCCAACCTGGGCGTAGGGCTGGCCCGCCTGGGCCGGCGGGTGCTGCTGATGGATCTGGACGCCCAGGCCCATCTCACCGCCTCCCTGGGCCTGCAGGAGCTGCCGGCCGACGCAGTCACGAGCATTGACGTGCTGGAAGGGCAGGCAAGCCTGCGGCAGGCGGCCATCTCGCTGCCATGCGATGGCCAGGGCTCCCTGACGCTGGCAGCCGGCTCCCTGGCGCTCTCCGGGGCGGACGTGCTGTTTGCCTCGCGCATCGACCGGGAGTTGCTGCTCAAAAAAGCCCTGGCGGATCTCGGCCCCTCGGATTTCGACTACATCCTGCTGGACTGCCCGCCCAACCTGGGCGTGTTGACCCTGAATGCCTTGTGCGCGGCGCATGGGGTGCTGGTGCCGGTGCAGGCCGAATACCTGGCCCTGCAAAGTCTGGCCGAACTCATGCGCACCATGGACGCCGTGCGCGCCCAGCTCAACCCCGACCTGACCCTGTACGGCGTGGTGCTGACCCGGTTTTCCCGCACCAAGGTCCTCAACCGCGAGGTGGCCGCCACGTTGCGGGAACACTTCCCGGAGCAGCTCTTTGAGACGCGCATCCGGGAAAATGTGGCGCTGGCTGAAGCACCCGGCTTCGGGCAGGACATTTTTCGCTACCGCCCCGGCTCGGCCGGCGCGCAGGATTATTTGCAACTGGCAAAGGAATTGCTGCGCAAGGAGGCATGATTCCATGGCTGTCCGCAAAAAACTCGGCAACGATCCCCTGGCCCGACGTCTCCATGAGCCAACGCCAACGGCCGACATCCTGCAACCTGCGCCCCAGGCACCCCAATCTACCCAACCGGCCCAACCTACCCAACCTATCCAACCGGCCCAACCGGCAAACAACTGCGCCAATCTGGCCGCGAATCTGGCCGCCCTGTTCCCACTGCCGCTGTACTGCGGCAACGTTTCCCGCAAGGAGTCTTCCCGGGACGAACGCTGGCGCTGTGTGCTGGACGAGCAGTTCCGCCGGGCAGCCCTGGCCCTGCCCACGGTCTTCGGCCGCAGCGCCTTCACGCCGGATCAGTTCGCGGATGCCCTGGCCGTGCTCACCCGCGAAGCCTTGCTAAGCGAAGGCCTGCCCCCGGACGCCCTGCCCCTGCGCCTGGATGCCGCCCCCCTGCCGTCCGCCCTGCCCCTGCCTGCGGCCCTGATGCTGCTGCATGGCTGCTACGGCGTCATCCAGGCCCTGCTGTACGCCGTGCTGCCGGACAAAAAAACAGCGCGGACTGCCGGCCCGGCGACGCTGATTTTACGGTTGGAACATCTTTCCCACTCAGGAGAATTCATGCTGCGCCTGCTGGAGCCCGCCCCTGCCGCACACGAAACGCATGCCCGCCGCCTGCTGGACCGCGACCGGCTCTGGCCCGCGGTGCAGCCCCTGGGGCTGGCCCTGGCCCGGCGCGGCTGCCGGGTGTTCCTGTTCACCGCGACGGCCGCGGAATTCCGCATCATCATCCCGGCCAGCGCCGGCCAGCGTCTCGCCGCATGAGTATTGCCGCATGAGTATTGCCATGTTCCAAAGCGCACTGGGGCTGCCGGTGTTCATCCTGCTGGCTTGGCTTGTCAGCGAAAACCGGCGGCGCATCCCCTGGCGCATCATCGGCGCCGGGCTGGCCGTGCAACTGGCGCTGGCAGGCCTGTTCCTCACCATCCCCGCCGCGCGCCAGGCCTTTCTGCAGCTCAACGCCGTGGTGGAGGCCCTGGAGACCGCCACCAGGGCCGGCACCACCTTCGTCTTCGGCTATCTGGGCGGCGGCACGCTGCCCTTTGCCGAACCCGCTCCCGGCGCGGCATACGTGTTCGCCTTCCGCGGCCTGCCCATCATCCTGGTGATGAGCGCACTGAGCGCGGCCCTGTTTCATCTGGGCGTGCTGCAACGCGTGGTGCAACTGTTCTCCCTGCTGCTGCGCAAGACACTGGGCATCGGCGGGGCCCTGGGCCTGGGCACGGCGGCAAACATCTTCATGGGCATGATCGAAGCGCCGCTGTTCGTCCGTCCGTACCTTGGCGCCATGCGCCGCAACGAACTCTTCGCCCTGATGACCGCAGGCATGGCCACCATCGCCGGCACCATGCTGGTGCTCTATGCCGGCATCCTCTCCCCGGTGCTGCCGGACGCCCTGGGACACATCCTGGTGGCGTCCATCCTCAGCGCGCCGGCGGCCATCCTCATTGCAGCGGTGATGGTCCCTGCCGATCCCGACGCCCCCGTCACCGACGGCGTGATGCATGCCCCTGCCGAAGCCGCCGGCCTCATGGATGCCGTGTGCCAGGGCACGGCCCAGGGGCTGTCCCTGTTTCTGCATGTCGCGGCCAGCCTGGTGGTACTGGTGGCCCTGGTGGCGCTGGTCAACGAAGGCCTCGACCTGCTGCCCGATGTGGCCGGCCAGCCCCTGACGCTGCAGCGCATGTTCGGCGTGCTGCTGGCTCCGCTGGCCTGGTGCATGGGCGTGCCCTGGAGCGAATGCCACACCGCCGGCCAGTTGCTGGGCGTGAAAGTGGCGCTCAACGAATTCATCGCCTACATGAACATGGCCGCCCTGCCGGCAGACGCCCTCTCGGCCAAGAGCCGGGTGGTGCTCACCTATGCCATGTGCGGCTTCGCCAACTTCGGCAGCCTGGGCATCATGGTGGGCGGGCTGGGGAGCCTCCTCCCCGAACGCCGGGCGGAAATCGCCGCCCTGGGCCTGCGGTCCATCCTGGCCGGCATGCTGGCCACCTGCATGACCGGCAGCGTGGCGGGCGTGTTCCTGCCGTAATCCGGCAGAAGGAGAACAATGCATGTGGAATGATTTTGCACGATTGCCTGGACGCTGCCGCGCAACCCTGCGCCTGGGCGCGCTGCTGTGCCTGCTCCTGCCGTTCACTGGCTGCGCCTCCTCGCAAAAGCCGTACGAAGCGCCGGCGTCCTCCTATATCGCCGGCCAATCCCAGCCAGGGCAGCCGGCCCGCCACATCCGCAAGGCCGCGCCCGAGCTGGCGGCGACCCTCGATCCCCGCACGCAGCACAAGCCCTCGTATGCCGCCATGGCTCCGGCCATCCAGGAATCCCTGAAGTATCTGGCCTCCAAAAAGCCGGGCGATGTGGCGGCCATGGCCGGCACAACATCCATCACCTGGGGCCAGCTGGTACGGACCAACCAGGAGCTGCTGGCCCTGCTGCCGGCCCTGGATCAGAACAAGTCCCTGCTGCTGCAACGCTTCCAATGGCTGGAGCTGGCCCCCGGCACCCTCATGACCGGCTATTACGAGCCCCTGGTGGAGGCCTCCCCCACGCCCCGGCCCGACTATCCCTGGCCCATCTACAAGGCGCCGCCCAACCTCAAATCCAGCATCTGGCCCACGCGCAACGCCATCGATTTTCAGGGCGCGCTCAAGGGCCGCCGGCTGGAACTGGCCTGGGCCAAGGATCTGATCGATGTCTTCTTCCTGCACATCCAGGGTTCCGGCCGCCTGCGCTACCCCGACGGTTCCATGCGCAACGTGCTGTATGCCGGGTCCAACGGCCATCCATACTATGCCGTGGGCCGCGCCCTCATCGAGCAGGGGTACGCCACCAAGGAAGAGATGAGCATGCAGACCATCCGCCGGCTCTTCAAGGAGCATCCGCACAAGGTGCAGGAATGGATGTCCTTGAATGCCAAGTACATCTTCTACCGCCTGGACGACGGGCCGGTGAGCGATCCCGTGGGCGCCATGGGCCGGCCTCTCATGCCCCGGGTGAGCGCCGCCGTGAACCGCGACACCGTGCCCCTGGGATCCATCCTGGCCCTGGACGCCCTGCTCCCCGGCTACCAGAGCCCCCGGCCCGAGCCCTTCAGCGGCATTGTCCTGGCCCAGGATACCGGCACCATGCGCCCCAACCACTTTGACCTGTTCATGGGCTTCGGCGAACAGGCCGCGGATCAGGCCGGCCGCATGCAGCAGGAAGCCACGGCCTATCTGTTGCTGGCGCGATAGCGCAGGTCTTTTCCAATTGTTTTGGACGCCGACGCATTCCCGGTGTACACTGCCGGGGACCCCTTGCGCCCACCATGTTCCACGGAGGCGATCCGATGGTTTATGTCCTTGGATTTCTGGCGATTCTCGTCCTGGCAGCGCTGTATGGCGTGGCCATCTACAACGGTCTGGTGCGCAGCCGGAATATGGTGGAAGAGGCCTTCAGCGGCATGGATGTGCAGCTCAAGAAGCGCAGTGACCTCATCCCTAATCTGGTGGAGACGGTGAAGGGCTATGCCGCCCACGAACGCGAGGTGCTCGACGCCGTGACCCAATGGCGCGCCCATGCCCAGCAGGCCCAGCAGCACCACAGCCGCGAGGCCCAGGCCGCCTCCGAAGGCATGCTCGGCCAGGCCCTGGGCCGGCTCTTCGCCGTGGCGGAAAACTATCCGCAGCTCAAGGCAGACGCCAACTTCCGCGAGCTGCAGACCGCCCTGGCCCAGGTGGAAGACGATCTCCAAAACGCCCGCCGCTACTACAACGGCGCCGTGCGCAATCTGAACATCAAGGTCCAGAGCTTCCCCAGCAACCTCGTGGCCGGCATGTTCGGCTTTGCCCGCGGCACATTCTTTGAGCTGGAAGACCCCGCCGACCGCGCCACCCCCAGGGTGCGATTCTAGAGCATTTTAATTTTGAAAAAGGACATTGCGAGNGAGAGGGGAAACCTTTTTGCAGAAAGATTTTCCCCCGAGAACTCCTTTCAAAGATACCTTGCTCTAGGGTCCTGCATTTTTTTGAAACACGCTTGAACCACCTCAAGGAGCCTTGCATGATCCGCCTGCTGCTGCTCATCGTGCCATTGCTGCTTTGTTGCGCACAGGATGTCCAGGCGCAACAGGAACGCATCCGCTCCTTTGTCAGCGAAATCCGCATCCAGCCGGACGCCACCGTACTGGTTCGGGAAACCATCATTGTGCAGGCCGCCGGCAACAAGATCAAACGCGGCATCTACCGCGACTTCCCCACCCTGTACACGGACCGCCTGGGCAACGCCCTGGAAGTGCCGTTCGAGTTGTACGGCATCTTTCGCGATGGCAAGGGGGAAAGCTACCACACGGAGCGCCACGGCAACGGCATACGCGTATACATCGGCAAGGAGAACGTCTTCCTTCCCCCTGGCGAGCACACGTACGAAATTACCTATGCCACCCGGTGGCAGCTCGGCTTTTTTGCCGGGTATGACGAGCTGTACTGGAACGTGACCGGCAACGGCTGGGAATTTCCCATCGATTACGCCGAAGCCCTCGTCACCCTGCCGCAAGGCGCGCCCGTGGTGCAGCAGCACGCATACACCGGCTACCAGGGCGACACCGGCGCGGCCTATGCGGCGGACACGCTGGATGACGGCCGCCTCCGCTTCGTCACCACCCGCGCCTTGGACGCCCAACAGGGCCTGACCGTGGCCGTGGCCTGGCCCAAGGGCTTTGTGGCCGAGCCCACGCAGCAGGAAAAGCTGGAGCGCTTCGTGTACGGCAATCTGGCGGCTGCGGCCGGCCTGCTGGGCGTGCTGGCGTTGTTCGCCTATTATTACATCACCTGGTCCCGCGTAGGCCGCGACCCGGAGCAGGGCACCATCTATCCGCAATACGGTCCGCCACAGGGCCTGTCCCCGGCCTCGGTGCGCACCTTGATGCGCATGGGCTCGGACAACAAGACCTTTGCCACGGCCATCGTGGGACTGGCCCAAAAGGACCGGCTGCGCATCGAAGAGGAAGGCAAGACCTTCGTCCTGGTCAAGACGGCCGGCGGCCGCCCTCCCCTCACCGCCGACGAGCAGGTCCTGTTCGACAAGCTCCTGGGCTCCCGCGCACGTCTCTCCGCCAAGCAGGAGAACCACGCGATCTTTTCCACCGCCAAAAAGGCCCTGGAAACGCGCCTGGCCCTGCAGCACGAGAAGCTACACTTTCTCAAAAATTCCAAATACCTCATCCCTGGCATCCTGCTTTCAGCCGCGGTGCTGCTGGTGGTGGCCCTCTCTGCCCGGGAACGGGCCATGGCCGGCTTCATGATGGTGTGGTTGAGCTTCTGGAGCGTGGGCGTATACTTTTTGCTGCGCACGGCAATCACGGCCTGGCTCACCCGCTCGTACGTGACGGCCTTCTTCATGTCCCTGTTCAGCATACCCTTTGTGGTGGGGGAAGTGGTGGGGCTGGGCGCCCTGGCCTATGCCACCAGCCCCCTGGCGGCCCTGTGCCTGCTGGCCATGGCCGGGCTGCATGTGCTCTTTTATGAACTGCTCAAGGCCCCCACGCCCGAAGGCCGCCAGATCATGGACGCCATTGCGGGCTACAAGCTGTTCCTGTCCGTGACGGAAGGCCCGCGGCTGGAACTGATGCAGCCCATCGCCATCACGCCTGACGTCTATGAAAAGCACTTCCCCTACGCCATGGCTTTGGATGTGGAAAAGCAATGGGGCGAGCGCTTCAGCCAGGCCATGGCCTCGGCCGGCCAGTATGACAGCGACTACCATCCCGCATGGTACCTTGGCACGCGCTTCCACAGTGTTTCCTCAGGGGATGGCTTCGCCACTTCCTTTGCCAGCGCGTTCAGCTCGGCCATTTCTTCGTCGTCCACAGCGCCGGGATCCAGCTCGGGCAGTGGCGGGGGCGGCTCCTCCGGCGGCGGGGGCGGAGGCGGCGGGGGCGGCGGATGGTGAGTCAAGGAAGCCCTTGCATCTCGGACACAACTCATCTATAAGGCAACGTTCCGTATCGGAGCGTAGCGCAGCCTGGTAGCGCACCTGCCTTGGGAGCAGGGGGTCGCACGTTCGAATCGTGTCGCTCCGACCATAAAAATCAAGCGGTTGCAGAGATTCTCTGCAACCGCTTTTTTCGTGGATGCCCGCGGTGATGCGAGCGTTCAGCGTGTTTCGTTCATCTCGTTGATGATGCCCCGGAGGTTCGCGGCCAGCCGGGCCAGTTCCGCGGTGGCCTCGCCAGACTGCCGCATGGCCGAGGCCGTCTCGCCGGCGATGTGGTTGATCTGCTCCGTGTGGCGATTCACTTCCTCGCTGGCGGCGGACTGCTCCTCGCTGGCGGCGGCGATGCCTTGCACCTCTCCCTCGGTACGGTCCACAAACCCGACGATTTCTCCCAGGGTCGTGCCCGAGGCGTCCGCCAGCTTGGTGCTTTGCATAATGGCATCCACGGTGGCGTCCGTGCCCTGGATGTTCTTGCGGGCGCTTTCCTGCACGGCCTTGATCTGCCGGCCCACTTCGTTGGTGGCCGTCATGGTTTTTTCCGCCAGCTTGCGTACTTCGTCCGCCACCACGGCAAAACCGCGACCAGCATCGCCGGCCCGGGCGGCCTCGATGGCGGCGTTGAGGGCCAGCAGGTTGGTCTGATCGGCAATGTCCGCAATGACGCCCAGAATCTGCCCGATGTCCTCGGCCTGGCGGCCCAGGTCGGTCATGTCCGTTTTCAACCCCTCGGCATGCTGCTGCACCGCGTTGATGGTTTCCACCACCCGCCGGACCATGGTTGCGCCTTCCTGGGCTCTGGCCTTTGTCTGACGGGCCAGATCCACGGCGGAGGAGGCGTTTCTGGCCACTTCCATGGAGGCCGCGTTCATCTGCTCCATGGCTGTGGCGGTCTCACCCACGCGGGCGCGCTGCTCTTCCGCGCCACGACTGGACTGCTCGATCTGCGCGGCCAGCTCCTCGGCGGCCGAAGCCACCTGATCGGACACGGCATTGGCGGCCGCCGCCGTGCGGGCCATGCGCTCGTGCTGGGCCGCAATTTCCCGCTGCTGGGCGCGAATGGCCGTGAGTTCGAACCAGACGGCCAGGGCGCCCAGCACACGGCCTTCCAGGTCGCGAATGGGCGTGGAGGTGACATCAAACACCTTTGTGCCCTTGGACGAGGAATACTCCAACTCCATCTGCAGCATGCGGCCCTCGCGCAGGGCCTTCTGGGAAAGCGTTTCCCGGGTGGCATCGTCCCAGATGAGCCGCCCGGACGGCTGCCCCAGGTACGCTTCCGGGGGGCCCGGCTTTTCCAGGGCGCGCAGCATGTGGTCATTGACAAAGGTGGTGGCGTTGTTCTTGTCGAACACGGCGCAGGGCGTCACAAATCCCTGCAACACGCCCTGGGCAAAGCTCAGACGGGTCTTCAACTCGACCACCATGGCCCGGATGTTCTGCGCCAGCCCGGCCAGCTCGAACCGGAAGTCGCCCTCCAGCACGGCAGCGTAATCGCCCTGCGCCGTGGCCCGGGTGAAGGCCTCGATGCGCTGGATGGGGGCAGCCACCAGCCGGCGGGTCAGCACGGTGACGCCCACCCCCAGCAGCAGCAATGCCGCGAAACCGATGCCCAGCAGCACGTTGCGCTGGGTATTGGCCGAGGCGGTCAACTCGTCCACATAGGCGCTGGTGCAGACCACGAAGCCGGAATTCGCATCCGTGGCAAAGCTCAGGTATTTCTCCTCGCCCTGCCACTGGTACTGCAAGATGCCGTTCTTGCGGGCCAGCATCTCCTGGACAAACCCCTGACCGGAGACGTCCTTGAGCATGAGCGCAGGGTCCGTGGCATGCGCCACCACACGGCCTGTGGCATCCAGCACGAAGCCGTAGCCGCGCTCGCCAAACTTCAGGCTGTCGATAAACTCGCTCGTAAACCGCTCCCAGCGGGGAAAGATGCCCAGACCGCCCACCACGCGGCCGCTGGCGTCTTTCAGGGCGGCCGCGGCAATGTAAATATACATGTTCGCCCCACCGCTTTTGGCGGTGATGATAGTCTTGCCCATGTAATCGCCCTGGCCGGACATGATGTGCTGGAAATAGTCACGGTCTGCCCGGCTCTGGCCGACGAGACTGACACCCTCGGCATTGACCCCGGCGCGGATGATGCCTTTCTCGTCAAACAAGATCAGGGACCACAAATCCTTGTCCGCCGCCATGGAGGTGGTCAGGCGTTGCTGGGCCGGGCCGGCATCGCCCTGCAAGGCCTCCAGCAGCGCAGGATCCCCGGCAATGCAGCGGGCCATGCTGGCCGCGTTCCTGGCATACAGGCCCAGGGCGTGTTCCGCGGCGATGGCGCTCTGGTCCAGGGCCTGCTGCTCTTGGGTCAAGGCCAGATGGTATGTTGTTTTTGTCACATAGGCCAATATGCCCACAATCGCGAGTGCGGAAACAGCTATAACGGATATTGCAATGGCAGAACCAATACTCTTCAAACGCACGGGCTTCTCCTTGGCAAGCGAACGAGTTCCTGCATTCAAGCGAAATCACAATTTTTTACCTTACCACACGACCATCGTTGCTTCAACGGTGCACCCCAGACGCCCCTACCACGCAACATCGTGAATTATTATTACATCGCCCGCACTCAAATCCTGCCTTCGTGTAAAAAATCACAAAAATGCCAGCCAAAGGACACATCGCCGCGCAATCTCCACATAATATAGGTATTTACCCCCTATACCCGCCGCCGTCTCGCGCGTCCGCCGTGTGGTGCTTTTGGCGTGCACACAAAAAAAGCCCGCCATAATGGCGGGCTTTCTGCTGCATTGGTGTGCAGTTCGGCAAAGTTTCCTTGAAAAGAGCTCTCGGGGGAAAACCTTTCTAAAGAAAGNCCTTTTGCAAAAAGGTTTCCCCTCTCGCAAAGATCTTCCTCAAGAATAAAATGCTCTCGGTGCGGAGGGGATCAGACGCCCTTGCCGCAACACTTTTTGTATTTCTGGCCGCTGCCGCAGGGGCAGGGGTCGTTGCGGCCCACCTTGGGGGCAGCGCGGCGGGCAGGCTTTTTCTTCTGCTGTTTGGTTTCGGAGCCGCCGGAGTAGTTCAGGCTGGCGGCATCGTCCTTGTGCTTGAGCTCGGTTTCGGTCACGCGCTGGAACCGCAGGCGGGTCAGGGCGCGCAGGGCATTGTCCTTGATGATATAGATCATCTCCTGGAAGATCTCGAACCCTTCGCGCTTGTATTCCTGCTTGGGATCCTTCTGCCCGTAGCCGCGCAGGCCGATGCCGTCGCGCAGGTGATCCATGTTGGAGAGGTGTTCCTTCCAGTTGCGGTCCAGGGACTCCAGCAGGAAGAAGCGCAGGATTTCCTGGTATTGGTCCGGGGCTTCCTTCCTGAGGTTCTCCAGGATTTCCTGCACGTACTCCAGGGCTTCCTCGCGGGTGGGCAGGTCTTCGGAGATGTCTGCCACGCGGGAGACGGCAAAGGACTCCTCCAGGCGGGCGCGCACGGCGTCTTCGGTTTCCCGGTCGCCCTTGCCCTGGTCCAGGACGCTGAAGATATCGTCCAGGATATCGCCCACATAGTCATGCACCAACGTTTCAACCGTCTGGGATTCCATGATTTCGCGACGCAGGGAATAGATGACCTCGCGCTGCTGGTTCATGACGTTGTCGAAGTCCAGGAGCTGCTTGCGGATGTCGAAGTTGTGGGCTTCCACGCGCTTCTGGGCGTTTTCGATGGCCCGGGAAACCATGCGGTTTTCGATGGCCTCGCCCTCTTCCATGCCCAGGCGTTCCATGAGGCCCTTGATGCGATCGGACCCGAACAGGCGCATGAGGTCGTCATCCAGGGCCAGGTAAAAGCGGGAGGAGCCGGGATCGCCCTGCCGGCCGGAGCGGCCGCGCAGCTGGTTGTCGATGCGCCGGCTTTCGTGGCGTTCCGTGCCCAGGATGTGCAGCCCGCCCAGCTCGGCCACGCCGGCCCCGAGCTTGATATCCGTACCACGGCCGGCCATGTTGGTGGCGATGGTCACCTTGCCCTGTTCCCCGGCATGGGCCACGATTTCCGCCTCGCGCTCGTGCTGCTTGGCGTTGAGCACCTCGTGGGGCACCCGGGCGCGGGCGAGCATTTGCGAGAGCATCTCGCTCTTTTCGATGGAGATGGTGCCCACCAGCACGGGCTGGCCCTTCTTGTGCAATTCCGCAATATCCTGGGCAATGGCGTTAAACTTCTCGCCCTGGCTCTTGTAGATGGCGTCCGGGTAGTCCGCGCGCACCATGGGCCGATGCGTGGGCACGGCCACCACGTCCAGATCGTAAATCTGTTTGAATTCAACCGCTTCCGTATCGGCCGTGCCGGTCATGCCGGCCAGCTTCTTGTACATGCGGAAGTAGTTCTGGAAGGTGATGGAAGCCAGCGTCTGGTTCTCGGCCTCCACTTTCACGCCTTCCTTGGCCTCCAGGGACTGGTGCAGGCCGTCGGAATAGCGCCGACCGGGCATGAGGCGGCCGGTGAACTCGTCCACGATGATCACCTGCCCGTCCTTGACGATGTAATCCACGTCGCGCTGGAACAGGTGATGCGCCTTGAGGCCCTGCAGCACATGATGCTGGAAGGTGATGTTAGCGGGATCGTACAGGTTTTCCAACTGCAACAGGCCTTCCACGCGGGCCACGCCTTCTTCCGTAAGGCCCACGGTGCGGGCCTTTTCGTCCACGGTGAAGTGCCCTTCGCGCTTGAGGGATGGAATAAGGGCGCTCACACGGGCATACAGCGCCGTGGACTGCTCTGCCGGGCCGGAAATAATGAGCGGGGTCCTGGCTTCATCGATGAGGATGGAGTCCACTTCGTCCACGATGGCATAATGCAGGCTGCGCTGGACGAGCTGTTCCTTGTAGAACTTCATGTTGTCGCGCAGGTAGTCGAAGCCGAATTCGTTGTTGGTGCCGTAGGTGACGTCTGCGCCATAGTTCTCCTGGCGCTCCTGGTCCGTGAGACCGTGGACGATGATGCCCACGCGCAGGCCCAGGAAGTTGTACAGGCGGCCCATCCATTCGGCGTCGCGCTTTGCCAGGTAGTCGTTCACCGTCACCACGTGCACGCCCTTGTTTTCCAGGGCGTTGAGCACCACGGGCAGGGTGGCCACCAAGGTTTTGCCTTCGCCGGTCTTCATTTCGGCGATGGTGCCCCGGTGCAGCACCATGCCGCCGACGAGCTGGACATCGAAATGCCGCATGTCCAGGGCGCGTGTGCCGGCCTCGCGCACCAGGGCGAACACGTCGGGCAGCAGGTCGTCCAGGGGCCTGCCGTTGGCCACTTCTTCCTTCCAGCTGACGATACGGGCGCGCAGCTCATCGTCGGACAGGGCCTGCATGGCAGGCTCAAGGTCGTTGATGCGGGCGACGAGGGGACGCAGGCGTTTGAGATAGCGATCGTTTTTGGAACCGATAATCTTGGCGACAAGACTGCCGAACATGGAATCTCCTTCAAGGGGGGGACGCGCGCGGACTGGGTGGACAGGCGCGACAAAACGACAGGGCGTGACGGCGTGCTGCTCTTCGCAATCACGTCCTGTATCGTGGCTCTATCAGAAAGGCAAATGCTTCATGCCGGGTGCAGGCAGTTGCGCCGCCCCCGCGCCAGGGGTCAGGGCAAGGTATCTTTGAAAGGATTTCTCGGGGGGAAACCTAAGATTTCTTTCCAACTTCCCCCGAACCCCCTTTCCAAAGACTTGTAGTGTGATGCAAGCCCATTTGCAAAGTGTTGGCAGGGGAGAGCGCGAGAGGGGAGAGCCTTTTGCAAAAAAGGTTCCCTCTCGCAACGTCTTTTTGCAAAAGTAAAATGCTCTACCGCAGCAGCCCCAGCACCCCCACGGCGATGAGGTATATCGCCACCACAAAATTCAGAATCTTCGGATAAATGAGAATGAGGATCCCTGCAATGAGCGCCAGTATCGGCTGCAGCTGCAAGTGCATGGGCATAATGCCTCCCGTGGTTGAGACGCCGGAGTCCATTCCCCGGCCAGCCTCTGCATAGCACATGGTGCGGGCATGCGCCAAGTCCCATTCCATTTTCACCTCACGGCTGCAGCCGTGCAGTGGAAATGGAATCAGGTCTGGATCACGTCCAGCCAGTGCGCCACCATGCCCTGTGCCGGCGCCGTGGCTGCCAGGTGCATGGTGCAGCCGGAACAGCCGGTGAGCACCTGCGTGTCCGCCTCGCCGCCGTCGGGAATCAGGCTCTCCCAGCAAGCGGCGGCCACCCGCTGGGGCAGGCCGCTGCCGCCCAGCTGCATCACGCCGCCCAGACCGCAGCAGCGGTCCGTCACCTGCCGTGTCAGCCGATCGCCCAGGGCTGCGGCCAGGAAGGGACCGTCCGGGTTGCCCTCCCGGGCATGGCAGGGCTGGTGCCAGACCACTGCCGCCGGCGCGGTGGGCTCATCGATGCAAAAGGTCGCCCGCCCCAGCAGGGACGTCAGGGGCTGGACCGACTCCCGGAACCGGGCGGCCTCGCCGGCATCCCAGCCCGCATCACCATAGGCCATGAGCCCGGCGCGGCAGGACGCGCAAAAGGTTGCCATCGTGGGCCGGCCGGCAGTGCGCCAGGCCTCCACATTGCGGCGTTGCATGTCCCGCTGCTGCGCCTCCAGGCCGGCATGGCCCAGGGTGGCGCCGCAGCAGGCGAAATTGTCGGGAATCACCACCCGGTAGCCGCTCTGCTCCAGCAGCCGGCGGGCAGTGGCGATCCATTGCGGACGCAGATGCGTGGCCGTGCAGCCGGGAAAGATGGCGACCTCCCTGCCCTGCCCCACCGGTTCCCAGTCCTGCGCGCGCAGCCACGGCGCAGGGTCCGGCGCCTGCAATCCCCTGGCCGCGGGAAGCGCTGCCGGCAGGAGGCGGGACAGACTCGCCGCCGCCGGCCAGAGCAGGCCGGCCTTGGCGATCCATTGTCCCCACAGCCAGCGCTGCCAGCCGCCATGCCCGGCCCGGATGGCCGCCACCACCTCCGGCGTGTGCAGTCCCTGCGGACACACCGTGGCGCAACGGCCGCAGCCCAGGCACATGGCGGCCAACTCCTCGGCCTGTCGGGGACGAATGGCGTCGCTGCCCTGCCGCAGGGCACGGTGCAGGACGTGGGTGGCCTTGGGCGTCAGTTCCTCGCGCTGGGTGGCCAGGAACAGGGGGCAGACGTCCAGGCAACGGCCGCAGGCGATGCATTCCTTGGGAAGATCCGCGGGCGCGTCGGGCATGTCAGTACGCCTTGCCGGGATTGAGGATGCCGTGGGGATCAAAAATTTGTTTGATCTGCCGCATCAGCCGGCGTTCCACCGCACCAAGCTGCTTGTCCACAACAGCCAGCTTGACCAAGCCGATGCCGTGCTCGCCGGAAAGGCTGCCGCCCAGGGCCATGGTAGTTTCCTGGATGGCGGCCTTGGCCCGGGCCGCGGCGTCTTCCTGTCCGGGTTCGTGCATGACCGAGACGTGCATGTTGCCGTCGCCCAGGTGCCCGGCAAAGAGCACGCGCACGCCGGCCTCCTCGCCGATGGCCTCAAAACGCGTCAGGGCCTGCAGCACCCTGCCGCGGGGCAGGGTCACATCATCGGAAAGTTTCTTGCTGCCGGCCTTGAAGGAGGCGGGATTGATGCTGCGGCGGATGTCCCACAAGGCCTCCTCCTCCCTGCCCTGGGCCAGCTCCAGGTACACCGGGCCGAAGGGCGTCACGGCGTCCTGCGCCCGGGCCAGGGACGCGGCCAGGCATTCCGGATCGCCATCCAGCCGCAACAGCAGCACGGCATTGGTGGACGCCGGCCACGGGACGAGCGGCGGCGGCATGAGCTGTTCCAGGCAGCGGCACATGCCCCGGCCCATGAACTCCATGGCCGCCGGCAGCATGCCCGCGGCAAACACGGCGCGGGAGGCGGCCAGGCAAGCATCCATCGTGCCATAGGCTGCCAGCAACGAGGCCGTGGCTTGTGGCTTGGGTTGCAGTTTCAGGATGATGCGCGAAATGACGCCCAGGGTGCCTTCGCTGCCCACCAGCAGCCGGGTAAGGTCGAGCCCCACCACGTTCTTGTGGGTCCGGCCGCCGGTCTCGATGATCTCCCCGCCCGGCAGCACCACCCGCAGGCCCAGGACATGATCCCGGGTGACGCCGTATTTCAGCGCCCGCATGCCCCCGGCGCAGGTGGCCACGTTGCCCCCGATGCTGGACATGCGCCCGCTGGCCGGATCCGGCGGATAAAACAGCCCCCGCGCCTCCACGGCCCGTTGCAGTTCGCCGGTGATGACGCCCGGCTCCACCACGGCCACGAAGTCATGGTCGTCGATTTCCAGGATGGTGTTCATGGACAGCAGGGACACCACCACGCCGCCCGCAGCCGGCACGCAGCCGCCCACGGTGTTGGTGGCCCGGGCACGGGGCACGATGGGCACGCGCTCGGCCTGGGCCCAGCGCAGCAGCTCCACCAGTTGCGCTTCGCAGGCAGGCCGGACCACGGCCCAGGGCAGGCGCTGCTGCCGGCAGGCGTCCAGCCCATACACGAGCATGGATTCCGCATCGAACAGGCTCTGCTCGCCGGGAAACAGGCGCTCCAGGCTGCGGCGCTGCGCCGGCGTCAACCCTGCGCCAACCGCCGGCACGTCAGCGTTCCTTGCTCGTGCGGGTCAGCTCGCGGCGGGTGTCCCGGGCCATGGCCTTGTCCTTGAGGGCCTGGCGCTGATCGTGCAGCTTGCGGCCCCGGCCCACAGCGATTTCCAGTTTGATCTTGCCATGATGCAGATACAGACTCACGGGCACCACGGTCAGGCCCTTCTGCTCGATGTGCCGGGTCAGCTCCACGATTTCCCGATGGTGCAGCAACAGCTTGCGCGGCCGTTCGGGGTCGTGCCCGCCGCCATAGCCGAGGGGACCGGCATTGGCATACGGGGCAATGTGCACGCCCACCAGCCAGGCTTCGCCGTCCTTGATACGGATGTAGCCATCCTTGAAGGTCACCTTGCCGTCGCGCAGGCTCTTGACCTCCGACCCCAGCAGCACCAGGCCGGCTTCGTAGCGTTCCAGAAATTCGTAATCGTGACGGGCGCGTCTGTTTTCCGCGAGCCGTCCGCCGCCGGACGTATGTTTGGCCATGCAATTCCAGCCTTAGGGCAAGTTAGCTTTGAAAGGAGTTCTCGGGGGAAAACCTTTCTGAAGAAAGGNTTTCCCCTCTCGCAATATCCTTTTTCAAGAGTAAAATGCCCTAATCCAACAGCGAGGAGTAGAACATGAGCTCCTCGGGAAAGCGTTTGAACACCGAATCGCGCACCAGCTGGTTGGTTTCGGCCACCGTGCGGGCCTTAAGCACCTCCCGCAGCAGGTTCTTGCAGTCCTGCATGGTGGTTTGCCGGATGACGCGCTTGATGCCCGGAATGGCATGCGGGGTGATGGAGATGTTGTCCACCTGCATGCCCAGCAGAATAGGCACGCAATAGGGGTCTGAGGCCAGCTCGCCGCAGACGCTCACCTCGATGCCGGCCTGGTGTCCGGAATCCACCACGTACTTGATGGATCGCACAATGGCCGGATGCAAGGGTTGATACAGATACGACACATGCTTGTTGATGCGGTCGATGCCCAGGGAATACTGGATGAGATCGTTGGTGCCGATGGAGAAAAAATCCACTTCCTGGGCCAGCACATCGGCGATGAAGGCCGCGCAGGGCAGCTCCACCATGATGCCGATGGGCATCTCCGGATCGTGGGGAATGCCCGCCGCAGCCAGCTCCCGTTGCACATCCCGCACCACTTCCTTGCATTGGTCTATCTCATTGACCCCGGAAATGAGCGGAAACATGATGGCCACGTTGCCGTGCTGGCTGGCGCGGCAAATGGCCCGCACCTGCTGGCGGAAGAGTTCCGGATGCTTGAGGGTGAACCGCACGGCGCGCAGGCCCAGGGCCGGATTGGGCTCGTCCAGCTTGCCGAACTGCCGGGAGAGCTTGTCCGCGCCCAGGTCCAGGGTGCGGTAGGTCACCCGGCGGGGGGCCAGCAGGGCGGCCAGCTCGGAGTATTCCGTGGTCATGGCGGCTTCATCTGGGATGGTTGCCCGGTCCATGAAGGCGTATTCCGTGCGATACAGGCCCACGCCTTCGCCGCCGACATCCAGCACCGCCGCCACTTCCTCAAAAATTTCAATATTTGCGTAGACGTTGACCCGGTAGCCGTCGATGGTTTCCGCCGGCAGGCTGCATTCGCGGGTGATGGAGGACTGGTAATTCTCGAACTGGTATTTCAGATCGGAATAGTAGGCCAACTCGTCCTCGTTGGGGTCCACGTAAATGCTGCCCTTGAGGCCGTCCAGAATGACGAGATCCCCGTCACAGACTTCCTCTTCCAGCCCCTCCACGCCCACCAGGGCCGGGATCTGCAGGGAGCGGGCCAGGATGCCCGTGTGGGAGGTCTTGCCGCCCTGCACCGTGGCCAGGGACATGATTTTGGAGATGTCCAGGCCGATGGTGTCTGCCGGGGTCAGGTCGTGGGCCATCATCACAAAGCGGGCGCTCATCTCCGCGCGCATGGCGGCATCCACCAGGGCATGGGGCTGGCCCAGGAGCTTGTCCATGATGCGACGGGAGACCAGCCGCACATCCTGAATGCGTTCGCGGATATACGGGTCCTCAATGGCGGCGAAGGCCTGGGCAATCTGATCCTCCGCCTTTTCCAACGCCCATTCCGCGGTGATGCCCATCTCGACCACGATTTTCTGGGCGCTGCGCAACAGCTTGGGATCCTGGCTGATCATCAGATGGGTATCGATGATGGCCACGTGCTCCTGCAGCTCCTTGGGCACCTTGCCCCGGGCGGTGGCCAGCTCCTCGCGCACCCGTTCGAAAGCCAGCTCCAGGCGGGTCTTTTCAAAGTCCTTCAGATCGTCCGGGATGGCCTCGCGGGGAATCTGGGAGAACCGGCTGCGGTTGACAAAGAGCGCCCGGCCCACGGAAATGCCGGCCGAGACGGGAATGCCCTTGAGCACGATTCTGGCCACTATTTTTCCTCGCCGAATCTGGTCCGAAAGCAGTGGGAGAGCCGGTCCACCGCCTCGCGGGCGTCGGCCCCCGTGGCGTGCAGTTCCAGCTCGCTGCCGCGGGAGGCGGCCAGGGACAGGATATCCAGGATGGACTTGGCGTCCACCTCCTGGTCTTCCGTGCGCAGTTGAATTTCCGCGCGAAACTTCTGCGCTTCCTGAGCCAGGACGGCGGCAGGCCTTGCGTGCAGGCCCAGCTCGTTCAGCACATGCACGTTGCAGGCACAGGCCCCGTTGTCGATGCCGGCAGCTGCGGCAGGCGAAGAAGGCGATTCGATCATGGCAGTCATCTGCGAACAGGTCGAGTTGCAATCCATACGGTCAGGGCATGGGCCCCAGCCCCTTTGCCAGCCTCATCCATCAAGCAAGAGCGGCACTGCGGCGGCAGCCGTGAGTACCAGCAGGGCAATCACCTCCCTGCTTATGCCGCTGTAATACACCACCATGGCCGCTGCCCCCACCACCGTCACGCCCATGAACCAGGTGCCGGCCAGCATGTCCTGTGGCCAGGACAAATGCAGGAACAGGGCCAGGAGCACGGCGTTGCCGTATTTCAGGCGCAGGGCCCAGTCGATGAGCCGCCAGCGCTTGAGCCGGGTGAGAAACTTCAGGCCTTCCTTGAAGCCCACCAGAAACGTGGCGAGCTTGAAGAGGTGCAACCCGAAAAACCAAAGCAAACCCCATGCCAGGGCCAGCCATGGCAGCCCCGCCGCCACCATGCAGGCGGTGGACAAGGACCAGAACACCAGCAGGCTGCCGGCGAACAGCGAATCCCCAATGGCGGACAAGGTGTACACCGTGGTGTCCTTGACCGTGGTCAGCACCTGGGGCGGAAACAGGCCCTTGGCGATCTTGTCTTCCAGCGACAGGAACACGCCCACCAGCAACGGCGTCCAGAACGGGTGGGAGTTGTAATGCGCCACATAGCGCTGCCGGGCCTCCCGGCGGGCCTGGGCATCCGGATAGATGGCCTGCAGCCCGGGCTCCATGGCATACACCAGTCCCACATTCTGCATGCCGCGGGTATTGAAGGCCGCAGCCACCAGATAGGAACGCAAAAACGAGCGCGCCAGAGCCCGGCCCAGGACGGACACTTGCACGCCGGACCCTGCCCCGGGAGTGCTCCCAGGGTCATCCGGCCGTGTGACGGTGGACACGATCATAGAGTTCCTTGGCCGTCCATCCTGCCACGGCCGCCTGCACCCGCTTGGCGGCCTCGCGCGGCTTGCACCCGTCTTCCCGGGCCGCGGCAAGCAGTCGGTCCACCTCGTCGTCAGGGGTCCTTTCTGCCTGCGCCCCGGTGGACGCCCGCGGCGGTCCCACCACCACGGTGGCTTCCCCCAGCACCTCTGGCGGAGCAGCCAGCCACGCATCAAAGGAGGTCAGGATAAACTCCTCGTGCAGCTTGGTCAATTCCCTGGCCACACAACAATCCCGATCTCCGAGCACTTCCCGTGCATCGACCATCGTTTGCGCAACCCGGCTTCCCCGTTCAAAAAACACCAGGGTGGCCTGCAGCGCGGCATATGGCCGGAACAGATCCCGCCGTTCCGAGGCCTTGCGCGGTGGAAATCCCAGAAAAACAAACGGATACGGTGGAATCCCGGACGCAGACAACGCCGCCAGCACTGCGGAGGCCCCCGGCACTGGCGAAACGGGCAGCCCCTGTTCCCGACAGGCCCGCACCAGCCGGTAGCCAGGATCGGCCATGAGCGGCGTACCGGCATCGCTCACCAGGGCCACCTCCCTGCCTTCGGCCAGCAGGGCCAGCACCTGGGCGATGCGCGCATCCTCGTTGTGCTCGTAAAAACTCAAAAATTTCGGCGATGGCAACCCCAGCCGCGCAAAGAGCATGCCCGTGCGGCGGGTATCCTCGGCCAGCACCACTTCCGCCTTGCCCAGCACCTCCAGGGCGCGGGCGGAAAGATCACCAAGGTTGCCAATGGGAGTGGCCACGATCCATAGCATCGGCGACCTCGAAGGCATGCGGGTGATGCGTGATGGTCCACGCCTCTCCCGGATTGAGCGCAGGATTGCCGGCGCACACGGCCAGCACATCAAACCTGCACGGCCGGTGCCAGCAGTCATGCGCCGAAAGCCACAATGCGGCGGCCCGGGCCAGCAAGCGCTGTTTGGCCGGGGTGACGGTTTCCGCCGGATTGCCCCGGCTGCCGGCGCTGCGGGTGCGCACTTCCACGAACACCAGCACGCCATCGCGCGTCTCGCACACCAAATCCAGTTCCAGCCGGCCATCGCGCCAGTTGCGGTCCAGGATGCGCAGGCCTGCGGCTTCCAGAAACTGCGCCGCCGCGGCCTCGCCGGCCTGGCCCAGACGCAGATGCCGGGCGGTGGCTGGCATCACAGTCCAGGCAGCCGGGCCTGCTCCTCTTCCGGCCGCACGCCGCGAAAGGTCATGCGGTGCTGCAGACAGGGGCCCAGGGCGCGGATGGCCGCCTTGTGCGCGGCGCAGCCATAGCCCTTGTGACTGGCGAACCCGTAGCCGGGAAAGCGGAGGTCCAGGGCCTGCATGACACGGTCCCGGGTGGTCTTGGCCAGGATGGACGCCGCAGCGATGCCCGGCGTCAGGGCGTCGCCGTCCACGAGGGCCTGCTGCGCAATGGGACATTCCGGCAGCAACTGATTGCCATCGATGACCAGAAACACCGGCCGCACAGCCAGACGATCCACGGCGCGACGCATGGCCCGCAAGGTGGCCTGCAGGATGTTCACGGCCTCAATCTCCCGCGGCCAGGCAAAACCTACGGCCCAGGCCAGACTGTGACGCCGGATCTCCCCGGCCAGCCGCAGACGATCCGCCTCGCGGACCTGCTTGGAGTCGTCCAGGCCGGGCAGCTGCGAAAAGTCGAACGCCGGCGCAAACACTGCAGCGGCAGCCACCACCGGCCCGGCCAGACAGCCGCGGCCGGCCTCGTCCACACCGGCGCAGGGCGCAGGAAAAGACGACCATGGCACAGCCCTGCGCGACGAGGTCTCGCCTGAAGGGGACATCGAAGCGCGGGGCCGGGCCATGGCGGCGGAAAGCGGGGAGCCCTTCGGGCCTAATCCCACTGGTTCTTGGTCTTGATCTTGGCAGCCTTGCCCTTGAGCCCGCGCAGGTAGTACAGGCGGCTGCGGCGGACCTTGCCTTCGCTCACCACTTCCACGCGTTCGATGGCCGGGGTGTGGAAGGGGAAGATACGCTCCACGCCCACACCGTCAGAGGTCTTGCGCACGGTGAAGGTGGAGGTGGTGGTGCCGCGCTTGATGCGCAGGACCGCGCCCTGGAAGACCTGGATGCGTTCCTTTTCCCCTTCGATGATGCGCAGATGCACCTTCACGGTGTCGCCGGGGCGGAATTTGGGCAGGTCCACGCGCATATGTTCGCGTTCAATCTTGCGGATGATGTCCATGGTCGATCTCCTTCTGAAAAAACGGGCGTCGTGGTCCCGAAGCGTTGCATCGTTGTCAGCACATCGCCTGCATCCATACACTTACCAAGCGTCCTGGAGCAGGCGGTCCAGGATGGCCGTGGCCGCCGCACGCACCGGAAGGTGGTTGTAGGCATCCAACGGACGAATAGGCGGCAGCAACGCCTGTGCCGCGCACATGGCTTCCGGGGCAAGCCCGTGCCCTGCGCCCAGCAACAGGCAAACTGGCGACTCTTCCAGCCAGCGTCTGGCTTCGGCAAACGAAACCAGCCCCGGCCATTGCTTCCTGTAGCGCCGCGGGGCCTCGGCCAGGGCGCTGGTGGTCAGCACCCGGGGCGGCCGGCCCGCAGCCTCTTCCACCATCCGCAGGGCTTCTTCCAGGGAAGACGCCACCCGCACCCGGGAAAGCGCCTGGGCTCGATGGGCATTCACCCGTCCGCCCGCGCCGATGGTCCAGTGCCCAAGCACCCGGTGGGCCAGCGCCTGCTGGTCCTCCAGGGGAGTGACCACCGTGACGTCCGACACTCCGTAGCAACAGGAAACGCGACCGATATCATGGATGTCAAAGGTGGTCAAGGAGGCAACGCCGGTTCGTCCCTCTTTCAGCCGCACGGGTGAATGGACGTGCAGGATATGCAGATTGCGACCGAGCTTGCGGCGCGAGGGCGTCTGCTCCAGGCTGCGCAGGTAGGCATAGTCCTCGGCCGAGAGCGGCGCGGCGGCCAGCAGATCCGGCCGGCGTTCCAGGGTGGTGCGCAGGGCCTCGCGGCGACGCCAGGCCTTCACCGCGCCATGGTCTCCACCCAGAAGCACCTCGGGCACGCGGTGGCCGGCGTGGTCTTCCGGGCGCGTATAATGCGGATATTCCAAAAGACTATTGGAAAAACTCTCGTCGTCCCCACTCTCGTCCTTGCCCATGAAGCCGGGAGCCAGCCGGGCCACGGCCTCCATGAGGCACAGGGCCGCGGCTTCGCCGCCATTGAGGACGAAATCCCCCAGGCTGACCTCGATGACCGGGTGCAGTGCGCCAAGCCGGGCATCCACGCCCTCGTAGCGGCCGCACAGGATGGTCAGCGCCGGCTGGGCCGCCAGTTCCCGGGCCATGGCCTGATCGAAGGGCCGCCCCCGAGGCGTGAGCAGCAGCACCGGGCCGGGCTGCGGGATGGACTCGATGGCCCGGCACAGCGGTTCCAGCTGCATGACCATGCCGGGGCCGCCGCCGTAGGGCCGGTCGTCCACGCCCTTGTAATTGCCAGTCACGAAGTCCCGCGGATTCACCGTGGCGAAGGAGACGATGCCCTTGTCCACGCCCTTGCCCATAAGGGCGCAGGCCATGGGCGAGGCGAAGAATTCCGGAAAGAGCGTGATGCAGGTAAAATGCATGGCTATTCTGCCGGGGTGCGGCTGGGGCTGTAGTGTCGGGCCAGCCACATGGCCAGGCCATCCAGACCGGGAAGCAGGATGCGCTCGGTGATGTTGGCCTGATCCAGCTTGTCGCGCACTTCCCACTTGAGTTCTTTGGGGATGACGATGCGCCGCCAGAGCTGCGGGTGGTTCAGCAGCCAGTCGTCCAGGCGCATGGTGACGTCGGACAGGACCGAGAACAGGGCGAACTGGTTGACGATGCGCGCATCCAGGGACGGCGGCTCAAAGAACAGGCAGTACGGCCGCTCCTCTTCCCCGGCTTCCCGGGGCAGGGAGGCGAGGTCCCCGATGTTGCGCACCGCGCGTTCCAGCATGCCGGCGGTGAACACCTTGGCGCCGGCCTCTTCCAGCACAGTGCGCAGCCGGGCTGGCAGATGCTGCTGTGTCTTGACGAACTCCATGGCCCAGATGACGCCGTCGCGGTCATACTGCTGCATGTTGGCCGTGACAAAGTGCATGGCCACAAAGGGGGAGTAGGTCCAGTCCAGCAGGCGGGTGGGCAGCCCGTGATGCTGGGCCACAGCCCACCACCACCAGTCGGACTGGGTGGCGTCGCGGTTGTCCGCTGTGCCGTACTTCTTGAAATTGCGCAGCAGATGGTATTCCAGCTGCGGATACGGCCCGCCCAGACGCTGCAGGCTGGTATTCAGGGGGTAACTGATGTCCGAGAGGCCGCGGAAGACGTAATTGGCGCGGAAGTGCCGGATGTCCGGCTGCCAGCTGTGATCGTAGACGCGCTCACAGAGCTCCATCCAGCTGGAGACGACAATGTCGTCAGGGCGTCTCCCCACTGCCGTCGGGGCGTGCTGACTGGTCATGGCGGGCCTCCTTGGGCAACGGCTCGGACGAAGATTCGGCCAGATAGATATCCACCAGCCCTGGGGGAGGATCTATCACGATCCGTTGCGTGGCGGCATCCACTTCCACAAGAAAGTCCTCGTGGGCGGGAAACAAAATTTCCTGCCCGCCAGGAGAGCGGATGGCCCAGACGTCGTATTCCTCGGCCGTTTCGAGGAGATGCTCGAAGATGCCAAGGGGGGTGCCGTCCGCCAGCAGGACCGCGGCGCCCAGCAGATCTTCGATGTAGACCTCGTCGTCATCGGGCGGGGGCAGGTCTGCGGCGTCCACCAGGATGTCGGCATCGCGCCAGGCCTCGGCCTGGGTGCGGTCGGCAATGCCCTCAAGGAGCAGCAGCACCACCTGTTCCGCCGGGGAGGCCATTCGGACCTTGCGCACGGCAAAGGCCCTGGGCGCTGCCTGGCCGCGCGCCAGCCAGACCCGTTCCAGGGCCACAAAGGCTTCCACATCCTCGGCGTGGCAGGCGCATTTGAGCTCGCCGCGCACGCCGTGGGGTTTGAGCACCCGGCCCAGGACCAGTTGCGACGCCATGGCCCGCCTCCGCTGCGTCCCGCCCGTGGGCGACGGGAGGCGCTACTCCAGAATTTCCAGCACTGCCCGGCGCTTTTCCCGGACAGAGATGGCCGAAAGCACGGTGCGGATGGCCTTGGCAGTGCGGCCCTGCCGGCCGATGACCTTGCCCAGGTCGTCCTTGGCCACGGTGAGTTCGATGACGTCAGCCTGGTCCCCGGGCTTCACCGTCACCTGCACGGCGTCAGGATTGTCCACCAGGGACCGGGCGACATAGTCGATGAACGATTTCATGGAGTCGGACATATACGGCCTCCCGGACCCTGTCTCGCGTCGTGCTGGCAAACGCAGCCAGCCACGGCAGCACGGCGCACCTAGGCGGCGGCCTTCTTGACCTGCTTGATGAGGGACTTGACGGTATCCGTGGGTTCGGCGCCCTGGTCAAGCCACTTGGCGAGCTTGTCCATCTCCAGATTGATCACGGCGGGGTTGACCATGGGGTTGTAGAAGCCCAGGATTTCCAGGGCGCGGCCATCGCGGCGGCATTCCACGTCCATGGCGACGATGCGGTAGAAGGGGCGCTTTTTGGAACCCATGCGGGTGAGGCGAATCTTCACGGCCATTGCGGTCTCCTTGCTGAATAGCTCGAATTATTTCTTGCGCTTTTTGCGCGTGGACTTCTTCTTTTTGGTGAATGCGCTTTTGGGCGGGGCTGGCTGCTGGCCTGCGCCCATGCCTCCCATTCCGCCCATGCCGCCCATTCCACCAAGCCCGCCCAGGCCGTCCATGCCGGGCAGTCCTTCCATTCCGGGCATGCCGCCCATGCCGCCCATGCCGGGGGGCAGTTTTGGCGCACTGCCGGCCAGGCCACGGGCCAGGCCGCCCATGCCTTTGGGCATGCGAGGCATCTGGGGCATGCCGCCCTTTTTGCCTTTTTTGCCGCCACCCATCATCTGCTGCATCATCTGCTGCATGCCGAAGAAATTTGTCAGCAGGGCAGCCACTTCCTGCTCGGTACGGCCGGAGCCGCGGGCCACGCGCCGCTGGCGGGAGGGGTCCTGCAGCAGCTTGGGCTGGCGGCGTTCCTGCACGGTCATGGAATTGATCATGGCTTCCACCTTGACCAGTTCCTTGTCCGGCGGGGCCATCTCGCCCAGCTTTTTGCGCAAGTCTCCCATGCCGGGGATGAGCTTCATCAACCCGTCCAGGGAGCCGATTTTCTTGAGCTGACGCATCTGCTTGCGGAAATCCTCAAAATCGAACTCCGCGCGCATCATCTTCTCGCCCATGGCCATGGCGTCCTGCTCGTCCATGGCTTCCTGGGCTTTCTCGATGAGGGAGAGCACGTCGCCCATGCCCAGGATGCGGCCGGCGGCACGGTCGGGGTGGAAGACTTCCAGATCGGAGAGCTTCTCGCCCATGCCCACCAGCTTGACCGGCTTGCCCAGCACCCGCTTGATGGAGAGGGCTGCGCCGCCGCGGGCGTCGCCGTCCATCTTGGTCAGGACCACGCCGGAGATGTCCAGCCGCTCGTTGAAGCTCTGGGAGATGTTCACGGCTTCCTGGCCGGTCATGGCATCGGCCACGAACAGAATTTCCTGCGGGGAGACGGCGGCCTTGATGTTGGCCAGCTCCTGCATCAGGGGCTCATCGATGTGCAGGCGGCCGGCGGTGTCCAGCAGGACCACGTCGAACCCCTGCTCCACGGCCTGGGCCAGGGCCGCGCGGGCAATATCCACGGGATTCTGATCCGCGGAGGAATTGAACGACGGCACATTGAGCTGCCGGGCCAGGGTATGCAGCTGCTCGATGGCCGCGGGACGGTACACGTCCGCCGGAACCATGAACGGCTTTTTCCCCTGCTTGCGCAGCAGGTTGGCCAGCTTGCCGGTGGTGGTGGTCTTGCCCGATCCCTGCAGGCCGACCATCATGAACACGGTGGGCGCGCCCTTGGCGAAGACGAGATCCGTGGACTGTCCGCCCAGGAGCTCCACCATTTCGTCGTGGACGATCTTGACCACCTGCTGGCCGGGCGTGAGGCTCTTCATCACCTCCACGCCAAGGCAGCGTTCCCGGATGCGGTCGATGAACTCCTTGACCACCTTGAAATTGACGTCCGCTTCCAACAGCGCCAGACGCACCTCGCGCAGGCCCTCCTGGATGTTGGATTCATCCAGACGACCCTGCCCGCGGAAGCGTTTGAAAACGTCGCCCAAGCGATCTGAGAGGCTCTCGAACATGCGGCCCTTGCACGGTGCGGCGCGCGATGCTGCACGCCGTTCTGTCCCGGGGATTTTCCAGGGAACGAGACGAAAGAGGGTGAGGGGTACTCGATTCAACGCACCAAGTCAAGCCACTTGCGTGCATCATCCATTACAAGACTGCAATCCTCTCTGCAACGGCATTCTCTTTACCTGAACCGCGTTGCCAGCTATGGTGCAGGATTCAAAACCGTTCCCATCCACCCTTTTGCCATTGATTTTTTTGGAAGCCCCCATGCGCGCACCTCGCAATATTTTCTTGCTGTCCCTTCTGCTCGTTCTGCTGGCCTGTGCGCCGGCGTTGCAGGCCCAGAACGCCACCGCGGCCGACCCGGCCAACGCCACCAATGCATCCGACGCCGCCCCTGCGGAGGAAGTTGCCGAACCGCCCGTGGAGCCGCCTGTGGATCCGCAGGTGGAAATCAACAACACCCTGCTCGGCCTGGCAGACTCCATGGACAGTCTGCGCAGCGCCATCAAGGACCGGGAAAAGATGGTCAAATCCGCCTCCACGCCCTCGCAGCGCGAGGAACTGGAAGCGGAAATCGACGCCCTGGTGGCTGCCGTGCGCGAACGGCAGAAAAACTTTGAGCAGGTGGCCGCCGGCGTGGACCTGGACGCCCTCTCCGCCCAGCAGACAAACAGCCTCGACTGGTCCTCGGATCTCAAGGAGTTGCTGTCGCCCATCCTCACGGAGCTCAAGAAACTCACGGCCCGGCCTCGGGATCTGGAGCGATTGCGCGCGGAAATCGACCGCCTGAACCTGGTGCTGCCCAAGATCGATGCCGGCCTGCAGCGCATGACCGAGCTGAAAAGCGAGACCAAGGACAAAGACCTTGCCAAGCGCCTGACCAACTTCATCGACAGCTGGCAGGAAAAACGCGACAACACCGCCAGCGCCCTGAGCGTGGCGCAGCTCAAGCTCAAGGAGAAACTGGCCGAGGACACCTCCCTCGTCTCCCTGCTCCAACGGGTGTTCCAGAACTTTTTCCTCAGCCGAGGCAAGAACCTGCTCATGGCCCTGGCCGCCGGCGGGCTGGTGTTCGCCGTCATGCGCCTGGCCCTGCGACTCTCTTTGAGCACCAGCCGCGGCAAACGCTGGGCCAAAAAGTCCACCTTCTTCCGCGCCGCCACAGTGGTGTACACCTTCCTGTGCACCCTGGCCGCCACCCTGATGGGTCTGATCATCCTGTACAATGCCGGGGACTGGGTGCTCCTGGGCCTCACGCTGCTGCTGCTCATCGGGATCATCTGGTCTGCCAAGTACAACATCGCCACCTTCACGGAGCAGGTGAAGCTTCTGTGCAACCTGGGGGCCGTGCGCGAGGGCGAACGCATCGTCTACAATGGTCTACCCTTCAAGGTGGGTCGTATCAACTATTACACCACCCTGGTGAACCCATTGCTGCAGGGCGGCACCGTGCGGCTGCGGCTGGATGATCTGTACAACCGCACCTCACGGCATGTGCATGCGGAAGAAGAGTGGTTTCCCACCCGCAAGGGAGACTACGTGATACTCGACGACGGCACCTTTGGCCAAGTATTGTTGCAGACGCCCGAGGCGGTGACACTTTCCGTCTACGGCGGCAACCGGCAGCATTACGGCGCCAGCAGTTTCCTGGCCATGAAGCCGCGCAACCTGACCACCGGCTTCGGGCATCTGGTGACCATCGGCATCGACTACAAGCATCAGGCCCAGGCCCTGGAAGAGATCCCGGCCCTGCTGGAGCAGGACGTGCGCACCGGGCTGGAGCAGGCAGGCTACGGGCCACAGATCACCGGCTTTTTCTCCCAGTTCAAGACGGCGGGGGAATCCTCGCTGGATCTGGCTGTCTATGCCGGCTTTTCCGGCGAACTGGCCAGCGACTACTGGGCCCTGCAGCGCCTGCTGGCCCGGCTGGTCACGCAATCCTGCACGGAACGCGGCTGGAACATCCCCTTCCCGCAGCGCACCCTGCACATCGCCACCAGCGAATCGACGAAAAATGGATGCACTGCGGACGCCGCTCTGCCATAATGGCATGGCATGCTGTCGCACGCATCCCCGCATCACACCTTTGGCATCAGGAGTTGTTGTTCATGAAAATGTTGCGGCCCAGCCGAATGGAACGTTGCATCGGCTGCCATTCCTGCTCCCTGGCCTGCGCCCGGCAGGTGTTCAAGCAGCTTTCGTGGACCAATGCCGGCATCCGTATTCACTCTTCCGGCGGCATCACCACCGGGTTTGAGGCGCGCACCTGCGTGGCCTGCGATCCCGCGCCCTGCGCTGCCGCCTGCCCCACGGAGGCCATCATCCAGCGCCAGGGCGGCGGCGTGCGGCTCAAGCAGGATGCCTGCATCCGCTGCGGCGCCTGCGCCAAGGCCTGTCCTGTGGATGCCATCCTCATCTCCCCCGAGGACGGCCTGGCCTACCTGTGCATCCACTGCGGCCGCTGCGTGGCCTACTGCCCGCATGAATGTCTGGAACTGGCGGAAAAGGATTCCCCCTTCTGCGCCCCGGATTCCCCCTACGAAGACGCCTGCACGCTGGCGGAGAAATAGTCATGGCTGTACATCCCTTCCGCGTCCTCCACGTCCGTCTGGACCAGGGCAAGGGCCAGGTGCTGGAACTGCCCGGCCGCGCCGAACACCTGGGCGGCTCCGGCCTGGCGGCCATGCTGTATCAGCAATTCGGCGACCTCACCCTGCCGGCCCTGCATCCCAGCCAGCCCCTTATCTTCGCCATCGGCCCGCTGACCGGCTGGTTCCCCCTCATGAGCAAGACGGTCTGCGGCTTCAAAAGTCCGTACACCGAAGAATATGCCGAGACCCATGCCGGCGGCCGGCTGGGCCTTTCCCTGCGCTTCTCAGGCCTGGATGCCCTGGTGCTCACCGGCGCGGCCGCGCGGCTCACCTGTCTGGTGGTGGGCAGCAACCGCATGGAGTTCCATGACGTCAACTTCATGAAAGGCATGGATGTCTTCACCACCGGCAAGCACATGCGGCGCTACGGCAAGTCCAACGCCGGGCACCGCTCCACCCTGCGCATTGGCCCGGCCGGGGAAAATCAGAGCGCCTTTGCCTGCATCAATGTGGATACCTACCGCCACTTCGGCCGCCTGGGCGCCGGCGCCGTGCTGGGCGCCAAGCAGGTCAAGGGCCTCATCGTCGCCGGGGACCGCTCCCTGCCCCTGCCGGAAAACAAGAACTATCCCAAGCTGTTCAAGGAAATTCACACCGCCCTCACCGCCACGGACATGATGCGCAAGTACCACGACCTGGGAACACCCATCAACATGGCCGTGCTCAACGGCATCCGCGCCCTGCCCTGGCGCAACCTGCAGGCCACCACCGACGCCTGCATCGACGACGTTTCCGGCGAACGCTTTGCCGAACAGCTCCTCCTGCGCAAGACGGCCTGCGCCGGCTGTCCCGTGGGCTGCATCCACATCGGCCTGCTGCGCCAGCTCTTTGCCGAGGATCACAACTACCTGTACCGCCAGGTCGGCTACGACCACGAAACCGTCTTTGCCAACGGCTCCATGCTCGGCATGACCAAGGCCTGGAAAATCCTGGTGCTGCTGGACGAAGCCGAAAAGCAGGGCCTGGACGCCATCTCCTCCGGCGTGGCCCTGGCCTGGGCCACGGAAGCCTTTGAGAAGGGGTTGATTTCCGAAAAGGAAACCCTCGTGCCCCTCAAGTGGGACGACGTGGAAAGCTACCGTCTGGCGTGCGTGCACCTGGGGCTGGCCAGCAACGAGTTTTACCGCCTGCTGGCCCAGGGCGTGCTCAAGGCCGCGGCGGTGTACGGCGGGGCAGACTTCGCCTGCGTGCTGGGCCAGGAAATGGCCGGCTACGCCACCGGGGAGAACTTCTTCATCTCCCAGGCCATGGGCTTCCGCTACTCGCACCTGGATTCCGCCGGCTACAGCTACGACCAGAAAACCAAGGACAAGGACGCCGCCAAGGCCATCGAGTTCATGATCGAGGACGAAAAGGCCCGCGTGATGCTCTGTTCGCTGGTGTCCTGCCTCTTTGCCCGCAGCGCCTACACCCCGGAAAAGGTGCACGAGGCGCTCATCGCCACGGACCAGCCGGAACTGGCCGAAGCCCTGGACTCCAGCGTGGAAGCCATCCGCCGCACCCGCTGGCGGCTCAAGCTCCAGAGCGGCTATGCGCCGGAACAGGTCCAACTGCCCAAGCGGTTCCTGGAAGTGGAAACCTGGAAAGGCAAGATGGACCCGGCCTATGTGGAGGAACTCAAAACCCTGTACGCGCAGAAGATCCGGGAGATGGGGGCGTAGGGCGGGCAAGCTCGAATAGCGACGCGACTGCCGGGGGGAACCGTTCTGGAGAACGGTGTCCCCCCGAACCATCTTTCCGACACGCCAATATTGCTACGCTTCACACATCGTCACCAGCTCGTGCAGGGACAGGATTTGCGGACGCCGGCCGCTGCCCTCGCGGATGACTTGCAGGATTCCCGCCTCGCGCAGAATGAGTAGCATTTTGCTCAGCCTGGCATACGTTGGACCACCAGGGCCAAGATCTATCTGGGTACTGGTGAACACCGGACGGTGGAAAAACTGATCGAGCAACGGCACGGCATACTGCGACCGCGTACACTCAATCACACGCTCCTTGAGCGTTGCGTACAACTGCATCACCGCCATGGCCGTCTCCGTATTTCTTTGTGCCTGCACCTTGATCGCCCCCAGAAAGAATTCTATCCAGCGAATCCAACTCTCCGGCGAATTGTCCAATTGCCGCAAAGATTCGATGTATGCGGCCCGGTGCTCTTCCAGATAGGTTGAAATGTAGAAAACCGGACTGGAAAGCAGCCCCTTCTCATGCAGGAACAGGGGAACAAGAATGCGGCCCAGGCGACCGTTGCCGTCCAAAAATGGGTGGATAATCTCGAACTGGGCATGCACGATGGCCAGTTGCACCAGGGCGTCCACTTCGTCATGGTGATAATACGATTCCCAATTGCCCAGCAGTTCCGGCACGCGCGCCGGCTCCGGCGGCACGAACTGCGCCTGTTCCATGGTAGTGCCGGTTCCGCCAATCCAATTTTGCACCGTACGGAACTGCCCCCGCGCCTTGTTGCGCCCGCGAACGCTGTCCAAAAGAATCTCATGCAATCGCTTCAGGAGATTCAGCGTGAACGGCCTCGTCTCCAGTTCGGCCCGAGCCACCTGCAACGCCTTGCGGTAGTTGATGATCTCAAAAACATCGTTGCGGCGGGACTCCTGCGCCGGCGCTTCGCCCGCCTCGTACCGGAACACGTCGCCTACTGTCGCCTGCGTGCCTTCAATGCGTGATGACAGCACGGCTTCCTGCATGGCCAAGGGGGAAAGCATGACATCCGGGTTGGGAACTCCGATCAGCACTCCCTTGAACAAGGCCAGCGCGCTATTTGCTTGGACGATGAGGCGCAATGCGGAACTCAGGTCCAACCCTTTCAACGGGAGAAAATTCGGCAAAAAAGGCTGCATGGTTGTCTCACACAAAAAAGCGACAAAAGGGTTTGTATCAACTGATTCGGCAAAACACTTGATACAAACTCCGATGTCTCATGTCCAGGTGAGACAATGCCCCCCCTTTACCCTTCCTTACCAACCCTTCACCCGTCTCCCCCTTCCCCTTGGCGGGGATTCGCTATAGTCTCCGCACCATGCGAACCTTGATCGTCCTTCTTCTGCTGGCGGGGCTTGGCTATGGCGGCTGGTGGTGGTGGCAGCAGCGGCAGGGGCCGCCGGCTCCGCAGGTGCTGGCTACGGAAACCCTGGAGCGCCGCACCGTGCGCGAAGTCCTCGAAGCCACAGGCATCGTCAAAAGCCAGGTCGGCGCAGTGGTCAAGATCGGCGTGCAGGCCAACGGGCGCATCACCAACCTGCCCTATCGCATCGGCGATCCCGTGGAAAAGGGCGCGCTCATCGCCCAGCTGGACGACCGCGAGCTGCAGGCCCAGAAGCGCCAGGTGGAGGCGGACATCCGCCGCTACGAAGCCGAGCTGGACTTCTCCCGCCGCTTCCATGCCCGCCAGCGCGATCTGCTGCGCGGCAAGGCCATCGACGCCAACACCGTGGAGGACGCCGAGCGCTCCATGGCCGTGAACGAAGCCGCCCTGGCCACGGCCCGCGCCCAGTTGGAAGCCATCCACATCCGGCTGTCATATCATAAAATTTACTCGCCCCTGGCCGGCGTGGTGGGCAACGTCACCGCCCAGGAGGGCGAAACCGTGGTGGCCGGCCTGCAGGCCGTGAATCTGGTGACGGTCATCAATCCGTCCCGCCTGGAGATGTGGATCTACATGGACGAGACGGACATCGGCCGCGTGATCCCGGGCCAGCAGGTGGAATTCACCGTGGACGCCTACCCGGACGAGGTCTTCACCACCGAGGTGGAGCAGATCTACCCCATCCCGGAAATCCGGGACAGCATTGTGTATTATCAGGTGCTCTGCCGCATCAGCACCGAGCAGGCCACCCGGCTGCGACCGGAGATGACCACCCAGTGCCGCGTGGTGGTGCAGGCAAAGCCGGACGCGCTGGCCCTCCCCAATACGGCCCTCAAATGGGTGGACAAGCGCAACGTGGTGTACGTGGTGATGCGGACACCCGAGACCGCCAACGCCACGGCCGGCCCGCCGCCCACGCAACTGCGCGCCGAGGGGCAGGACTTCACCCTGGGCCTGCGCGGTCCGGCGTACAGCGAGGTGCTGACCGGCTTTGCCGAGGGCGAGGTGGTGGCCACGCAGGTGGTGGTGCCCCAGGCCAGGAAGGCCACGGCCGCCGCATCGCAAGGCGCGTCTTCCCGTCCTCCCGGTCCTCCCGGTCCGCCTCCTGGCGGTCCTCCGCCCAGCGGTTCCGGCGGTGGCCCCGGGGGCGGCAAATGAGGCCCCAACGGCCCGAGTCGCCCCACGCCGCCGACGGGCCGGTCATCGAACTGCGCGACGTGGCGCGCTCCTTCGCCAGAACCGCGGGGCAGATCCTGGAAGATCGCGCCGGCAATGAGCACAACGGGAGCAATGGCGGCAGCAATGGGGAAGACGCCAACGCCGTCACCGTGCTGCGGGACGTCACGCTGCGGATCATGCCCGGCGAGTTCGCGGCGCTGCAGGGCACGTCCGGGTCGGGCAAGTCCACCCTGCTGCACATCCTGGGCCTGCTGGACCGCGCCAGCCGCGGCACGTATGCGCTGCTGGGCAAGGATGTCTCGCATCTGTCGGATGATGCCTTGTCCACCCTGCGCAGCCGGCACATTGGCTTCGTGTTCCAGAGTTTTTACCTCATCCCCTATGCCACGGCCCTGGACAACGTGCTCATGCCCGGGCTGTACACCAAGGTTTCCCATCGCCAGCTGGTGCAGCGCGCCCGGGAGCTGCTGACCATGGTGGGCCTGGCCGACCGCATGCACCACAAGCCCAGCCAGCTTTCCGGCGGCCAGCAGCAGCGGGTGGCCCTGGCCAGGGCGCTGATGAACCGCCCGTCCCTGGTGCTGGCCGACGAACCCACGGGACAGCTGGACTCGCGCACCACCCGGGAAATCCTGGACCTGCTCCGCACCATCAACGAGCAGGGCGCCACGGTGATTCTGGTGACGCATGACCCCAATGTGGCCGCCTACGCCAGACGTCGCCTGCACATGGAAGACGGACGCATTGTGCGCGATGAGCAGGCCGGCACGGCTGCCGCCGGGTAATGCGCCGTGGGCAATCCAATCACCTTGTTCCGCATTTTTTTCCGCATCCTGGGCATGGCAGGGGGTGCCGTGGGCGCGTTCCGCATGCGCACGCTGTTTGTGGCCTGCGCCGTGGCCCTGGGCATTGCCTCCCTCACCCTCATCGTGGCCGCCGTGGACGGTGCGGACAAGCAGGCCCGGGACGTGGTGGCCCGATTTGGCGTGGATGCGGCACTCATTTTCGGGGGAGACATGCGCGCCGCCGCCACGGGCCAGCGGACCCTGACCCTTACCTGGCGAGACGCCGAGACCCTGCGCGACTCCCTGCCCGGCGCGTATCTGGTCATCCCCATGCGCTCGGTGAACAACCGCGTCACCCTGCGGGCCGGCAACCGGAACATGGACCTGCCCACCCTGGTGGGTTCCACGGCCAACTACGCCCTGGCCTGGGACTGGCCCCTGGCCGAGGGCCGGGATCTGCGCGAAGAGGACGTCCGCCAGGCCGCCAAGGTGGCGCTCATCGGAGAAACCATCGCCAAGCTGCTCTTCCCGGGCGAAAATCCCCTGGGCAAGACCATCTTCGCCAACAACCTGCCCGTGCAGATCGTCGGCCGGCTGGCGGAACGGGGCGGCACCAGCGGCGGCGGCACCCCCATCGACAGCCGGGCCGTGATCCCCCTGTCCACCCTGACCCAGCGCTTCAACCTGGACCGTACCTACTTCCGCGCCCTGCGCATCAAGTTCCACAATCCCGAGCTCATGGACACGCACATGGAAAATGTGCGCTCCCTGCTGCGCCATCTGCACAAGCTCAAGGACGGGGATCCCGACGACTTCACCATCATCTCGGCGGCAGAAATCCTTAAATTCCTGAGCATGCTCCAGGGCAGTCTGGTGGCGTTTCTGGGAGTCACGGCCACGGTGTCGCTGTTGGTGGGCGGCTTTGTGCTGGCCAACCTGTTCTATCTGAGCGTCAGGGAACGGCAGCAGGAAGTGGGGCTCAAGCGGGCCATGGGCGCGAAATCCTGGCACATCACCCTGCAGTTTCTGGCCGAGGCCGTGGCCCTGACCCTGCTGGGGGCGGTGCTGGGCGTGGGCCTTGGCGTGGGCCTCGGGGAGGTGCTCACGCGGTATGAGATCCTCACCATCGTCCTGTCCTGGAAGATCGGCATCCTCGCCCTGGCAGCCAGCCTGACGGTGGGCGTGGTCTTCGGCCTCAAGCCGGCCCGCAACGCCGCGCAGCTGCATCCCATTGAAGCCTTGCGCGGAGGATGATAGGGCTTCCCCATCAGTCCACAAACAGGGAAGCTGCCATGGTGTTTTTTCGAGGCCTCCGCCAGATGCGCGGCCCGCTGGTGCGCGGCGAGAGCACCAGCGAACGATTGACCCGCCTGCTGCTGCTGGTGACGGTATTCGCCATCTGCGCCTTGCTGTTCCAATGGAACACCCAGCGCCATCTGGACCGGCTCAAGGCCAAGGAAACCATTTTCGACGCCACGGGCACCCTCACGGCAGACCAGAAGGACGCCCTGCTGCAGTTCTCCCAACTGTTCAAGGAAGAATTCGGCATGGAGGTGCGGGTGGTCGTCTCCATCACGCCCCTGGAACCGCCGGAACCCAATCCCTCCGTCATCTATCTGGCCCTGAAGCCAGACTCCCGCGAAGTGGTGCTGCAGGTGCCGCCCCTGGCGGCCCGCGCCCTGGGCGAAGAAACCCTCACCGCCCTGCGCGAGACGCACTTCCCCCCCTATTTTGACGACGGCTCCTGGCCCAAAGGGCTCATCCTGGCCCTTTCCACCATCTGGAACATCCTGCTCAACCAAAGTACGGCGGTTCAATGACAGCTTCCTGTGCCTGTGCTGGCGAAGGACCAGTGATCATCTACACGGACGGCTCCTGCCTGGGGAACCCCGGCCCCGGCGGCTGGGCGGCCATTCTGCGCTGGAACGGCCACGCCAAGGAGCTCAGTGGCGGTCACAATCCCACCACCAACAATCGCATGGAGATGCTGGCGGCCATCATGGCCCTGGACTCCCTCAAGCGCAACTGCACCGTGGAACTGTACACGGACTCCCGCTACCTGCGCGACGGCATCGAAAAGAAATGGCTGGCCGGGTGGAAGCGTCGCGGCTGGCTGACGGCAGACAAGAAACCGGTGAAGAACCAGGACCTCTGGCGTCGGCTCGATGAGCTGATCACCCGTCACAAAGTGACCATGCACTGGGTGGAAGGCCACGCCGGCCACCCGGAAAACGAACGCTGCGACGTGCTGGCCAAGACTGCCGCCAGCAAGCGCAACCAGCCGCCGGATCCCGGCTACCCGTAGTCCCTGCTTCACAACAAACCATAGGCCCATCACCCTGTTCCACGTTTCCATTCACAAGGGGGAACCCGTCATGCGTGTTCGCGCGTTGTCGATCCTGCTGTTGCTCCTCAGCCTCTTTTCCCTCCCTGCCCACGCCGCCGAGCCCATCAAGGTCGGCCTGGTGGTATCGGCCAGCGGGCCGGCCGCCTTTTTGGGCGAGCCGGAAAAGAACACCGCCGTCATGCTGGTGGACGCCATCAACGCCAAAGGCGGCGTGCTGGGCCGGCCCATCGAGCTGGTGATCTACGACGACGAAACCGACGTGAACAAGTGCGTGCTGGCCGTGGACAAGCTCCTGAAAAAAGACAAGGTGGTGGCCGTGGTAGGCCCCACCACCTCGGGCAACACCCTGGCCGTGATGCCCAAGTTCGAGCCGGCCAAGGTGCCGCTCATCTCCATGTCTGCCGCGGAAAAGATCACCTCCCCGGTCAATCCCTGGGTCTTCAAGGTGGCGCCCTCGGACCGCCACGCCGTGGAGCGCATTCTGCAGGACGCCCAGGCCAAGGGCATGAAGAAGATCGCCATCATCACCGTGAGCGACGGCTTCGGCCAAGCCGGCCGCGAGGTGCTGCTGCAGCTGCTGCCCCAGAAAGGCTTTGAGCTGGTGGCGGACGAGGTGTTCGGTCCCAAGGATACGGACATGACCGCCCAGCTCACCGCCATCAAGGACAAGGCCCCCGACGCCATCATCTGCTGGGGCACCAACCCCGGCCCGGCCGTGGTGGCCCGCAACCGTCAGCAGTTGGGCATCGCCATCCCGCTGTACATGAGCCACGGCGTGGCCTCCAAGAAGTTCATCGAACTGTCCGGAGACGCCGCCGAGGGGATCTACCTGCCCGCCGGCCGGCTGGCCGTGGCGGCGCAGATTGCCGACACGCATCCGCAAAAGCAGGTGCTGACGACCTACATCGCCGACTACGAAGCCCAGTACAAGATGCCCGTCTCCTCCTTTGGCGGCTACGCCTACGACGGGCTGATGCTCATCGTGGAAGCCATCAAAATGGGCAACTCCGCCGAGCCGCAGGCCATCCGGGACAATCTGGAAAAGATCAGCGGCTTTGTGGGCACCGGTGGCATCTTCACCATGACCGCCGAGGACCACAACGGCCTGACGGCGGACGCCTTCGAGATGGTGCGCATCGAACAGGGGGACTGGAAAATCGTGCAGTAATGCCGTACTGTCCTGCCGGGTGTTCGGGGAGGTCCACGGTCCGCGCGGACCTCCCCTTTTTGTCCCCGCATCCGGAGCTCGTTCCATGACCGTTCCTTCCCCTGCCTCGCCCTCCTCCTTCGCCTCCCTGCTGCGCCGCCACAGCGACGCCGCGCTGCCTGCGGCCTTTTTCTGCGCCGGCGTCTCCAGCCTGATGTTCGAGACGCTGTGGGTGCGGATGCTGACGCGATTTCTCGGCTCCACCTTCACCGCCACGGCCCTGGTGCTGGGCGTGTTCCTGGCCGGCATTTCCCTGGGCGCCCTCACCGGCGGCCTGTTTGCGGACAGGACCCGCCGTCCCCTGACCGTGTTCAGCGGCCTGCAGGTGATGGTGGCGTTGCTGTGCGGCTTTTCCAGCCTCATCGCCGTGGATATCTGGGGGCACTGGTTCGTCACCAACGTGGCCCTGCGCGGCATGACGCCCGGCACCGCCCTGGTGGCGCGCATCTCCTGCGTTGCGGCCAGCGTGGGCCCGGCCAGCTTCCTCATGGGCATGGCCCTGCCCTTGCTCGTCTCCGCCTGCAGCCGCCGCATGGGCTGGCAGCAAGGCTTTGGCCGGCTCTATGCCTGGCATGCCCTGGGGGCGGTGCTGGGCGCGCTGTGGGCAGGCTACATCTATCTGGGATGGCTGGGAGAGTCCGGCACGATATTCGTGGCCGCCCTGGGCAATCTGGCCGCAGCCGGCCTGGCCCAGCTGCCCGCACCGGTCATCCGCTCCACGGAAGAAGTGGAGGAGGCCCAACGCAGACGCCGCCGGGAGCGCATCCCCGCGCCCCTGTATCTGCCCTTCCAGCGTCGCATGGCCCTGGCCGGCCTGGCCACGGGCGGCGCGATTTTTCTGGCCCTGCAGGCCCTGTGGGCCCGGCTGCTGCTGCTGCCCCTGCAAACGGGCACGTACAGCTTCAGCGCCATGATGGCCATGAGCCTGCTGGGTGCGGGCCTGGGCAGCTGGGCCTCCACCCGCTCCGGCCTGGCCCTGCGACGGCCGCTCACCTCCCTGGGGCTGGCCCTGGCGGCCATGGGCGCGCTGGCGGCCATGGGGCTGGGCAGCTTCGGCGCGGCCCTCAGGACCTCCGACGCCTTCGCCCTCGGCGGCGGCATGAACGTGGCCTTCTGGCTGACCTTCCCGGCCGCCTTCTGCTTCGGCTGGCTGCTGCCCACGGGCGCGCGGGCCTGCCTGCTGTATCCGGACGCCCCCGGCGAGGAGACGGGCCGGCTCTACACCGTGAACACCGTGGGCGCCATCATCGGGGCGGCCATCGGTGCGGCCCTGCTGGCGCCGCAGCTCGGCGTGGTGCGTGGGGCGCAGTTGTGCTGCCTGCTGGCCGTGGCCGTGGGCGGGATGCTGCTGGCCATCGCCCCGCGGGAGGAACGCCGCCGGATGCTCTGGACCGTGCCCGCGTGCGTGGTGCTGCTGGTGTGGGGGCTGGGTCGCGCCGGGGATCCCCTTGCCCAGGCCATGACCCAGCGCGCCACGGCGTTGCTGGGACCGGACATGGACATCTACGCCACCCTGGAAGGCGCGGACGCCCTGGCCGTGGTGGCCGGCAATCCTGCGGATTCCCAGGACCGCGCCCTTGTCCGCAACGGCCGTCAGGTATTTCGCGCCACGGCGGACGATGCCCTGCTCGCCTGGCTGCCCATGGCCATCACCGAGCACCCGCGACGCATCCTGCTTGTCAACGTCAACACCGGCACCGCCCTGTCTGCCGCCACCCAGTGGCCCGTGCCGCCCCTGGGCGTGACGGCGGTGGACCCCGCACCGGGCATCTTCGACGCGTTGCAGTTCTTCCAGGCCAACGCCACGGAGCTGCTGGCCCTGGAGAGCGTCTCCACCAGCCCGCGCGACGGCCGCAGCCACCTGCTGATGCATGCCCAGCGCCACGACGTCATCGCCATCGCCCTGACCTCGCCCGTCTGGAATGGCGACACCGTGTCCCTGTGCACCCGGCAATTCTTCGAGCTGTGCAGGGATCGTCTGAACTCCAACGGGTTGCTGGCCCTGCAGATTCCCCCGGCCAATCCCCGGGCCACAGCAATGATCCTGGCCACCCTGTCCCGGGTGTTCCCGGGCCTGTCCGTCTGGAAGGGGCTGGAGACGGATGCCATTCTGGCCATCGCCGCCAAGCGGCCGTTCAAGCATCTGGATGAGGACCGGCCCGGCATCGCCGCCCGGCTGGCGCTGCTGATGCGGCAGCACCGCGGCGGGACCGCCGCGTCCGGCCCCCTGGACACGGATGCGTTCGCCGCCCTGTTCCTGGCCCGGGAGGATGTGCTTGCGCCGCTGCTGGAGCCGTTCCCGACCATCACAGACCGGAACTCCCGCATCGACTTTCCCTTGCAATTCATTGGTGAAGACGGATTTGCCGACCCCGGCCCACACCTGGACGCCGCCAGTCTGGCCGCGGCCATCGCCGCCAAGGACTTGACAAGGCTTCCATAGCCTTGCACAGGATTGTGTTCCGCGCTTCCCAGCCACGCATCCCGGAGATATCCACCACGCCATGCTCTCCAGCCTGCTGCAGTATCTGCTTACCGGCCTCACCGTGGGGGCCACGTATGGCCTCACGGGATTGGGGTTCACCATCATTTACAATACCACCAGCATCATCAACTTTGCCCAGGGCGAATTCGTGATGCTGGGCGGCATGCTGGCCGTGGCCCTGATGACCGGTCTGGACTGGCCGCTCATCCCGGCCATCCTGGGAGCGATGGCCGGCACCACCCTGGCGGGCGTGCTCATGCATCAGCTCACCATCCGGCCGGTCAGGCGGGCCGAGGCGCTGCAGTACATCATCATCACCATCGGCGTCTCCATCCTCATCCGGGGCATCGCCATGCTGGTGTTCGGCAAGGATACCTTTGCCCTGCCGCAGTTCACCGGCAACACGCCCCTTTCCTTTCTGGGAGCCAGCGTGATGCCGCAGAACCTCTGGGTGCTGGGGGTGACGGCCGTGCTGCTGCTCCTGATGAAGCTGTTCTTCGACCGCACCATCCACGGCAAGGCCATGCTGGCCTGCAGCGTGGATCCCAAGGCGGCCTCCCTGGTGGGGGTCAGCGTGCGCAAGATGGCCGTGACGAGCTTTGCCCTCTCCGCCTTCGTGGGCGCCGTGGGCGGGGTGATCCTCGCGCCCATCACCCTGACCTCCTACGACCGCGGCATCATGCTCGGCCTCAAGGGCTTCGCGGCCTGCATCGTGGGCGGGCTGGGCAACCCCTTCGGCGCGGCGGCAGGGGGCATCGCCCTGGGCATTCTGGAAAGCGTGGGCGCGGGCTACATCTCCTCCGGCTACAAGGACGCCTTCGCCTTCCTGGCGCTGCTGGTGCTGCTCTTCGTCAAACCGAGCGGGCTCTTCGGCAAGGCCGCCATCAAGCGAGTCTAAGCGGATGCTGCGTTCCACCCCTCTGTTGCTGGCCGGCTTTCTGGCCCTGTTGCTGGCCCTGCCGTCCATGCTGACCAACGAGTATTACGTCAGCGTGCTGATTCTGGCCTGCATCAACGCCATTGTCGCCGTGAGCATGAATCTGCTGCTGGGCTACGCCGGGCAGATCTCCATGGGCCACGCCGCCTTTTACGGCCTGGGGGCCTACGGCACGGCCATCGCCACGGCCACCTGGGGCCTGCCCATGGAGGCCGGCCTGGGCGTGGCGCTGCTGGCGGCGCTGGTGGTGGCCCTGGCCATCGGCATCCCGTGCCTGAAACTTTCGGGACACTACCTGGCCATGGCCACCCTGGGCTTTGGGCTGGTGGTGAACATCGTCTTCAACGAGGCGCTGGAAACCACCGGCGGCCCGTCCGGCTTTGTGGGTATTCCCCGCCTGAAGTTGCTGGGATTTCAGTTCGATGACGACCTCGCCTATTATCGCCTGCTGGCCGTGTGCCTGACCGGGATGCTGCTGCTGACGCACCATATTGTGGATTCGCGCCTGGGCCGGGCGCTGCGGGCCCTGCACACCAGCGAGAAGGCCGCGGCCTGCGCCGGGGTGGACGTGGCCCGGCACAAGCTCTTCGTCTTTGTGCTCTCGGCGCTCATGGCCGCCTTTGCCGGCTTCCTGTATGCGCACTATCTCACCTTTGTGGCGCCCTCCAGCTTCAGCTTTCTGTATTCGGTGGAGGTCATCACCATGGTGGTCCTGGGCGGGCTGGCCACCCTGGGCGGCGCGGTGGCCGGGGCCTTCTTCCTGACCATCCTGCCCGAAATGCTGCGCTCCTTCGAAAACATCGAAGTGCTGCTCTACGGCGGCATCCTGGTGCTGTGCATGATGTTCATGCCCGGCGGCCTGATGAGCGCCTTCACTGGCGCTGGCCGCCGGCTTGGTCGATTGCTGGCCCGCAAACAGCCGCAATCCGGAGGCAGCCATGGCCGCTAGCCTGCTCACCTGTGCCAAGGTGGCCGTGCGCTTTGGCGGCGTGGTGGCCCTGGACGGGGTGGATTTTGCCGTGGAGGCCGGCAGCATCACCGGCTGCATCGGCCCCAACGGCGCAGGCAAGACCACGCTCTTCAACGCCATCACCGGCATGGTGGACACCGCCGGCGGCGACATCCTGCTGGATTCGCACTCCCTGGCCCGGCTGCCTGCCCACCGTCGCGCCGGCCTGGGCGTGGTGCGCACCTTCCAGAATCTGGAAATTTTTCCCAACATGACCGTGCTGGAAAACGTGCTGGTGGGCTGCCACCGCCGGTTGCCGCAACATTTTTTCGATGCCCTGCTGCGCACGCCGCGGTTCTTCGCCACGGAGCGCGAGGCCCGACGCCTGGCCATGGAGGCCCTGGAGTTTGTGGAGCTCGCCACCGACGTGCATACCTCGGCCGGGGAATTGTCCTTCGGGGAACAGCGCGCCCTGGAGCTGGCCCGGGCCCTGGCCGCCGCGCCCCGGCTGCTGCTGCTGGACGAGCCCGCCGCCGGCCTGAACATGCAGGAAACCAAGGCCCTGGGCGCGCTCATCAAGCGCATCCGCACCGAACGCGGCGTGACCATTGCCCTGGTGGAGCACGATATGGAACTGGTGATGGACGTCTGCGACGTCATCAGCGTCCTGCAGTTCGGCAAGCTCCTGGCCCGGGGCACGCCGCGGCAGATCCAGCAGGATCCCCGCGTGCTGGCCGCCTACCTGGGCGAGGACGACGAGGAAGAAGACGCCAGGATCGAGGAGTCCGCATCATGAGTCCGGCCACCGACAAAAGCCTGCTGACCCTGCGCAACGTGGACGTGCGCTACGGCGCCATCCACGCCGTGCGGCGCGTGTCCCTGCATGTGGGCAAGGGCGAGATCGTCACCCTCATCGGGGCCAACGGCGCGGGCAAGACCACCCTGCTGTGCACCATCTCCGGGCTGCTGTCTCCGGCGTCCGGGGAGATTCTGTTCGACGGCAAGTCCATCGCCGGGGCTGCGCCAGACACCATCGTGCGGCGCGGCATCTCCCAGTCCCCCGAGGGGCGGCGCATCTTCGGCCCCCTGACCGTGGCGGACAACCTGCGTCTGGGCGCGTACGTGCGTCGCGGCCAGGATGGCGAGATCGAACAGGATCTGCAGGCCATGTACACCATGTTCCCCATCCTGCACGAACGCCGCCGCCAGAGCGCCGGTGCGCTTTCCGGCGGTGAGCAGCAGATGCTGGCCATGGCCCGGGCCCTCATGGCCCGGCCGCGGCTGCTCCTGCTGGACGAGCCAAGCATGGGCCTGGCCCCCAAGGTGACGCGGGAAATTTTTCGCCATGTGGTGGCCCTGCGCCGGGAACAGGGCCTGACCGTGCTGCTTGTGGAGCAGAACGCCAAGAAGGCCCTGGAAATTGCGGATCGCGGCTACGTCATCGAGACCGGCCGCATCATCCTGCAGGGGCCCAGCGGCGAACTGCTGGCCAACCGCGACGTGCAGCGCGCCTATCTGGGACACGACGCCGGCAACGACGTCGAAACCGCCGCCCCTTCCGCCTGAGCTCCAAGGAGGACGCCGTGTACTGGCAACGCGAACAGGAATGCATGGACCGCGAGGAGCTGGCCCAACTCCAACTGGAGCGCCTGCAGGCCACCCTTACCCGTGTGGCGCGCAACGTCCCGTTCTACAAAAAAATCTTCGACGACATCCACTTTGATCCCGACGCCTTCCTGGACCTCTCCCAACTGGCCGCCCTGCCCTTCACCACCAAGACCGACCTGCGCGACAACTACCCTTACGGCCTCTTCGCCGTGCCCCTGCGCGAGGTGGTGCGGCTGCATGCCTCCTCCGGCACCACCGGCAAGGCCGTGGTGGTGGGCTACACCAGAAACGACCTCGCCCGCTGGGCCGATCTGGTGGCCCGCATCATGACCATGGCCGGCCTCACCCGGGACGACGTGCTGCAGATCGCCTTCGGCTATTCCCTGTTCACCGGCGGCTTTGGCATGCACGACGGCGCGCAGCGGCTGGGGGCCTCGGTCATCCCTGCCTCCAGCGGGCACACCGGCCGGCAGATCCAGATCATCCAGGACTACCGCACCACAGCCCTGGCCTGCACCCCGAGCTACGCCCTGCACCTGGCCGATGCCATGGAGGCCGCCGGCGTGAACGTGAACGCCCTCTCCCTGCGCTGGGGGCTCTTTGGGGCAGAGACCTGGAGCGAGGCCATGCGCGCGGAAATCCAGGACCGCCTCAAGCTCACTGCCACGGACAATTACGGCATCTCCGAGGTCATGGGCCCCGGCGTGGCCGGCGAGTGCCTGCAGCAGCGCGGCATGCATGTCAACGAGGATCACTTCCTCATTGAGATCGTCGATCCGCTCACCGGCGAGCTCCTGCCCGAAGGCGAGCTGGGCGAGCTGGTCATCACCACCCTGACCAAGGAAGCCTTCCCCATGCTGCGCTTCCGCACCGGGGATCTCACGCGCATCCTGCCCGGCCCCTGCCCCTGCGGCCGGACCCTGCGGCGCATCGAACGCATCCGCGGCCGCAGCGACGACATGTTCATCGTCAAGGGCGTGAACATCTTCCCCTCCCAGGTGGAACAGGAGCTGGTGGCCATGCTGGGCTCGGCGCCGCCCTGGCGCATCGAACTCAGCCGCGAAGCCCATCTGGACCACGCCACCCTGTACATCGGGGCCACGGACCAGCTCCTGAGCGATCAGATGAAAGACCCCCTGGCCCGGTTAGATCAGGTCTCCGCCCGCATGGCCTCGGCCCTGGGCGTGCACTTTCAGATCCGCCTGGCAGACGCCCGTCAGGTGGAGCGCGATCTGTACCCGGACACCGACGGAGCCGCCGGCGGCAAGGCCCGCCGCGTGCTGGACAAGCGGATGATCTAGAGCAAGTTATCTTTGAAAGGAGTTCTCGGGGGAAGAACCTTTCTNAAAAGGTTTCCCCTCTCGTAACGTCCTTTTTCAAAATTAAAATGCGCTAAGGAGTTGCACGCCATGATCGACATCGCCATTCCCGGTTTCGGCGCTTTCAAGCTGCGTTCCATGGCCCTGGATTTCAACGGCACCCTGGGCCTGGACGGCGCGCTGCTGCCCGGCGTGGCCGAGCGGCTCACCGCCCTGGCCGAGCGGCTGCATGTGGTGGTGCTCACGGCAGACACCCACGGCACCGTGCACAACATCCTGGCCGGCCTGCCCGTGGACGTGCAGGTGGTCAGCACCGGGCCGGGCAAGCCGCGGGAAGATGAGGCCAAGCGCGCAGCCATCATCGGCCTGCAGCGCGATGTCGCCTTTGTCGGCAACGGCTTCAATGATCGCCTGGCCCTGGAAGTGGCGGCCCTGGGCGTGCTGGTGTTCGGGCCGGAAGGGGCGAGCATGGAGGCCATGCAGCACGCCGACGTGCTGGTGACGGACATCCGCCACGCCCTGGATCTGCTGCTGGTGCCCACCCGGCTCCAGGCCACCCTGCGCCGGTAGTCATGCCGCACATGCCTGCCCCATCCCGCCGCCCACCATTGGCCCAACCGCCCCGGGATTTCCGCCTCAACCTGTTCGCGTTGCGCTGGGTCCGCTTCATGCCGTACCTGCTCCTGGCGCCGCTGGCCGTGCTGGTGGCGCTCGGGTTCCGGGACGACTCCCCCCTGCGCCAGGCGGCACCCATCCTGCTGGCCGTCATGTTTCTGCTGCTGCCCCTCACACTCTGGCTGCGACGCTTGTTCGCCCAGATGCTGGCCGGGCAGCAGGAGGCTGCATCCCGCTTCACGACGGTTTCGCCCAAAGCCTGCCGGCTGGAGAACACCCGCTACGCAGACACCGGCGGGCAAATCTTCCTGGTGCGCGATGTCGATTCGCCGGCGGACTCGCCCCGCTTCGCCGCCCGCATGCGGTTCAGCCGTCGGGTGTGGAATCTGCCGGAGCAGGAACCGGTGGACGTCTTCATGGATCCTGTCGGCGTGTCCCCGGTGTTTGCCGTGGCGGCGTCCACCGTCTCCGGCTGGGGCGAGGTGCTGACCCGTCAGGATCTCGAAACCGGCTGGCGGCAGACCAGACGCCTTGTCACCTGGCTGATCGCCTTGGTGCTCCTCGGCTGCGCCGTGGCCGGCTGGCTGCTGTTCCAGCAATACGATCTCCTGCGCCAGACCCGTCAGCGCGCCGCAGAAAGCCTGACCTGGCCCAGTGTCCAGGGCGTGATCCTGGAAAGCGAGGTGGCCGAAACGCGCATCCCCTCGGGCAAGACCTCCGTACAGGGCTGGGAAGCCCTGGTGCAGTACGAATACGTGGTGGACGGCGTTACCTATCCTGGCGAACGCATCCATTACGGCTACGCCCCCACCCGCACCCGGCAGGACGCCGACACCCTGGCCGCCACCTATCCGGCTGGGCAGCCGGCCGCCGTCCATTACGATCCGGCCCTGCCTGCGCGCTCCGTGCTGGAGCCCGGGCATGTGGAGACACTGGACGCGGAGCTGGCCCAGATACGGCTGGTGATGGCTGCCGCCACAGGGGGTCTGCTGCTGATGTCCTGCATTCCGGCGGGGGTGCTGTGGTACACGGGCCGGCGCCGCCGGCAGTTGGAATTGCGCCTGGAGACGCTGGGGCTCTTGCCGCGGCCGTGAGTCTTCGTCGTACTGGATTTTTTCCATGCCTTGACGTAGACAACGCCATGATGCGCCATGATTACGTCATGGCGCGCCCCGACATTTCGACGTCACCATGATGACGCGGGGCATTGTGCGTGTTCCCGTCGTCTCAGGAGCCTTGCATGTCTTCGTCCCCCAAATCTCCCCCCCCTCAGGCCGGCATGACCCGTCGGGGCTTCCTCAAATCCATGAGCGTCTCCGCCGTGGCCACCACCATGGCGACCACCATGGCTACGGGCGCAGCCACCCTGGCCACGGCCACCCGCGCCGCCGCCCAGGACGATGCCCCGCCGCCGGTCCTCCGGGGACTGTCTCCCCTGTCCCTCACCGTCAACGGCGTTGCCCGCACCGTGCTGGCCGAACCCCGCTGGACCCTGCTGCACGTGCTGCGCGAATGCCTGGGCATCACCAGTCCCAAACCCGGGTGCGAGCGCGGCGAGTGCGGCAGCTGCACCGTGCTGGTGGATGGCGTTGCCCGCTACGCCTGCCTGATGCTGGCCTTCGAGGCCCAGGGCAGGAACATTGAAACGGTGGAAGGGCTGATGGACGGCGAGCGCCTGGGGCCGGTGCAGCAGGCCTTTCTGGAAGAAGACGCCCTGCAATGCGGTTACTGCACGCCAGGGCAGATCATGGCCGCCGAGGCCCTGCTGCGGCAGCAGCCCGATCCCACCCTGGAGGAAATCCGCGTGGGCATGAGCGGCAACCTCTGCCGCTGCGGCGCGTACCGACACATCCTCACGGCTGTGGCCGCGGCCTCCGTCAAGAAGAAGTCCTGAGTTCCGGCAGATTCCGGTCCCCAAGGGAGTGCTGCATGGCCGACAAAGGCTATTTCGATCCCGTTTCCCCGCTGCCCCAGCCATCCAAACCCGGCGAGGCGCCGCGCCCCTGGGGGCAGACCACCCTCATCGGCCAGCGCATCCCCCGCGTGGACGCCTACGAACGCGTGAGCGGTGCTGCCGTCTACCCCTCCGACATCCGCCTGCCCGGCATGCTCCATGCGGCCATCCTGCATTGTCCGCATGCCCATGCCATCGTGCGCGGCCTGGAGACGGCCAAGGCCAGGGCCATGCCCGGCGTGCGGGACATCATCACCGCCGGCACCCCCGGGGCGGACATCCAATGGCCCTATGCCGAAGGACGCGCATACCCGCTCTTTGATCCGCACCTGCGATTCGAGGGTGAGGAAGTGGCCGCCGTGGTGGCGGACACCCCCTGGCAGGCCTGGGACGCCGCGCGGGCCATCGAGGTGCGGTACGACGAACGCCCGGCCGCCGTGGCCGAGCGGCTGGCCCTGACGGAAAAGGCCCCCAACGTCCACCCCGGCGGCAATCTGGCCCGTCCGGTGCAAGCCTACGCCCGGGGCGATCTGGACAAAGGTCTGGCCGAGGCTGCCGTGGTGCTCACGGGCTCTTTCCGCACCGCCTCCCAGTTGCACATTCCCCTGGAACGCCACGGCTGCGTGGCCATGTGGGACGGCGACGGGCTCACCGTCTGGGAATCCACCCAGGGCGTATTTCCGGTGCAAGAGAAGCTCGCCGCCGTGCTGGGCCTGCCCCTGAGCCGCGTCCGGGTGCGGGGGGAATACATGGGCGGCGGGTTCGGATCCAAGCTGGAGACGAGCAAATACGCCGTCATCGCCGCCATACTCGCCCGGCGCACCGGCCGTCCGGTCAAACTCTTCCTGTCCCGGGAACAGACCATGCTCTCCATGGGCCTGCGTCCTGCCGCGCACATGGAAATGCAGCTGGCCGCCAAGGCCGACGGCACCCTGACGGGCATCTCCTTTTCCGGGCTGGCCTCGGGCGGGGCCTACGGCGGCGCGGGCACGGCCCTGGTGGACTGGCCGGCCAAAGACCTCTACCGCTGCCCCAACGTGCGCACCGAACTGACGGATGTGCTGCTGCACAGCCAGCCCGCCCGCCCCTTCCGCGCCCCCGGCTATCCCCAGGGAGCCTGGGCCGTGGAGCAGATGATGGACCGCATGGCCGACGCCCTGGGCCTGGATCCCGTGGCCCTGCGCCTGCAGAACATCCCCACCACTTCCCAGGCGCGCGAAGGCGCGCCGGCCTATACCACCACCGGCCTGAAGGCCTGCCTGGAAGAAGGCGCAGCCGCCTTCGGCTGGCAGGAGTCGCGCCAGCGCACCGCAGCCCAGCCAGCCACCGTCGCCATCCGTCGCGGCGTGGGCATGGCGGCCTGCAACTGGCTGGTGGGCGGCGGCTTTCCCCCGTCCACGGTGGTGCTCAAGCTGCTGGCGGATGGATCGGTCATCCTCAACATGGGCGCCAGCGACATCGGCGGCGGCACCAAGACCATCATGGCCATGGTGGTAGCCGAGGAACTGGGTGTGACCCTGGACCGCATCCACATCGAACACGCAGACACGGCCACCACCCAGTACGCCACGGCCTCCGGCGGCTCCAAGACCGTGCCCACGGAAGCCCCGGCCGTGCGCGAGGCGGCGCAGGAGCTCAAGCGTCAGCTCCTGGCCTGGGCCGCGGAGGAACTCGGCATGAAGGCGGAGACCCTGCGGTACGAGGGGGCGTCCATCGTCGTCAACCATTCGGAGAAGCAGGAAAAGCAAGGCAAGCAGCCGCAGCGTGTTGCGGTCACGGCCCTGGCCCGGCTCAGGCAGCAGCGCGTGGCCCTGGGCGTGGGACACAAGCGGCCCAATCCCAAAAACAAGACCGTCTGTCCCTTTGGCGCGCAGTTTTGCGAGGTGGAGGTGAACACCGGCACGGGCGAGATCCGCGTGGTCCGCTTCCTGGCCTGCCACGAGTCCGGCCGGGTGATGAACCGCCTGACCTACGATTGCCAGGTGTACGGCGGCATGACCATGGGCGCCGGCTTTGCCCTGACCGAGGGCCGCATCCTGGATGCGGATTCCGGCAAGCTCTGCAACCGCAACCTGCACGACTACAAGCTGCCCACCATGCTGGATGTGCCCGCGGACATCGTCTCCCTGCCCCTGGATCTTCCCGACGATGCCGCCAACTCCACCGGCGCCAAAGGCCTGGGCGAACCCGTGGTGGTGCCCACGGCCCCGGCCATCGCCAACGCCATTGCCGACGCCTTGCGACCCTGGCAGGTGCGGCTCGCCGCCACGCCCATCACCCCCGCAGCCGTGCTGCAGGCCCTGGCCGCAGCAAAGGAAGCATGATGCATGTTTGAGGATTTTGCCTACACCCGCCCCGACACCGTGGCCCAGGCCGCCCAGTTGTTGCAGGAGGAAGCCGCCCATGCCCTGGCTGGCGGCTCGGACCTGCTGGGCTGCCTGCGGGAGCGGATTTTCCCTGTCAAGACAGTGGTTTCCCTTTCAAACCTCAAGGACTTGCGAGGCATTGCCCGCACGGCCGAAGGCGGCCTCGCCCTGGGCGCACGGACCACCATCGCCGAGGTGGTCGAATCCACGGAAGTGCAGACCCTCTATCCCGGGCTTGCCCAGGCCGCGGCCGAGGTGGCCAGCCCGCAACTGCGCAACCAGGGCACCCTGGGCGGCAATCTCTGCCAGAAGCCCCGCTGCTGGTACTACCGGGGCGATTTTGACTGCCTGCGCAAGGGGGGGGCAAGCTGCCTGGCCGTGCATGGCGAAAACCAGCTCCATTGCATCTTGGGGGGCGACGCCTGCTACATGGTGCACCCCTCGGACACCGCCCCCATGCTCCAGGCCCTGGATGCCACCGTCTGGGTGGCCGGTCCTGCCGGAGACAGGTCCCTGCCCCTGGAGCAGCTCTTCATGCCCCCCGGCCAGGACCCGACACGGGAAACCACCCTGCAGCCCGGCGAACTCGTCACCCACATCCACCTGCCGCCGCCCGAACCAGGGTTGCACACCCGCTACCGCAAGGTGCGCGCCCGGCGATCCTGGGATTTCGCCCTGGCCGGCATGGCCCTGGCCGCCGTGACCGAGGACGAGGTGATGCGCAGCTGTCGTATCGTACTCTCCGGCGCAGCGCCCATCCCCTGGCGGGTGACGCACGCCGAGACCGTGCTCACCGGGCAACGCCTCACCCGTGCACTGTGCCGCGCCGCCGCCGAAGCCGCCATGCAGGGTGCGGAGCCCCTGGCCCACAATGCCTACAAAATCGAGCTGTTCAGGAACATGATCCAGGAAGAGCTGGAACGGCTCATCCGCAGTTGACCGGCCGCGTGGCGTGCAGGTGTGGCCGCTGCGGGTCGCCGTCGGCCGTATCGCCGTGGCGATGGCTGTGCAGCACGTCCATGGGCACGGGGGTCAGGCGTCCATCCTCCATGGCCAGACAGGACGAGACCGTGCGGGAGAGGAAGTCCCAATCGTGGGAGACAATGAGCATGCCTTGCGGCAACTTGTTTACAATGCTGATGATCCGCTTGCGCATGACCGGGTCCAGATCATTGGTCGGCTCGTCCAGCAACAACAGTTCGGGCGACATGGCCAGCACCGTGGCCAAGGCGACCAGCCGCTTTTCGCCGCCGGACAGCCGGTGGCACACACGCGCTTCGTAGCCGGATAATCCCAGTGATGCCAGCGTGCTGCGCGCAATCGCCTCAGCCTCTTCAGGCGTCATGCCCAGATTCAGCGGCCCAAACGCCACATCCTCCAGGACGGTGGGGGAAAACAGCTGATCGTCCGCCTGCTGAAACACGAACCCCACATGCCGCCGCATGGTCCGCAGGCTGTTTTTGTCTGCAACAATTTCGCCCTTGAATCGCAACACCCCGGCATGAGGCTGCAGAATGCCGATGAGGCACTGCAGCAGGGTTGTCTTGCCGCTGCCGTTCGGGCCAATCAACCCCACCTTCTCCCCGCCAAGCGCAATGGAGCACGCATGCAACACGCCGCGTTCTCGTCCTGCATAGCGATACGTGGCCTGCTCCAACGCCAGAATGGGGACAGCCGTTCGATCAGTCACGGATCAGCTCCAGAAGGTTGCATTCCAGGGCCACCAGCCCCGCGGCCACGGCGAGCAACACCGCCAGCGCCAGCCAATCCCATCGCGCCATGCCCGGCAGGGGCAATCGTCGAAAACTGCCGTCATAGCCACGCAACTGCATGGCCTGATGCACCCTGTGGGCCTGATCGAGACTGCGAACCACCGTCATGGCGAACATGTTGCCCACGGTATGCCACGTATGCCTGTTGCAGGCCGGCACAAAGCACCGCAATGCCGCCGCAGTCTGCAACCTGTTGTGCATTTCCCGAATATCCTGCACATATCTGACACAAAAATACAACATGGCGCACAGCTTTTCGGGGATTCGCAACGACTCCATTCCCTTGACCAAGACATGCAGCGGGGTTGCGACAATGAGTCCAAGCAACAGACACGCGATGGCATTGGCGCGCAATGTTGCCTTGAGCGCCAGGGCGACGCCGTCTGCATGCACCGCGACAGGACCAAGGCGATGCAGCACTGCACCGCTTCCAGAAAACGGAACAACAAGCCACAGCAACACCACAAACGCATTGACGGCCCCCAGCCCCCGCAGGACGGCGCTGCGGCCCGGCCAGCCCAGCAGCAACACCACACCACCCGCCAGCGCGGCACTCGCCAGGGCTTCCGGCTGCGCCGACACGGCAATCACGGCAGACAACACCGCCACGCCAATCAGGCGCGCACATATGTGCACGGCGTGCAACGTCCAGCCAGCGTGTTGCCCTGAAAGCGGATTCGCAAACATACTGCATCCTTCTGGTTCCGTTCAATCCCGCCCCTGCAGTACCCTGGGGGCACTGTTGCGTCAAGGCGCCCCTTCTGCATTGCGACGCCCAACTACTGCAAGCGCAACAGCCACATAGGCCTGCTCTAAAAGATTTGTAGATGCATGCATTGGTTGACAATCCCCCTGGCTGTATGACATGAGAACATGGCGACCCTGTCCATTCTGATGGTCAGAGCCCTGCATTTGCTGCGGTGGCCTCTTCCTCAAGGAGCGCCCTGCTTGGGGGCGCACCTCCAGCAAGACCAGGACCCTGAACCAGGATTGAAGCATGCGCACCCTGTTATTTTGCAAAGCAATCATCATCCTGTCTGCGTTGTGTTACTTCCAGCATCAATACAGCAAAACCCTGGAAGTGCAGCTGGAGGACTACAAAAACCGCTTCAATCAACTGCAGCTTTCCCAGGCCAGCGCAGAAGGCGCGCTCGAAGGCCTGCAGCTCTCAAGCTATACGCAACAACTCATGCTCATCAACTCCCTTGCGGACAACAAATCCAAGGTGACTGAACTGCTGCGCATGGTGCAGCAGAAGGATTTTATTATCCAGAGCATGACCAGAGGGCGTGTCTGCACCATCTCCGCCTACAGCCCCACAGTTGGACAAACAGACGATTCGCCGTTCATCACGGCAAACAACAAGCGCGTTCGCGATGGCATTGTGGCGGTCTCGCGCGATTTGTTCGCCAATGGCTGGAACTTCGGGCGAAAAATCTACATCAAGGACCTCGGCGTGTACACCATCGACGACCTCATGCATGAACGCATGCGCAACAGCCTGGATATTTTCATGTTCGACACCGATCTGGCCATCAAGTTTGGCAAAAAGCAAGCCCGCGCCTACCTGCTCGGCGCATGAGACCATCATGAATTGCACACAATTACTCTTGTGCGCTGCATTACTGCTGTCCTTCTTTTGCAATGAAGCTGGCGCACAGACGCAACAACGCAAGCAAGGCAAGGCAGATGACGTGATGATGCAATGCCAGCGGGAAGCCGCCAGCAAGCAAATGCACATGGACAAGCTGCAACAATATCTGAAGCAGTGCATTGCCAGAAAATCCATCGAAGCAGGACTTGTGGAAAAACCGCAATAGCTCGCAGTCTTCTCCCGTATCTTCGGATGCGTGCTGCGAATTTGTATTCTCCCTGCCTCATTGGAATGGATTGGAATTATCGTCCGACAATCAGCGTCACAATTTCGTCCTGCAGCATCCGCGCCTCTTTGGGTTCCCCTGCGTTGTTGTTCACCATCACTGCAAATACAACCCAGCGGCCTTGCTGATCTTGCGCGTATCCGGCAATACTGCTGTGCCCGGTCATATAGCCCACCTTGCCATGCACCACGCCCTCACCTTTGGTGCCCGTGAGTCGCCGGGCCATGCTCCCATGGCTGCCCGCCACGGGCAGGCTCGCATAATAGATTGGAAATACCGGGCGACGCACCATGGCGCGCAGCATTTCCGCCATGGCCTTGGGGGAAATCATGTTCTTCCGGGAAAGGCCGGACCCGTCCACGATGACCATCCCATCGCCATCCACCCCAAGGGCCGTGGCCCATTGCCGCACCAGGGCCGCACCTGTGGCGAAGTCCCCCTTGCCAGTGCGGGCATGCGCCACTGCATGCTGTGTCAACTCTGCGAAAAGATTATGGCTTTCCCTGTTCACCACAGCGCAGACCGCCTGTAACGGGGGGGATTGCCGCTCGAACAAGGGAACCGCGGCGGCGGCCAGACCTTCGCGAATCACCTGCGAACCGCCAGATACGCGTATTCCTTTTTTTGACATGCTGTTCTTCATATTGAACAGAAAATACCTTGCCGGATCGTTGACCGAGACCGCCGCGGTCACGCCCTTGCCGCGGGGGGCCAGGGCGCCGCTGATGGTGACGGTTTCCGTGCCCAGTTCCCGCGCCATGCAGAAGTCCTCGCCCTTGGCCCGGGCAATCGCCTGATTTTTTATGGAAAAATATCCTTCCGGAACGGCGCGTATGGCCAGGGCGGCCCCGGGTTGTCCGGGGACCGCGGAGACCTCCACGGTATTCTCACCGCAACTCAACGCATCAACCGGCGTGGCATAATAGTACGAAAGGTCGTCCCATTCCCAGGCTGGGCCAAGCAGGGGACCGGCAAACTGCGAGGTATCTGCAATGAGACTGCCTCGCACCTCATGAATGCCCTTTGACAACAGATGCCCGGCGATCTCTCCCATGCAAAAATCGCCGTCCTGACACCACGTTGCAGAGAAAGATGGATCGCCATTGCTTCGTACGATCAAATCACCGTGCAGCACCCCGTCCTTCACCATGCCTGTATGGGAGAATGACGTGGTGAACCGATATTCACTTCCAAGCGTGTCCAAGGCTGCAGCCGTGGTGAACAGCTTCAGGGTTGATGCCGGAACGAACAACTTTTCGGCATTGAACTGGGCAACCAACGGGCCCGCAGGATCTACAGGCAGCAGGATGGCGCCGACGTGTGCGGAATCCAAAGGGGATTTCGCAATAACTGCCCGCAACTGCTGCGACAAGGTCTCGATTTCGCCAGCACTCCATGGCCGCGCCGCCACGGCAGACGGCAGCGCCTGGGCCGCAGGCTGCCCGCCTGCAACGCCGATGCTGCATGCCATCACCCATGTCCACACCACCAGCGTGATGGCCACCACCTGCATGCCATGACGGCAAGATTGAACGCCCACAAACACCTCCCTGCAACCATCTGATATTACGTGCTGTTAGTGCCAGGACACCGCAGTTTCGGGGGCGATTGCCGGGCCGGGGCAGCCCCAGACGGCCGCGGCCGCATGCAACCTGCCGAACGGTTTAGGCATATCACCTATCCACCCAAAACTCTTTTTTCCCTTGCTGCACCCGTTGAATTGGGCTAAAGTACCCCAAACAGTCAAGGACTGCGGACCCGCATGCGCAAAATACACCGCCACGCCAGCAATTCTGTCTCCATCCTCCTGGTATGGTTGATTGTTTGCGTGGCGCTTCTCCCTGGCGCCTCGGCCACGCAACTTGCGCATCCTCCGGGCGTGGGCATTTGGGAAATGCTGTTCGGCCCGCCTCCGCCTGGACAGCGCCACGCCACGGCGCACACGTCTGGCACCGGGACCGACGCTGTTGCGCCGGCCGCAGCCCTGCGCACGCCTGGCAGCGCGGGAGATCCCGCCGCCCGGCCCCTTGAGGCATCCACGGAAGCCGAGGTCCTTAAAGACCTGTTATGCCCGTATGTCGATTACACCGAACGAGCCGCCGTCCCGGCCGCGCACACGACGGCCCCAGGATCGCAGTTCCGGCTGGTCACTCCCAATCTTGCGGCGCTGCTGTCTGCCAAGATACGTCCCGGTGCGGCGCGCACTGGGCGAATCTTCGTGTCCACCACCCCGCAGGACGCCACGGTGCGTCTGCTGCGCCATCCGGTCGTCTTTTCGCAGGGCATGGCCCTGGCCCCGGGGGCCTATGTGGTGGAAGCCCAGCGCAAGGGGCATGCCCCGGTACGGCGGGAAGTCACCATTCGCGCTGGCGAAGATGCTGCCTGTCACCTGACGCTGGCGCCCGCCCCTGCCCAGGGGCAGTTGTTCGTCAACGTCAGTCCGGCGAATGCCACGGTCCGGGTGGTGAACATCAAGCCCGTGTTTTCCCAGGGCATGCTGTTGGAGCCCGGCACATATCAGTTGGATGCCTTCCAGGACGGCTACCGCACCGCCGCGCTCAATGTCACCATTGCCGCCGGAGAACGCAAGACCATCGCCATGAATCTGGAGCCGGCTGGTCCGCAGGGCCGGCTGTTTGTTCAGACGGAACCGGCGGGGGCGCAGGTGCGCATCCTGAACATCCAGCCGCGGTTCCGCCAGGGCATGCTCCTGGAAGAGGGAACCTACACCGTATGCGCCTCCTTGCCCGGGCATGATTCCGTCACAGTGCATGCCGTGGTGCGTCCTGCCGAAGACAATACGCTTGTGCTCGCGTTGCCGCCTGCCGCGCCGGATGGCCGGTTGTTCGTGAACGGCATGCCGGCTGGCGGCACGGTGCGGATCATGAGCGTACAGCCAGCCTTTACCCAGGGCATGCCCGTGCGCCCCGGCGTGCATGTGCTGGAGCTTGTCTTCCCCGGCAACAAGCCGATGGTGCACCATGTGACGGTCGTTCCCGGAGAGGCCCTGCATGTGGACGCCGTGGCCATGCGTGCCGGCAACAGCCAGTCTGGGGTCTTCAGCGTTCCCATGACACGAGCAGGCGGGGACCACGCGACGTTGACGCCGGTCCAGGCCGTCACGCCTGCCGCCGGGCTAGCGTCTGAAACGTCACCGGCGGAGACAGGAACAGTCGGCGGTGGCAGATTGTTTGTGCAAACAGCGCCCAGCGACGCGGATATCCGCATCACGCATATGTCGTGGTCTTCGCCGGCAACATACGCCGAAGGGATGCTGCTGCCTGAGGGAACATACAACGTCAGCGTGTTCAAAGAGGGCTACGACCCGGTTCTTGAACGCGTGCAGGTGCTGCCCGGCAAGAGCACGCAGCTGTTCCTGGACCTGGCGGCCCGGTCGCAGGCCTCCGCCGCGGCAACAGTGCCGCGCCGTGCCGCCACACGCTGACCCAGAAGCATCCGAACAAGCGCTTTCAGGACATCTTTCTACAGAACGGGTTTCACGCGAACCCCGTTTCCAAGACCTTGTGCGGCAAAGCCATTACACGCAATGTCGCAGTTGTAGCGTCTCGCTGTCCAGGCCTGCCAGCAGCCGCAGCACCGCTTCTGCGGGCATGGGCTTGCCCAGCAGGTAGCCCTGTGCGGCATCGCACCCCAGGGATTGCAGCACCTCCAGTTGCGCCACTTCCTCGACGCCTTCGGCAACAACCCTGAGCCGCAACGCCTGCGCCAACTGGATGATGGCGTGAACGATGGCGTTGTCGCTGTCCTGCCGGCCCAGCCGCTGCACAAAAGATCGGTCCACCTTGAGGGAATCCAGCGGAAATTGATGCAGATACGCCAGGGATGAGTATCCGGTGCCGAAATCGTCCACGGCCAGCCGCACCTGCAAGGCCTTGAGTCGCTCCAGCAGCACCCTGGCCGAGGCGGCGTTTTCCATGACCACGCTTTCCGTCAGCTCCAGGCACAGGCACTGCGCCGGCATGCCGCTGGCCCTGACGGCCTGCCGCACCTGTTCCACAAGATCAGACTGCATGAACTGCCGCGCCGAGAGGTTGACGGACATGGTCAGCCGCGACGCCGCCGGGTGCACGGTGCACCAGGACGCGAGATCCTGCAACGCCGCCGAAAGAATCTGGCGGCCCAGGTTCACGATGAGCCCGGTTTCCTCCGCAAGCTCGATGAATTCTCCGGGAAAAATCAGTCCCCGCTCCGGATGCCGCCATCGGGCGAGCGCCTCGAATCCCAGCAGCACATTATCTGCCACGGAAACGATGGGCTGGTAGTGCGCCACAATCTCTTCCTGGGCAATGGCCCGCCGCAGCTCCGTTTCCAGCCGCATGGCGTCCTGCACCCTGCTGCGCATGGAAGGATCGAACACCACATAGGTATTCTTGCCGCGCTCCTTGGCCATGGACATGGCAATATCCGCATCGCGCAGCAGCATTTCCTCATTGTCCACCTGCAAGTCGCCCATGGCAATGCCGATGGATGCCGTGAACTGCAGCCTGCGATGCAGCAACTCCACCGGCTCCTCCACCTCCTGCAGCAACTCCCGGGCCACTCGTTCTGCGTCTTCCCGGGAGTATACGGAATCAAGCAGCACGCAAAACTCGTCGCCCCCCAGGCGGGAGACGGTGTCGATGGGCTGGAGCAGCCGGGCAATGCGCTGGCTGGTGATCTGGATGAGCTGATCCCCCGCGGCGTGCCCCAGGCTGTCGTTGACGAGTTTGAAGCGGTCCAGATCCACGTACAGCAGGGCATACCGCGCCCGGCCGTGGCGCTTGGCGCGTTCCATGGCGCGGCGCAGGCGGTCCAGCAGCAGCGCCCGGTTGGGCAGACCGGTGAGTTTGTCGTGAAAACTGTGGAAGACGAGCTGTTCCTCGGCGCGCTTGCGTTCGGTGATATCCAGGAAGATGCGGTAGGCGCCCTCCATCTCGTCATTGATGATGATGGGGAACGACAGCATGTACACGTGCACAATCTGCCCGTCCTTGCGACGGCGGATGGTCTCCGCAGCCACGTGCTCCCCCTGGGAGAGCCTGCGCGTCATCTCCTCGGCCTGCGGTGCAAGCCCTGCGGGCACAATGAACGGCCCGAGGCGCTTGTTCCACAGCTCGGTGAACTCATAGCCGAACATTTTTTCGAAGGCGCGATTGACGCCGGAGACATTGCCGTCGCGGTCGCAAATGACAATGGCCTGCGGCGAATTCTCAAAAAGTTGCTGAAAGTACGCCTTTTGCTGGAGCATACGCGATTCGGCCAGCTTGCGGCTGGTCACATCCAGCATGATGGCCTGGCAACGCGCCGGCAGCCCGGGCCGTGGTGGCAGCAGGGTGATGCGCGTTTCCATCCATTTGATGGTGCCATCACTGCACCGCAAGCGGCAATCCAGGGCAAACTTGTCCGAATCCTCGGCGGCGCACCGCTGCACTTCCTGCCGCAGGGCCGCCACATCCTCGGGCGGCATCAGGGAGGCCATGGAAGCCCCTGCAGCCAGAAGCGCCTTGGCGGAATGCCCCAGCAGGGTGATATTTTGGGAAATGTGCACCAGGGGCCAGTCCTGTTCCATTTCCCACACCAGCAGCAGCACCGGGGAAAGCTCCACCACCAGATTGGCCTGACGCAGGGCGTCTTCGGCGCGTTTGCGCGCGGCAATGTCGGTGATGAAGAGATCGAGCAGGCCGGCGGAGTCGTCGCCCTGGGAGAGTGGGGAGCCCGGCTGGTTGGCGTGGGAGGCTGGCACAGTTACCCGCGTGCTTGCCTGTACCCATATCGACGTTTCATCCGGTTGCAGCAGCAGCAATTCCTCGCCGTGCAGTCCCTGCGGGGAGGCGAACAGTCGTCGTGCCCCTTCGCAGCCGCCGGGCGTCATGAATGCAGCAGGCACGTCTTTGACTGTGGCCAACAGCGCCTCGGCCGTGCGGTAGCCGAACAGCCGGACCGCTTCCCGATTCACCAGCAGCGGCACGCCGTCCCTGGTGCATCGCAGGATACCCACCGGGGCGTTTTCAAAAAGCGATTGGACGCCTGCCTCGGAAATGGCCTTCCCGGCAGCGGCAGAGAATTCGTCAAAACTGGCTTGCGTCATTGGCACTGGCAGTTGCCCCACCCCCGCGCCGTGGCTGCTGGAGGAACGGGCGTGTTGAGATGTTCACAACATTGCCAAGCCATGTTATTTGCCTGAACGTTCACGCTGGCCTTGGCAGGTTTTCGGGCAATGCTCCATGCCCTTGGCTGCCTGCTGGCATCCCACTAACCACGCTGCGAGTCAACTGCCGAATTGCGCTTCGGCAGCATTGACGCTGCAGCAAGGCGGCGGTAGCTCCTGTATGGCTTGGTTTTCTCGCAGACTCACCGAAAAAGACATTGCATCGATCCATCTCGGAAAAAAGAAATCCTATAAACTCCCCCGCGGTTCCGGAGCCATTCTGTTTGCCGGCGCCTTGCTGGCCTTTTACCGGGAGGAGCTGACGCCGGAGGAACGTGAGAGCAGCGTCACCAATTATCTGGACGTGCTCGCCCTGTTCAAGACTGAAAAGCAGCACTATTTTGTCTATTACGAGGTGGAATTCACCGGCGAGCAATACAAGCTTGGCAGGCAACGCTTTGTGGCGCTGCTGAAAAGCATGGCGGAGGTGGAAAATTTTCTGAACAAGATGTCGTACTCGAACAGCAGTTCTTTCCGCTCCATCATTCTTTCCGAAGCCAAGATATACGACGCTGCCTGGCCATGAGGCAGCTGCGCATCAATTAAGAATATAGATCAGCGGGTTCACCACTTGTCCTCTCACGTGCACCTCGTAGTGCAAATGAGAGCCGGTGGTCCTGCCGGTGGCGCCCACCTTGCCGATGATCTGCCCGCGTTTCACCTGATCCCCCACCTTCACCAGGATGCTGCTGCAGTGGGCGTACCGGGTGCGCAGGCCTGGGCGGTGCTCAATTTCAATGGTCAGGCCATAGCCGGAAAAACGCTTGGCAAACACCACCTTGCCCGAGGCTGGCGCCACGATGGGCGTGCCCTGGGGGGCGGAAATATCGATGCCCTTGTGCATGATGGCCCGCCCCGAGATGGGATGCCGCCGCACGCCGAAGGGCGAGGTGAACCGCCCGCGCACGGGCCAGATGGAGGGCAGCTCCTGGATGACCGCCGGGCTTTGCTGGCGCACGGCCACAAAAATATCCTGCTGCCGTGTCTCCTCCAGAAAAATTTCGTCCCCCATCTCATCAAGCAGTCTGCTCAGCAGGCGCCCCATCTGCCGCGGGGTGTACAGGGCCACGTTCTCCATCCGGTCCTGCGAGTATTTGAGGCCCATGTTGGTGGCGCGCTCAAAGTCTTCCTCCGTCGGGTTGCCGAACATGAGCGCCAATTTGGTATTCAGCAGCAGGATGCGGTCGGCCCGGTTGGCCAGGGTGCGCACGGTGGAGGCCTGCATCAGCAGCGCATCCCGCAGCACGGCGTCCCGGTCCTGCTCGATGACCATTTTGATGACGCTGGTCTCCTCTGTGCGCTGCTGGTACCAGAGCGCCACGAGGGAGGCCGTCAGCACCGCAAAGAGCAGCACCACGGCCGGCAGCAGCCAGCCCCGCAGGCGCAGGTGGCGGCAGTCGCTGTGGTCTTCCCGAAAGACAACGAGATGGTATTTTTTTAGAAGCATGAATGCGCGTGCTGGCTGGAGTGTGCCGGCTTTTGTTCTCTGAGGAAAGCCCCCCCGGCGTCAAGTTTTTTTTCCGTCATTTGTCGTTGCGGGCTTGCCTCCCTTCGACGGGGCGTCTACCATGCGCCTGCCGAATCCTCTAACCGGTTGTCCTTTCCGGAGCCGTGATCATGACTGATTCTCCACAGCCTGTGCTCATCAAGGGCCGCGTCCACCCCATGGCCATGCTGCTGCTGCGCAGCGCCGACGCCCCCGTCATCGCGCAGCACCTGGCCGGCATGCGCAACGAAGCCGACGGCCCGGATCTGCTGGCCCGCTCCCTGATCTGCCTGGACTGCTCCTGGCTGGGCGACCGCAAGGACGAGCTGGATCTGCCGCAGCTGGTGCAGGCCTTGCGCCAGGCCGGGCTGGCTCCCGTGGCGGTGAAGGCGCCCTCCCCTGCCCAGGAAGCGCAGCTGCCCTCCCTGGGGTGCATCATATTTGAGGAACAGGCGCGCGCCTTGCAATCCTCCAAGCCGGAGCGCGTGCTGCCCATGGTGGTGGACCGCCCCGTGCGCTGCGGGCAAACCATCTACGCCAAGGGCCGCGACTTGATTGTGCTTGCCGGGGTGAATCCCGGTGCCGAGGTTCTTGCCGATGGCAACATCCATGTGTATGGTGCCTTGCGAGGCAGAGCCCTGGCCGGGGCCCTGGGCGACGTGGAAGCCCGCGTGCATTGCGGCCAGTTTCTGCCAGAGCTGGTGGGCGTGGCTGGCGTATACCTGACCAGCGACGAGCTGGTGGGCCGCACCTCATCCGGCCCGGCCCTGTGCCTGCTGGAGGGCGAGGAATTGACCATCCTGGCGGCCCCCCACGGCATGGCGGACCCCGGCATGTGCGGCAAGCTGTAAGCTCTCTTCCATTTTTTTACGGCACAACAGGAAACACTCGTGGCAACCGTCATCGTCGTCACTTCGGGCAAGGGCGGGGTGGGCAAAACCACCACCGTGGCCGCCATGGGCACCGGACTGGCCCTGCGGGGGCACAAGGTTGCGGTCATCGATTTCGACGTGGGCCTGCGCAACCTGGATCTCATTATGGGCTGCGAACGTCGCGTGGTGTACGACTTCATCAACGTCATCCATGGCGAAGCCACCCTGCGTCAGGCGCTCATCAAAGACAAGCGCGTGGATTCGCTCTTCATCCTGCCCACGTCCCAGACGCGGGACAAGGATGCCCTGACCGTGGACGGCGTGCAGACGATCATCGATCAGCTCAAGGAAGAGTTCGACTATATTCTCTGCGACTCGCCGGCCGGCATTGAGCACGGCGCCATGATGGCCATGCACCATGCGGATGAGGCCATTGTGGTCTGCAACCCGGAAGTCTCCTCCGTACGCGACTCGGACCGCATCATCGGTCTGTTGGCCAGCAAGACCAAGCGCGCCATCGAAGGGCATACCCCGGTGCGCGAGCGGCTGCTCATCACCCGCTACGACGCCGACCGCGTGGCCCGCGGCGAGATGCTCAGCGTGCAGGACGTGCACGACATCCTGGCCGTGCCCCTGCTTGGCGTCATCCCGGAATCGCGCGCCATCCTTCAGGCCTCCAACGAGGGCAACCCCATCATCTTCGACGGCGACACCGAAGCCGGCCAGGCCTATGCCGACGCCGTGGCCCGTCTCTCGGGGGAAGAGCGGCCGCTGCGGTTCATCACCCCGGAAAAACGCGGCTTCCTGGCCAAGATCTTCGGCAAGGACAAGAAGGTCAGGGGGGTGTAGCCCATGGGAATTTTTGACTTTCTTCGGCCCAGGAAAAACAGCGCCTGCGTGGCCAAGGAGCGACTGCAAATCATTGTCGCCCATCAACGCGCCTTGAACAGCGGGCACGATTACCTGCCCGTGCTGCAAAAAGAACTGCTCGACGTCATCCGCCGCTACATCCCTGTCACCGAGGATCAGGTCAAGATTGAGCTGGACCGCCAGGGCGATTGCCACGTCCTGGAGCTTAATGTCACCCTGCCCGACAAAAACGACAGGGGCGCGACGGGGGGGAGCGACAGGGGATAGATTTCCCCTGCCACACTGCGGACGTACTCCATGGCCCCGGCCTCCCCTCCCCCCCCGCGGCTGGTGCACGTCATCACCGGCCTGAATCCCGGCGGCGCAGAAGCCATGTGCGTGGCCCTGGCCGTGCGGCTGGCCCGGCATGCGCACCTGCCTTGGGAGCAGGGCGTCATCTCCCTGATGCCCGAAGGCCCCCTGGCGGCCCCCCTGCATGCGGCCGGCATCCCCGTGATTTTTTGCGGCCTGCGCCGCCCCCTGCAGGCCCCGCTGGCCCTGTGGCGGCTGGCGGAGGCGCTGCGTTTTTTCCAACCCCACGTGATCCAGAGCTGGATGTACCACGCCGATCTGCTGACCGGGCTGGCCCTGCGACTGCCCGGCATCGCAGCCCACCCGGCGTTGGTCTGGGGCCTGCACAACGGCTCCCTGGACCCCGCCGTACTGCCGCGCGCCACGCGCTGGATCGTCCGCATCCTGGCGCGTGCCTCGGCCTGGATGCCCGATGCCGTGGTCAGCTGTGCAGAAGCGGCCCGAACCGTCCACCAGGACGCCGGCTACCGGCCGCGGCGCTGGGAAGTCATCCCCAACGGCATTGATACCGACCGCTTCCGTCCCGATCCCGCCCTGCGGCTCGCCGCCCGTCGCGCCTGGAACCTGCCGGAAGACGTTCCGGTGCTGGGGCTGGCGGCGCGTGATCATCCCGTCAAGGATCTTCCCACCTTTGCCCGCGCCGTGGCCACGCTGGCCCAACAGGTGCCGGCCCTGCGCTGCGTGTGCTGCGGGCAGGGGCTGGATGCAGAAAACACGCGTGTTGTCAGCATGCTGCGGGAAGCCGGCATCCTGGAACGGTGCGTCTTGCTGGGGCTGGAGCGAGACATGCCGCGCTTCTGGAACGGGGTGGATGTGGCCATCTCCAGCTCCCGGGGGGAGGCGCTGCCCCTGGGTCTGGCCGAAGCCATGGCCTGCGGCGTGCCCGTGGCAGCCACCGATGTGGGGGATACCGCCCAACTACTGGGCGAATGCGGTCGTCTGGCGCCTCCTGGCGACGCCGCCGCCCTGGCCCGGGCTGCGCGCTGGGTATTGGAGCATGCCGCCAGCCTGCGCACGCCGGCCCGGGCACGCATCCTGGCGCGGTTTTCCCTGGCGGCCTGCGTGGAGCGCTATGCGGCCCTGTATGCGGCCCTGTCGGGACGCTCCCCCTGACGTGTTTCAGGCCTCCAGGCCTTGCAGGGTGCGGGGAAACGCGGTAGGAAGCAAGATCACTATACAAAACGCTTCAGAAGGAGCGAGCATGGCTGATCCCAAGGAATTCACTCTGTTTAGTGGCGGCGCAGCAGGTGCGGAAGCATGCTTTGGCGAACTGGCCGCGCAGTACGGCCTTGCCGAAGTCAACTTCACCTTCGACGGGCACCAACTCGCCCGGGCCCACGGCGCGCGCATGCTCACCCCCGAGGAATTGGCCCGCAAGGATGTGAGCCTGGCCTACGTCTCCAAACTGCTCAACCGCCGTTTCACCAATGCCCCGCTCATGCGCAAGGTGTTGCAGACCATCATGCACATGGTGGAAAGCGGCCACGAGATTTTCGTGGTGGGGACCATTCAGGAAGACAACACCGTCAAAGGCGGCACGGGCTGGGGGGCGGAATTCGCCAAAATCTGCAACAAGCCGCTCTACGTGTACGGCCAGGGCCGCGACTGCTGGTTCAAGTGGGACGGCGACGGCTGGCAGGAAGTGCAGGCGCCCGTCATCACCGCGCAGCACTTCTGCGGCACAGGCACCCGCTTTCTGGAAGAACAGGGCCGCAAAGCCATCGAGGACCTGTTCATCCGCTCGTTCACATAGCGCTTTTTTTCTTTGAAAAGATTTCTTGAGGGACACCCTTTCCAAAGACGTTGTCTTGTGATTCAAGGCCACTATCAAATCTTTGGAAGGGGAGCGCGAGAGAGGGGAGAACCTTTTGCAAAAAGGTTTCCCCTCTCGTAGTGTCCTTTTTCAAGAGTGAAATGCGCTAGTCCCTCTCTCGCAATTCCAGGCGCTCCACCACGGCCTGGGCCGCTTCCTGGGTGAACTGCTCGGGGGAAAGGGCCTGCTTGCGCGCGGCGTCGATCACCAGCTCGGGCAGATTCTGCAACGCCTTGCGCGGGAAAATCCGATAGTCCCCGGGGAAGGAGTCCTCAAAGTACATCCGCTGAAAATCGATGAACTTGAGGGCATGGGCCGTGGCATCCAGGATGGCCAGTTCCCCGTCCTCCAGAATGCCCCGGGCCTTGGCCTCGATGAGCCCGGCCAGGCATTCCCCGCCCTGAGTGCAGACGATGTGCCCATGGCGATTGGCCCGCAGCATGCCTTCGATGATGCCCTGCTCCGTGACCTGCACCACCTGGAAGCTGCCGCTGCCGGCCGCCTTCTCGTACTGCTCCTGAAAATATTTGACACGCGGAAAGGACACGGGATTGCCGATCATGGCCGCCTGGGCCACGCTGGGCTGCACCGACACGGCCTTGTATTCCCGCGCTTCGGGAGCCTGGGCATAGTATTTATACACAGGATCCGCATGGTGTGACTGCACGCCCACAATGCGCGGCAGGTGTTCGATCATGCCCAGCCGATGCATTTTGAGGAACCCGGCCATCACCGCCGTGATGTTCCCGGCATTGCCAATGGGCACAAAGACTGCGGTATTGGCCATGTTCCAATCCCGCCACTGTGCCACTTCAAAGGCATAGCTTTCCTGTCCCAGAATGCGCCAGGCGTTTTTGGAGTTCAGCAAGGCCACGCGGTAGCGCTCTGCCAGATGCTCCACCACCTTCATGCAGTCGTCGAAGACGCCGGGAATCTCCAGCACAATGGCCCCGCTGCCCAGGGGCTGGGCAATCTGCTGCGGCGTGACCTTGCCCTGCGGCAACAGCACCACACTCTTAAGCGGCTCGCCCACATACGCGGCGTACAGGGCAGCGGCGGCGGAGGTGTCGCCGGTGGAGGCGCAGATGGTCAGCACCTCGTCCCAATTATTGATGCGCACCAGATGCTTGAGCACGCTGAAGGCGCAGGCCATGCCGCGATCCTTGAAGGAGGCGCTGGGGTTCTGCCCGTCGTGCTTGAAGGCCAGGGGTTGCCCCACCAGGGCGGTGAGCTCGGCGTTGGCCGGGACCACCGGGGTGATGCCCTCGCCCAGGCAGACGATGTCTCCTTCCTCCAGGATGGGGGCCATGAGTTCGTAATATCTGAAAATACCACGCAATTCAGGACGCTTGGTGGCGGCGCGGGCATCGAACAGATCGCGCCAATCCTGCCCGGGCGTCTCCTGCAGGGAGTCGAAGGTGGTGTCTTCCAGAATGAAGACATTGCTGCAAGCCGGGCAGGTATACAGCAACTCGTCCACGCCGTAGACGTTGCCGCAACCCAGGCAACGGTACTGCATCCGGCCGCGGTATGCCGGAAACATATAGAAATCGCTGGAGAAATACATGGGTGATCCCGTCTGGCAAAGGGTGGAAACGCAGGGCAGAACCAGTGCTCGGTTGTACCCGCGCCCGGAAAATGTCGCAAGCGGCAAAAAAAGAGCACTTTCTGATTGACACCCGAGGCCGAACTCCGTAAACACGTCTTTCTGCACGGGGCTGTAGCTCAGTTGGGAGAGCGCTTGAATGGCATTCAAGAGGTCGTGGGTTCGATTCCCTCCAGCTCCACCAAATTTCCTAAGGGTTTCGGTTAATTACCGGGACCCTTTTTTCTTGCCCCAGGGCGGGCTTTCGCCGTGTGCCTGCGCTGTGTCCGCCAGGACAGTGGGCGCCTCAATGCTCGAATCTGGCTTTCTTCGTCTGACTTTTCAGGATTTTTCCTGTGATAGCAGGGCATTAGCGCCGGCCTTATTTCCTGGTGCTCGCCATGGCGTTGCCCCCTCGCATTGTGTGTATGCTCTCCACATGACCAGCCGGGAAATAATCAAGCTCCTCAAGGCCCATGGCTGGGTGCATGTCCGGACGGTGGGCGACCATTTCCAGTTCAAGCACCCCGGCACGGCCACGCCCCCCGCGCTGCCACGGTGACGCATCCGCGCAAGGATTTCCCCATCGGCACCCTGAAGCGCATTGAGAAAGACACCGGGCTCAAGCTCCGGTAGCAGGCAGCGAGGCCGCCCCATGCACACCTACTTTGCCGCCATTCACAAGGACGAGGACAGCGATTTCGGCGTGTCCTTTCCCGACGTCGCCGGCTGCTATACTGCCGGCTCCACCCTGGCCGAGGCCGAAGCCATGGCCCGCGAAGCCCTGGCCGCGCACCTGGAGTTTCTGAAGGACGAAGGCAGGCCCCTGCCCGAATGCCGGCCGTATCTGGAGGTGCTGGACGAGGTCAGGGAAGACGCCGGCTTCGTGGCCCTGCTCCTGGTGGTGGTCCCGGAAAAGGTGAAGCGCGTGCGCCTGAACGTCAGCTTCACGGAAGCCGATCTGGACATCATCGACCGCGCCGCCGAAGAACGCCATTTGGACCGCTCCGCTTTTTTGGCTATGGCGGCCAAGAAGGTTGCGTCTGGGGCGTGTGAGGTGTTGTAATTGACAATTGACAAATGTCATTGCGCTAATAATCTTTAATAAAGGACAAATTAAGCAATGGCTTTCAAAACTACTTCAAGAAATCGGCAAAAAAGAACCGTTAGCCAATCGATGTACAATACCAATGCCGAGCGACTAGATTTTTCATTGCCCAATATCATTATTTCGCAACACATTTATGGTATAATTATCGAGTGCAACAAGTGCCAAGCATTATACGAGGTTTCAATTGAAAAAATAATTGAAGAGTTTGGCCAAAATGCACCTTTCAAGAAAGCATTTTATTATCACAAAAAAACATATGAGTGCAAATGCAATAAAACACCAAGACATTTAATCAACGCATATGATAAATTTAATATAAGAATTATAAGAAAATAAGAATTTCATTTTGGAGCCATCCGCAAACAATACCGGCCTTATTTGACGCAATGCTTGCAGCCGCAAATTCCGCCAGCCCCATATTAATGTATCTCCCATGGAGCCACAAAGGCCCTTGACCCTCCTCCTATCAAAGCCTATTAAAAACTATGTACCGCATCGCATGGACCAGGAAAGCGCAGAAGCAGTTGCTCGCCATTGCCCATGCGCACCGCAAGCCCATTGTTGATGCGGTGGAGGGGTTGGCGCAGTGGCCGGGTTGCCAGAATGTGCGCAACCTCGTGAACAGGGACGGCTACCGCCTGCGTGTGGGGCGATATCGCGTGCTGTTCACAGTCCACGAAGGCGAATGCCACATTATCCAGGTCGAAGAGGTCAAGAAACGCGATGAACGCACGTACTGAGCATCAAATTCTGCTCGGCCCCGATGGAACGCCCATGTTCGCCGTCATCCCCTACGCCGACTATGAAGAGCATTTCGAGGGCCGGCCGGATGAAGACGTGCTGTTGCCGCATGAGGTCGTGAAACTCAACGCCCTGGAGGGCAAGAGCCTGATTTGCGCCTGGCGCGAGCACCTGGGCCTGACGCAACGCGAAGTGGCCGAGCGCATGGGCATCAAACAGCCCTCCTACGCCGCCATGGAAGCCCCCGACGCCCGCCCCCGCGTGGCCACGCTGAAGAAAATCGCCGCAGCCATGGGCGTGGAATGGGAACAGCTGCGGGCATAACCCCGCATCTGATTTGAGGCGGCGCAAACGCAAAAACGGATTCAACGGCCATCCCTAGAGCATTTTAATTTTGAAAAAGGACATTGCGAGAGGGGAAACCNAAGGTTTTCCCCCGAGAACTCCTTTCAAAGATAACTTGCTCTAAAAGGACAGACGGGGGGAGTGGCCGCGTCATAGTATTTCGATGCGCCGGGCTGCCCTCCCCCCTGGAACTGTGCCATGCACCAGGAAGAGAACAGGAGGCCGTTGTTGCGCGTGGGGGGAGAACAGTTCATATAGACAATCGGGCTGATCAGCAGGTAAGAGAGGAGCCATCTCCCCGGGGGGGGCACAATGGAAAAACCTCAGGCCCGTGTCTGGCTTGCGGCCGCCTTGCTCGCCGCCTGTTTCGGCATTGCCATTTGCTTCTGCGCCGCAGCGTTTGCCGCCGGGCAGCGCGCCCTATTCATCAGCTCGTATCACCCAGGGTTTCCGACCTTTTTTCAACAAACCGCGGGATTGAAAAGCGTCCTGGATCCGGCCGGCGTGCGGCTGGATGTGGAATTCATGGACTGCAAGCGATTCCTTTACGAGCATACGTATTCAGATTTTCAGGCGATGCTGCAGAAAAAGCTGCACGTGCTGCCACCGTACCAGATTGTCATTGTAGCCGATGACGATGCCTTACACTTTGCCCGTGCGGCCCGCGAGCATCTGTTTCCCGGCGTGCCGCTGGTGTTCTTCGGGGTGAACAATCAGCCCCTGGCGCGTTCCCTCAGTGGCGATAATCAGACAACCGGCGTCATCGAGGCCGTTTCCATGCGGGAAACCCTGGATGCCCTGTGGCGGATGCGGCCCAGGGCACGACGGGTGGTCGCCCTCACGGACGCCACACCGAGCGGCCAGGGCGATCTGCAAACCTACCTCGCGCTCCGGCCCGACTATCCGGCCAGGGAGCTGGCCGTGCTCTCCCTGCAGGAGGTGTCCTGGGACCAGGCAGCCCAGACGCTGGAATCGCTTTCCGCCACGGATGACGCCGTGCTCCTGCTTTCGGCGTACCGGGACAAGGACAACGCCACCAGGGAATTCAACGAATCCCTCGAATGGATCCTGGCCCATGCAGCGGTGCCGGTCTTTCATCTTTGGTATCATGGGATGGGCCAGGGCATCGTCGGCGGCAAGCTCATCTCGCATTTCGATCAGGGCAAAATTGCCGGCGAGATGGTCCTGGACATTCTGTCCGGCCGTTCTCCCAAGGATATTCCAGTGGTTGAGGGCGATCTGGCGAATGTCCATTATTTCGACCAGCATGCCCTGGACCGGTTCACGATCGAGGCGGCAGCGCTCCCGGCCAACGCCATCATTATCAACAAAAAAATTAGCGTATTAGACAAGTATGGGACAGAACTCCTGCTACTGTGCGGCGCCGTGGCGGTGCTGGGTGGATGCGTTGTCGGGCTGTTGTTCCTTTCCCGGCGGTATCGCCGGGCGGAACATCGGGCCAGGGCCGGGGAGGCAGAAAGCAGGCAGACCGAGTTGGCCTTGCGCCAAAGTGAAAACACGTTGAAGAGCATCTTCCGGGCCGCACCGGTGGGCGTGGGGCTGGTGGTAAACAGAACCTTTGCCAGGATGAATGAAAAGCTCTTTGCGATGACAGGGTTTTCGGAACAGGAGCTGCTGGGCCGCAATGCCAGAATGCTCTATCCGGACGAGGACGAATACGAATTTGTGGGCCGGGAAAAGTACCGCCAGATATCCGAATACGGCACCGGCACGGTGGAGACCCGCTGGCAGCGCAAGGATGGGAGGATCATCGACGTGCTGCTGAGCTCCACCCCCCTGGACCAGGAGAATTGGTCCAACGGCGTCATTTTCACTGCCTTGGATATCAGCAAACGCAAGGCCGCCGAAGGTGCGCTGCGGCAGGCGCAACAGGAGTTTCAAAGCATCTTCGAAAACTCCCAGGTGGGCATCCTGCTGCTCCGGGGTGGTCGAAATATTGCCCTGGCCAACCAGCGCCTTGCCGATATCCTGGGCTACGAATCCCCCGGGGAGCTGGCCGGGACCGGTGTTCGCGCACTGCACCTGGATGAGGCGCATTTTCTGGAATTCGGCGAGCAGTATTACAAGCCGCTGGCCTGGGGCAGGCAGACACAGGTGGAGTACCAGCTCCGGAAAAAAGACGGGACGGCAATCTGGTGCATTATTTCCGGAACAGCCCTGGACCCTTCGGACCTGGAGAAAGGGGTCATCTGGGTGATGGACGATCTGACCCGCCGGAAAACCCTGGAGGCCCAGCTCACCGCCACCAAGGAGGCCGCCGAGGCCGCCAACCTGGCCAAAAGCGAATTTCTGGCCAACATGAGTCACGAAATCCGCACCCCGCTCAATGGCATCATGGGCATGCTGCAGCTCCTGCAACTGACGGCCGTTGATGCCGAGCAGGTGGAATACATAACAACCGCCGTGCAGTCTTCCCGGCGCCTCACCCGGCTGCTGTCGGATATCCTCGACCTCTCCCGCGTGGAGGCCGGCAAGATGGATATCGCCATGCAGCCTTTTGACTTCACGGACGCCATGGAAGCCGTTCTCCAGCTTTTTGCCCCCGCAGCCACGCAAAAGCACCTGCAACTATGCATGCATATTCACCCCGCCATTCCACCCCGGCTGCTGGGCGACGCCGCCCGACTGCAGCAGGTGCTCAGCAACCTGATTGGCAACGCCATCAAGTTCACCAATACCGGGTCTGTTGCAGTTGACGCCTACCCGCTACCAGTCAGACACGCCGAGGAGTACCGGGTGCTTTTTTCAGTGACGGACACGGGCATCGGCATCCCCGAGGACAAACTGGCCCTGCTGTTCAAGCCCTTCACCCAGGTCAGCCAGGGGTATACACGCGAGTTTCAGGGAGCTGGGCTCGGCCTGTCGATCTGCAAGCGGCTTGTCGATCTCATGGGCGGTAACATCGCCATCGAAAGCGAACCCGGCGTGGGCACCTCGTTTTATTTCTGCGTCACATTCGGCGCGGCCTCGTGCCCCATCGGGACGGATCCTGCGCCGCTGCAAAAGACCACCCCAAGGAGTTCAATCCTCCTGGTGGAGGATGATCCCACCAACCGCTATACCATCCAGCGGCTGACAGAACGGTTGGGGTACATCGTACAGGCGGTTGCCGACGGCCGGCAGGCCCTGGACTTCCTGAAAACAAGCCCGGTTGACCTCATCCTGATGGATATCCAGATGCCCGTCATGGACGGCGTGGAGGCCACCCGGCGCATCAGGGCCGGAGAGGCCGGCCAGGACAAGGCCGGCGTCCCGATCATTGCCCTCACGGCCTACGCCATGACAGGCGACAAGGAACGGTTTTTAGACGCAGGCATGGACGGCTATCTGGCCAAACCCGTGGAGCTGGAGACGCTGCAGGAGGCAATAGCCCAACGCGCCATACGCCATGACCCTGGAGGCGAATAACCGCAGCAGCGGGGCATCCCTCGGGGATGAGGAATCCCCGACCATCATGCGCCAGGGGCGGGGGGCGTATTTCGATCCAGCCATCCTGGCAGAAAGGCGCCACATGACGCGCCACAACGAAAAAGGCAGCGAGACTTGCGTCTCACTGCCTGAAATTCTGGTGGGCCGTGATGGGTTCGAACCATCGACTCTCTGATTAAAAGTCAGATACTCTACCACTGAGTTAACGGCCCAAGCGAAAGAACGGTCTTATAGCCTTCCGCCAGCCGGCTGTCAAGCTGCAAAACGACTATTTCTGAAAATCACTGGCCTGCTCCGACGCCAGCCACTGCAAAATTTGGCGGACCGCGGGATTCTCCGCCTCCTGCCGGTCCAGCAGGCCGGCATAACGGGCGCAGGACTGCCGCACATGCGCACTCTGCAACAGCGACTGCATCCGCTCAGCCACCACCTCCTCGGTGAACAGTCCCGGCGCGACAATCTTTCCCACGCCCAGGCGCTGCAGCCGTGTGGCGTTGTCCGGTTGATCATACGTGAAGGGCACCAGCAGTTGCGGCACACCTGCCCGCAAGGCATCCGCGCAGGTTCCCACACCTGCGTGATGCACCACCAACGCCGCATGCCGGAACAGATACGGGAAGGGCTCGAATGTCGCATGAAAGATGAAGTCCGGCAATCGGGCTGGAATATCCGCCGCATTGCGAGTCACAAACACGCCGCGTTTGTTCAGTCGCAACAACACGGCGGCTGCAGTGGCAAACAGGCTGGCATTGTGCTGCTTGCAGGAGCCAAACGTGAACACAACGGGCTTGTCGCCCCGGGACAAAAACTCGCACAAGGCCGGCGAAGGCGCCTGTCGGGCATCGCCGAGGTCCTGAAACGAGGACACCACCGTGTGCGAAGGCCAGTCCGCCTGCGGAGGGGCAAACCATTCCGGAAACAACGCCAGGATGTTGCGTGGAGAAAACAAGGCGCGATCGAGCACCCTGCGCACGGGCGGAAGGCCATGCTCGGCCCGGACGGCATTGATGGCCGGGCCAAGGGCCGCATCGCCCACGGCGAGGACAATCCGCTGCGCCAGCCGTCGCTTCCACAACGACGCGGCAGGGCTGATGACCAACCGCGAGGCCCGCTCGGGCGGCCCGACCAGCGCATTGGTCAGCACATCCAGCCCCCGCAGCATCGTGCGCTGCACGGCGCCGACGGCAAGCGCGCCCAGCCGCACACGCGGCTGGACCGGGGGCAACTGGATGCTCTGAAAAAATACCGGGTACGGGCAGACCGTCACCAACGAGAACGGCTTGACATCATACGCAATACGCGCGCCAAGCGCCAGAACCGAGGCCAGCACCAGCCGGTATTCGTTCCCCGTGCGAACCAGCAGATCGCAGACCGGGCGAACCAGCGGAGACAGGACATCGTCGAAAAACGTGTTCAGGCCATCCTGCGCACTCCAGGCCGCCGTGGACGCGCAATAGGAGGCAAGCAACGAATCCGGCACCATTTCGACAAACGACGCCCCCACCGTTTCCACCAAAGGACGGTACTGCGGCAGGGTGGCAAAGGCAATGTGGCAGCCTTCTTGCCGCAGGGCCTTCGCCAACGCAATGAAGGGATAGACGTCGCCGTGCGTGCCGTAGGCGACCATGAGAAGACGGTTTTCCTTGCACTCACGTCGGGCTGGCTGGTGCATGGCGTCTCTTCCATGGCCTTGCGACAATGCGTCGGCACTGTGATCGTGTTCCATGAACCATGCATCGCATCTTTTGCCGGCAGATGGAAGGAGGGGGCGGTCCGACTATTCCAGCCGGATGCACACCCGCAGGCCGCCGCCGTCGATATTCTGCGCCCAGACCTTGCCGCCCATGCCCTCGGCCAGACGCTTCACCAGGGCCAACCCCAGGCCGGTGCCCTTGGTCTTGCGGGTCAGCGAATCATCAACCCTGTAAAAATCATTGAAGATTTTCCGAAGCGCCCCCGATGGCACGCCGGGGCCGGTATCTTCCACGCAGAGGATCACCCGGCCGCCCTCCTCCGTCACCCGGATGGCGATGCGTTTTTCCGGCGCGCTGTGACCGAATTTGATGCTGTTTTCCACAAGGTTGAGCAGAATCTGGACCATGGCCTCGCGGTCATAGGGGATGGGGTGCGAGAGCTGGACATCCTCCACCAGGGTGAAGCCGGACTGGGTCAGGGTGGGGCCAAGCACGCGACGGACTTCATCAAACACGTCGTCCAGGTCGCCTTCCTGCATTTCAAAGCGGCGGGTGCGCTTTTCCAGCTTGGCGAATTCCAGCACGTTGCCGATGAGCCGGGAGAGCCGCTCCGCCTCTGCGCCCACGGTGCGCAGGTATTCCTCCTCCCGCTCCCGGGAGGGGGCCATGCCTTGCTCCAGCATTTCCGCATACATGCGAATGGTGGTCAGGGGCGTTTTAAGCTCGTGGGTCACGGAGGAGACGAACCCCGCCCGGCGTTGGGACAATTCGTTCAAGGCCCGGGCCGACCGGTACACCGCCGCAAAGCCCCCCACCAGCACCACGGCCAGGGCCCAGGCCAGCATGTTCAGGGTGGCTCGCGCCTCGGACACGGGAATGTGCGGGCAGAGCAATTCCGCCTGCAAAAAGGTGAACGGCCGGGGGAACTGCCGGGAGACGTGCAACGCCGGGCTGCCATGCGTCACCAGACCGTCGGCCATGATCTCCACGGTGCGGCCGTGATCCATCACCGCCAGGGCCAGATTGGCGATCCGTGGCAATTGCTTGGCGCGGAAATAGCGGTCCATGAGGTGCTGCAGGAATCTGGTGCCGTCGATGAGCAGCCCCTGTCGATAGATGCGCCCGCCGATGACCATGCGGCGGTACAGAAAAATTCGTCCCTCGGACAGGACCATGGACTGCAACGGCGCCACCTCCACCTGAATGGACGTCCGTGGCGGCGCCTCCAGCAGGGCTTCCAGCGAGGGCGATCCTGGCAACACGTGCTGCAAGGCGTCGCCGTATGGGGTGGCCATGGCGGCATCGGTGTTCTTGTCCAACGACTCGGCCAGCTCCTCCACCTTGGCCACGGCATCTTCGTCCTGCGCCGTGGCCGGCGGGGGCGGCGCAGCCTTTCTGCCCTGGCGCTGCTCCAGCCGGGCCAGGTTCCGGGCCTGATCCTGGGTGACAATCTGGGTGCGGCCGCGGTCCTGGCCCAGGTAGTCGCGGGAGCGGCCGGAGATCATGCCGGCCACCTGATCCAGCAGGCCTTTTTCCTGCAAGCCATCCTGGGACGCCCCGCCGGACATGTTCCGGGACGATGCGTCCTTGTTTTTGGGCGACGGCGGCGGCGTGGCGGGCGGCGGAGACTGGGCGATGAAAAACTTCTCGCCCGGGCGCACTGGTTGGCCGGGTGCCGCAGAACTGGACGCCGAGGCGGAAAGGAGCGGCCCGTCGTCCCGGGCGGCGCGGCGGCCGATCTCCTCGTTCACGCTGCGCAACAAGGTGCGCTTTTCCGCAGAAAATGCCGCCTGCTGCACGGGCATATCCAGGCTGCCGTCCGGGTTGTGCTGCAGATAGCCCAGGATCCAGGGCGCAATGGGAAAGGACTGGCCGGAGGGGAGACCGTCGCCGTCAGGATCGCCAGACTGCCAGGCATCCACCGGGCGGGCTTCCTCGCGGGCCACCATCTGGGCCAGTTCCTCTTCCATGGCATCAAAGAGGGCCACGGCCACAAACCGCATGGCCGCCATTTCCTCGCGCGTCAGGCTCTCGTAGCTGCGCTGGATGAACCAGCCCAGGGGCACGGCCAGCGCCAGAAACACCAGCGCCAGCACCATGGTGACGCGCGACATCAGGCCTCCGCGTCGGGGGTGTCGCGCAGGAGATCCGGATCAAGCCGATAGCCCTCGCCGCGCACGGTGGCGATGAACTGCCGTTCTCCAGCCAACAGGGCAATCTTCTTGCGTAATTTCGTCATGTGGATGTCTACGGTGCGGGTTTCGATGTCCACATCGGGGTACCCCCACACATCGCGCAGAAGTTCCTGACGGCTGACCACGGCCGGATAACGCCGACGCAGGTACAGCAGGATCTCCATCTCCCGCCGGGTCAGGGGCTCCGCGGGGGTGCCTTCGCACGAGAGCTCCAGGGACGCACCGTCGAACACCAGACCGCCCAGCTCCAGACGCTCGTCGCCCATGCGGCGACCGCTGCGACGCAGCACAGCCTCCACGCGGACCATGAGTTCGCGCAGGGAAAACGGCTTGGTGACGTAATCATCCGCCCCGGACTGAAATCCTTCCACCACATCGTTTTCCGCACCTTTGGCCGTGAGCATGATGATGGCCAGCCCCGGCTTTTTTTTGCGCAGGGCCTTGCACACGGAAAAGCCGTCCTTGCCGGGCAGCATGACATCCAGGAGGACGCAGTCGAAGGATTCCACCAGGGCCAGCTGCTCGCCCTGCACGCCGTCGTCCGCGCCCACGGCCTGGTAGCCGTTGAAGATCAACACGTCCAGCAGCCCGCGCAGGATGGCGGGATCGTCCTCCACCACGAGAATTCTCGCCTTGTGCTGTTGCATGATGCATCGGCTCCTTGTGTTGCCTGCTATAGTGCCTTCCCCGGCGGTTGTCTGCCCCCCTTCTGTAAGGAGAATGTAAATGGCGCACGCCGCATATTTACCCCCGGCCTCCTTGAGATGTCCCCGCCTTGCGGTACGCTGCACCGCACTACGCAACCCATGTCAGGAGACGTCTTCATGCAGCGCGCACCCATGCAATGGCTCTTTCTGTTCTGTGTGCTCGTGGCAGCCGCCTGCACGGTGCTGGGATTCAGCCGGCAGACCAGCCTCCCCGCCATGCCCGCCGCGGCCAGCGCGGCCACCCTTTCCGCCGGGGAAGGCCCCCTGGCCATGACGGCCACCCTCACCCAGTCCAAACTGGTCCGGGGCTCCGACGGCCGCACCACCCTTTCCCTGACCCTCAAGGCTGCCGCCGGGGAGGGCCCTGCCTCGCCATCGGGGCACCCCGCCGTGAATCAGCCTATGGATGTCGCCGTGGTGCTGGACCGCTCCGGCTCCATGCGCGGCGACAAAATGGCCGGCGCCAAGGAGGCCCTGCGCACCCTGGTGGCCGCCATGACCGAGCGCGACCGCTTTGCCCTGGTTTCCTATGCCGACGATGTGGTGGTGCATCAGCCCCTCGCCCGGTGTACCCCCCAGACCAAGGCCGCGCTGCTGGAGCACATCGAATCCCTGGAAGCCGGCGGCAACACCAACCTGGGCGCAGGCCTGGAATACGGCCTGCAGGCCCTGCAGCAGGCGAGCGAGTCCGCCAACGCCCGCCTGGTATTGCTGGTCTCCGACGGGTTGGCCAACCGCGGCGTGACCGATGCCGTCCAGCTGGGCCGCATGGCCGCCAAAGGTCTGGCCCAGGACGTGATGCTCTCCACCGTGGGCGTGGGGCTGGATTTCAACGAATTCCTCATGACCCGCATTGCGGACCAGGGCGGCGGCAGCTATCGCTTTTTGGAAGATCCCCGGACCTTTGCCGCCGGGTTCTTCGAGGAGTTCGCCACCGTGCGCCGGGCCGTGGCCCTGCATCTGGAACTCCGCATCCACCTTCCCCGCGGCGTGCAACTGCTGGAAGCCTCGGGATATCCGGTGGATATGGACGGCGACGTGGCCGTCATCCGCCCCGGCAGTCTGGCCGATGGCGCCTCGCGCACGCTGCATCTGACACTGCAGGCTCGCACGGATCAGCCGGCAGCGTTCGAAATCGGCCCGGTCTCCGTACGCTATGGTCCCAGGGAGGCGCAACGCGCCCTGCACCTGACGCAGCCCCTGGTGGTGGCCTGCGTGGAAGGCCGCGCCGACGCCGACGCCTCCATCGACAAGGGCAGCTGGGAACGCAAGGTGCTCACCGAGGATTACAACAAACTCAAGGAAGACGTGGCCGCCAAGGTGCGGGGGGGCGACGCTGCCGGAGCCCGCGCCAGCATCGACCATTACGTGCAGACCCAGCAGGCGGCCAACCAGGCCGTGGGGTCCGAGCGCGTGCAGGACAACCTCGAAAAGGATGTGGAACAACTGCGCCAGCAGGTGGATGAGACCCTGGCGGCCCCGCCGGCAGCCCGGCCCGCACTGCAGAATCGCATGGCCAAATCCATGCAATACGAGAGTTACAGCGGCCGCCGCGACAAATGAGTTTCCTTGCGCTGCAAGAGACCGCCATGCGTGACGTAACATGCAGCATGCGCGTCCACCTTGTGCACCGGGGGGGCATGCCTCACCCCCCCGGTGCGGTCCGCCGCTGCCTGCGGATTGCGTTTTTTTCACGTGCCGGAAAGGCACGAAAATGGCAGAAAGCCCTGAGTGCCCCTCTTGGCATTTCAATAAACAAAGTGTAGAGAGACTCTATAGTTGATGGGGCAGGAGCACCCCCACCCTCCGCGGCGAACCATTCGCCCTGCCTTCCGCTTTCGGCGGGGAAGGTCATTTTTCGACATCATGATGGTCCATGGGTTATGGAATCTTGGCGGCAGCATATTCCTGCGGCAGCGCAGATGCTTCGTGACTCGCGGTGTTGCGTGGCCCTGACCGGGGCTGGCATTTCCGTGGCCAGCGGCATCCCCGACTTTCGCAGTCCTGGCGGGCTCTGGAGCCGGCACGATCCCATGCGCGTGGCCACCCTGGCCGCCTTGCGCCGCGATCCGCGCCAGGTCTGGGAATTTCTGCTGGACGCCAACCGGGACTTTGACGCCGCCCGGCCCAATGCCGGCCACACCGCCCTGGCCAGCCTGGAGGCAGCCGGCCGGCTGCAGGCCATAATCACCCAGAACATCGACGGCCTGCACACCGCAGCCGGGTCCCGCAGGGTGGTGGAATTCCATGGCAATGCCCGGCGATACTATTGCATGACCTGCAAGACGCCCCACCCGGCCCAGGAAGCCGCCAGTCTGACCCGGTCCACCATCCCCTGGACCTGCCGCTGCGGCGGCGTGGTGCGGCCGGACATCGTCTTTTTCGGGGAGCACATCCCGCCCCAGGCCCTGGCCGCCGCCATGGCCCTGACCCGGCAGGCGGATCTGCTCCTCATCGTGGGCACGTCGGGCGAAGTGGCCCCGGCCAGCCAGCTGCCCTGGGAAGTGAAAGATCACGGCGGCCGCGTGATTGAACTCAATGCCGGCGACAGCCTGTTCGGCGCCCTGCCGGACTTGGTGTTGCGCGCCAGGGCCGAGGAGGTCCTGCCCGCCCTCGCCGCGCTCGTCCTTAATGCGACGCAGCACGATTTGCAGCATGCCACTGTGGCACCGGAGAGACCGCAATGAACGAAATGGGTTATTTGGAAATTCTGGGACAGGCCACCCTGGTGGTCAAACTGGTCATCGCCCTGCTGGTGGTCATGTCCCTGACAAGCTGGACCATCATCTGCACCAAGATTTTCATGCTCAAGGGCGCCAAGCGTCGCGCCGTGCGAGACATGGGCGCCTTTCAGGAAGCGCGCAGCCTGCACCTGGCCATCGAACGCATGGGCCTGGACTCCTATTCCCCGGCCTACCGCGTGGCCGTGGAAGGCGTGAACGAGCTCAATCGTTTTGAGGAATACAGTTCCCCGGACAAGGGACAAGTGGAAACCGTGGTGGAAAACCTGCGCCGGGCCCTGCGCCACGGCGTTTCCAACGAGGTGAGCCGGCTCACCGCCTCCCTGTCCTTCCTGGCCACCTGCGCCAGTTCGGCCCCGTTCATCGGGCTCTTTGGCACGGTGTGGGGCATCATGCACTCCTTCCACTCCATCGGCAAACAGGGGGCAGCGTCCCTGGCCACGGTGGCCCCCGGCATTTCCGAGGCCCTCATCGCCACGGCCATCGGCCTGCTGGTGGCCATTCCCGCCGCCATTGCGTACAACTATTTCAATGGGTTGATCAGTCATCTGGAAGCCGAGCTGGTGAACTTTGCCGGGGTGTTCCTGAACCGGGTCCAGCGCGAACTGCCCAGCATGGCCCAGGCCTAGGAAGGAACTCCATATGGGCATGAGCTCAGGCAACGGCGGCCGCAACGGCATGATGGCAGAAATCAACGTGACCCCCTTCGTGGACGTCATGCTGGTGCTGCTCATCATCTTCATGGTCACCGCGCCCATGATGACCCAGGGCCTGGACGTGGACCTGCCGCAGACCCGCAAGGTGGACGTGCTGCCTTCGGAGGTGGAACACCTTGTCCTGACCATCACCAAAGACGGCTCCATGATGCTCGACAAGTATCAGACCAACCTGAATACCCTGCAGGCCCAGGTGAAGCAGAACGTGGTGGCTGCCAAGAAACAGCTTTTCCTGAAGGCGGACAAGGACGTGCCCTACGGTGTGGTGGTGCAGGCCATGTCCGAGATTCGCCTGGCCGGTGTGGAAAAACTGGGCGTGGTGGCGGAACAGGCGGAACTGCCCGCCGCATCCTCGCAACCCGCTCCCCCCAAAGCCACCGGCACCTCCGGCGGCAAGCCGAAGCAGTAGTCGAGACGGTTTCATGCCTGCATCGCGTTGGACAAGTCTGGCCATCTCCCTGGCCATCCACCTGCTGGTGGTGTTGCTCGTGCTCTTTGGTCCGTCCATGAGCACGCCGCCGCCGTTCGACCCCAAAAACGTGGTCATGCTGGACATGGTGGGCGACCCGACCAAGCCGGCCGGCCCGAAGATAGACGGCAGAACCATGGCCGGCGATCCTTCCAAGCCCTCGGCCGCTCCGGCCAAAGTCAAGGAAGGCTCCCCGCCTCCGCCACCCAAGGGAGACCCGGACGCCGGCACGCCCGTCAAAGGCCCGGAACCCAAACCCGAGCCGCCAAAACCGGAACCGCCCAAGCCCGAGCCGGCCAAGCCCGAACCGGCCAAGCCGGAGCCCGCAAAACCGGAACCGGCCAAGCCCGAGCCCGCAAAACCGGAACCGCCCAAGCCCGTGGAGCAGCCTAAGCCCAAGCCGCCAACTCCGGACAAGGCCACGCCCATTGCGGAAAAAACTGAGCCCAAGAAGCCCGAACCGAAACCGGAAGACAAAAAGCCCGAGCCCAAAAAGCCCGAGCCCAAGCCGGCCTCGGCCCAGAAGCCCCCGGCCAAACCGGACCCCAAGGCAGCAGACGCAGCCAAGAAACCGGATCCCAAGGCGGCGACCACGGCCGCAAAGCCGGACGCCAAGGCGGCGGACACGGCCAAGAAGCCGGACACCAAGGCGACAGATGCCGCCAAGCAGACGGCGAGCACGGCCAAGCCCGATGCCAAAGCTGGCGCCAAGCCCGATGCCAAGGCCGATGCCAAGGCGGGCCAGGGACCACAGGGCACCAAGCCGGGCGTCAAGGGTCAGGCCCAGGGCGATCCCAATGCCAAGGCCCTGTCCGAGGCATTGCGCGACGTGGCGGCCCAGGCCAAGAGCGCCGAAGGCGACATCGTGGGCGATGCCCTGGCCGAGCTGCAAGGGACGCGATCCGGCACGGGCTTTGCCCGGGACGGCACCGGCGGCGCAGGCGGCGATGGCCGCGGCGGCGGCGGCGGCACGTCCCCCGAGCTTGCCTATGCGCAGTATGTCTCCAGGGTGGTCAAGGAATACTGGATCCTGCCGCCCACGGTGGACTCGCGCATGAACGTGCAGACCGAGGTGGTCGTCTCCATCGACGCCTCCGGAAAGATCTATAATTTCCAGGTCAAGACCCCCTCCGGCCGCGGGGATTTCGATTCCTCGGCCCTGCAGGCCCTGACCAAAACCCAGCTGGAAGCGCACCTGACGGCCCCGCCCACCCGGCGGAATATGACCTTCAGCATCACGTTCAACGCCCGGGAGCAGACCTCATGAGGCGACGCGGCATTGCAGGCTCCCTGCTGCTGGCCAGCGCTCCCTTCTGGCTGACCTGGCCGGCGTGGCCAGTCTGGGCCCAGCAGCCCGCCTCCCCGGCGCAGCAGTGGTCTGGAGCCACGGCGGAAGAACTGGATGTGGCCTGGGCTGCGCAAATCTCGCAGCAGATCAAGCAGCACTGGCGGGTTCCCCGGGGCGTTTCCCCCGTTGGCCCCGTCCTGGTGACGCGAATCAGGCTGCAGTTCGACGCCAGCGGCGTCCTTGCGTCCCATTCCCTGGCGCGTTCCTCGCAAAATGCGGCGTTCGACGAGGCGGCGATGCTGGCCGTCACCCTGGGCACAGCCAATGCCGTGTTCGGTCCGCCTCCGTCCAACACCTCGTTCTCGTTCAGTATCGATTTCAACTCCAAGGAGCAGCCGCGGTGAGCGTCTCCCCCCTGTCCCGCACCATTTCCTGCGTTCCGCACCGTCTGCGCCTGTTGGTGTCGGCGCTGTTGTTCGTGGCCGCCGTATGGCCCTCCCTGGCCAACGGGCAGACAGCCAACGGCATGATCAACGTCACCATCACCGGCTCGGGCCAGGGCACGTTCAAGATGGCCTTGGCCCAGCCCCTCGGCGGGGATCCCGGCCTGGCCTCCCAGCTGCAGGAACTGGTGCGCCAGAACCTGGCCATTCTGCCCATCGTGGATCTGCTGCCAGATTCCGCCATCCTGGGCGGCACGACCCTCAACGCCTATCAGGGCGATGCCATCGACTTCAATCGCTTCCAGCTGGCCGGCGCCAATTATGTGGTCACCACTGGCTGGCCCGCCCCGGGCACGGTGGAACTGCGCGTGTACGACGCCTTCAGCCGCACGCTGCTGGTGGGCAAGCAGTACACCGGCCTCGCCGCCGCGGCGCTGCCCAAAGTGGCGGATCGATTCTGCGGCAGCTGGCTTGAATCCTTGCATCTTTCGCCAGACCTGTACCGTGCGTCCCTGGCCTATGTGGCGGCTGGTTCCAACCGCAACGTCTTCGCTGCCCGCCCCAATGGCCGGGACAAGCGGCAGATCACCAGCCTGAACGGCCAGTGCATGAGCCCGGCATGGTCTCCGGACGCCCGCAGCATCGCCTTCACCCACCTGTCCAACCGCTACAACTCCCTGGGGGTGTGGTCCGGCGGGCAGGTCCGCACCATGCGCTATCCCGGCAACCTGGTCATCGGGCCGTTCTATTTGGCCAGCGGCCAGCTGGCAGCATCCATCGCCGTCAAGCCCTCGCCGGGCATCTACCTGCTGGGCAGCAACCTGCAACCCTCGCAGACCCTGGTGGAAGACAACGCCATCAACACCTCGCCGCGGTTTGATCGTTCCGGCACGCGCATGGTGTTCGTCTCCGACCGGTACGGCAGCCCGCAGATCATGCTCAAGGACGGCGGCGGCATCCGCCGGCTGACCACGAGCGGCTGGAACACGGATCCCACCATCAGCCCGGACGGCACCATGGTGGCCTTTACCCGCCAGACTGGCGGCGGGCACCGCCTGTTCCGCATCGACCTCACCGGCGGCGGCGAAACGCAGATCAGCTTCGGCCCGGGCTCCGACGAACAGCCGGCGTTCCTGACCGACAGCTACTTCGTGGCGTTCACCTCCAGCCGGGCGGGCAGCAAGCAGTTGTACCTGACCACCAAGGACGGCCTGGAGCCCAAACCGCTGCCCCTGGGCGGGGCCACCTTCCCGGCCTGGGGGATCACCGAAGCCCCGTAGCGCAAGGGCTGGGAAGGCTATTGACTGATGAATCAAAGCGCTATACCACTCGCCATCTTTTCGCGCTGCGGACGGCACCCCAGTGCCGCGGGAATGTTCCCGGCGTCAACTCGCCAATTGGCTGCTCCGTCGCGCAGTTAACAAACTTAACCCCCCATTCATTGGACGCGCAATCGCGTAGGAGGAAGGAACATGTCCGTCACCCGCATTTTGCAACTGGCTTTGCTTTGTGCTTTGGTGCTGGTGGCCGCCGTAGGCTGCAGCAAGAAGCCCATGACCGATCCCGCCGGGACCGGCGGCGGTGGATACGATCCCGCCCTGGACGCCGCTCGCTCGCTTTCTGAAAGCGAACGCGTGATTCTGGACGAAAAAGTCTACTTTGCCTTCGACAGCTACGAGCTCAACGCTGCCGCCCAGGCCGTGCTGCAGCGCAAGGCTCAGCTCATCCGCAGCAAGCCCACCCTCAAAGTGCTCATCGAAGGCCACTGCGATGAGCGCGGTACCCAGGAATACAACATCGCCCTGGGCAACCGTCGTGCGCAGGCCTCCCAGCGCTACCTGCTGAACATGGGCGTGCCCGCCATGCAGCTGGAAACCATCAGCTACGGCGAAGAACGTCCTGCCGCCGTGGGCCACAACGAAAACGCCTGGGCCCAGAACCGTCGCGACGAATTCAAGGCCGTCTGGGGCGCCATCCAGTAGACGAACGTCTGCGGCACCATGCGCAGCAATATAACACGCTGCCGGGACTGGCGGTCCCGGCAGCGTTTTTTTGTGTCCTGTTCAGCGACTGGCACTCACATGATGTCCTTGCCTGTGGTGGTCAGATTCAGCTTGCCGTGCTTCACGCCCTTGGTGGAGATGAGCTTTTGCCCCAGGGCCTGCACGTCCTTGCCCGGGCCTTTGAGGATGAGCACTTCCAGGCAGTTGTCGTGGTCCAGATGGGCATGGATGGTGGAGATGATGACGTCGTGATGGTCGTGCTGCAACTCGGTGAGCCGCTGCGCCAGATCGCTTTTGTGATGGTCGTACACCAGGGTCAGGGTGCCGGCCACCACGTTGCCCGTATCCTCCCACTCCTTTTGCACCAGCGTGTTGCGAATGAGGTCCCGAATGGCCTCGGAACGGGTCTGATAGCAGCGTTCCTCGCACAGGGCATCAAATTTTTCGAGCAATTCCGAGTCCAGGGAAACGCCGAAGCGGATGGTCTGTCCCATGCCTTCGTCCTTCGCAGGTTGCGGCGCCTGAATCCAACGGGAAGCGGCGCCTGGGTCCAACGGGATGCCTCGCGGCAGTTGTAGCACCAATACCCGGACGTTTCAGCAAAAAAATCCCCCGCCCAGCATGACGAAACGCATGCCGGACGAGGGAAACATTGCCCGAATACCAGCCCGATTGAGGCAGACACCTTACACGGACGGCCGCTCCTCCATGCTGCGCACCGAGGCCAGCAGCGCCGCCGTGGGACCAGACATGCCATACGCCATGATCAAGGCGAAGGACACCAGCCACGGCCGCATGCCCAATAAATAGGCCACGCCAGCTACCGCCATGGTCCACCGGGCCGGATGCGCCCGCAGCTGGGCGCGAATAAGCGCAGGATTTTTCAAGGAAAGATATGGCACCCGGCTAACCATGAGCAGGGCCAGCAGCAGGCACAGGGCCAGGCAAAAACCCGGCAGCAACTGTGTAATCTGCTGTCCCATTTCGATGCTGTGCCAGAACAGGCACAACGTGGCCAGGGCCAGCGCCGCCGCCGGGATGGGCAACCCTGTGAAATGCACAGACTTGCTGACCGCAGACTGCACGTTGAACCGCGCCAGCCGGTACACGCCGCCAGCCACCAGCGCAAAAGCCCCCAGCGCCCCCACCCGGCCGAAGTCGTGCAGCTGCCACTTGAAGATCAGAATGGACGGCAACACCCCGAAGGCCACCACATCCACCAGGGAATCCAGCTGCGCCCCCAAGGGACTGGTGGAACGGGTGAGCCGGGCCAGATTGCCATCAATGCCATCCAGCAAAAAACAAAGCAGGATGGCCAGGGCAGCATGCTCGAACCGACCGTCCATGACCATCAGGATGCCGGCAAATCCGCTGCACAGGCTGGTCATGGTCACCAGATTCGGCAGGTGGGCCACCCAGCCGGAGGCGGCAGGCTGCCGCTCCCTGCCTCGTCTGGGATTGCGGTTGTTCACATCGGGCATGGCGTCCCTCCCCCTCACCCTGTTGTGTCGCCATGACCGGGAGACTGAACAGCCAGGACGGTCATGCCCGCCAGCGTTCCATCTCCTGCCTTCACGACTGGTTCAAACGCGTCATCCAGATACACATCCACACGCGAGCCGAACATGATGCAGCCGAAGCGTTCCCCCAGCGCCAGCACATCCCCGGGCTCGACCCGGCACACGATGCGCCGCGCCACCAGCCCGGCAATCTGCACCAGGGTGGTGCGCCGCCCGTCCGCCCCTTGCAGTGTCAGCACGCAACGCTCGTTGTACACGCTTGCTTTATCGAAGGAAGCATTGAAGAATTTGCCGGGATGATGCTTGCGGTACACCACACGCCCCGGCACCGGCGCCCGGTTCACGTGCACATTGAAGACATTCATGAAGATGCAGATGCGCGTGCGCGCCACGCCCGAAACAGGGTCCGGTTGCCGATCCACGGCAAGCACCCGGCCGTCCGCCGGGCTGACGACCACAGGCGCGTCGTGTTCGGTCACGTGCGCAATGCGTACGGGATCGCGGAAAAACCACAGGCTGAATGCGGTGAACAGGAGCCCTGCCAGGGCAGGCACGCTCCAACCAAGCACGGCTGCCACCACAGTGGCAAATGCCGCCAGACCGATGACAGGAAGGCCCTCCAGGGCCAGACCGGGACGTGAAGGCTGCACCAGAAATCCGCCTTGCAGGGAGCCCCTGCCGGCAAACGCCCCGCGCGCCCGCCCCTGGTCCTCCGTGCTGCAGAATACACATATGACACAATGCTGCAACAATCAAGGCGAATTCGTCATGGCGGCAGGCGGTTGCCGCTGGCTGTAACGGAGCCACGCCCTAAGCATCAGCAATAATTCCAGCAGCAAGTTTTTTAAATTCTGGCACAACCGCGTTGCAAGGGAGGCCTGCAGGGAGCAATGCCCCACCCGCTGCACGCGGGCATCTCGCATCGTATTGTTCCAGGGCGGGACGATAGCAAAAATGCCTGCGATGGATTCAGGGGAACACCGTTGCGGCGAACGGTGTTTCCCTGAGCATTCTTCTGAAACTGGGCGCTATCCCTTGGCCTTGATGAGTTTCTTCAGATCCTCCACATCGTCCTTGGTGGCCAGGCCCAGTTCGGCCACGGCCTCCCGCAGGGCGGTCTTCAGGCTGGCCTCCATGTCCGTGCGCTCCTTGGCGGCGCGGGCCTTGGCGTCATCCAGGAATTTTTCCGCCTCCTCGCGCGAGAGCTTGCCCCGCTCCTCCAGGTCCCCGAGCAGTTCGTCCATTTTGTCCTTGGCCATGTACGCGGCGCCCAGGCCAATGTAGAGCAAATCCTTGGGAAGCATGTGCGTCTCCTTGCGATAACTCACGGTAAAGATGGTGACGGCAGAACAATCCACAAGCGTGCCCCGGCGCAGTCCGCGCTGCAGCCTCGGCCCACGCCCAGTGGTCCCAGTATCATGACTACATTGGCCCGCCCGGGATGGCAAGCCGCCAGCAAGGGCTTGCTCTTTCGCTGCATTGCGGCTAGGGAAAGAACGTTTCAGGATCATTCAGCCAGATTCGGGAGACGCCATGCCTTCCTTTGATATCGTCAGCAAGATCGACTTGCAGGAACTGGACAACGCCATCAACAACGTCAAGAAAGAGATCCAAACGCGGTACGACTTCAAGACGGGACGCGCCGAAATTGATCTCAACAAGAAAGACAAAAAAGTCACGCTGCTGGCCTCGGACGACATGAAGCTGCGCGCCATGCAGGAAATGCTGGCCAGCCATCTGGTCCGCCGCAAGCTGGACCCCCGCTGCATGGAATTTGCCGACCCGGAAGACGCCTCCGGCAACGCCATCCGCGTGGTGGCGACCTTGCGCGAGGGCGTGAACAAGGAAACCGGGCAGAAAATCGTCAAGCTCATCAAGGCCTCGGGCATCAAGGTGCAGCCGGCCATTCAGGATGAGCAGGTGCGCGTGACCGGGAAAAAAATCGACGAGCTGCAGGCCGTCATCGCCCTGCTGGGCCAGGAAACCTTCGACCGGCCGCTGCAGTTCGAAAACATGAAGCGCTGATCCCGGGCGCGGCCGGCAAGTGGACACGGCACCCCGCACCTGCTACTGTCCCGATGCAGTGGGGCAGGCGTGCGCCAACGCCGCCAGCCCCACAGGACACCCCCGACCCCCTGAAAGATGACCTGTACAAGGAGGCTCCGGTGCCGCCATACCAGTCCCTCACGGCATTTCGCCCTTTCCTGCGCGCGTTTCTGGCGGCGCTGGCGTGCTGCGTCGTCCTGGTGGCCGGCTGCGCCAGCGAGCCTGGCATCAACTGGGAAGAGCGTTATCTGGTGTACAATTATGCTGACGCCGTACGCGATTACGGCGAGCCCGCCGCCTGCTCCGGCGAACCCGGAGGCGGGCGCGTCTGCAGCTGGAAAACTGGCGGTGCGTTCGAATACCGCGACCAGATGGTGATGAAATTCGACGCGGCAGACCTGCTGGTGTCGTACCGCACTGCCAAAATTCGCTGACGGTCTTGCCCAAGGAGATGCCCATGCCAGGCATGCACGACATCACCGCCCAGTTGGCCGCCGTGGAAGAAAAATTGCATTTTCTGCACCAAAGCATCACCGCGTGCAGGGGTGCGCCGCTGACTCCCGAGGCCCTGGCCGGGCTGGCGCACATCGTCTCGGACCTGGTGCGCAGCGTGCAGGAAACCCGGCGCGACGTGGACGGCATCCGTGGACGCGAAGACATCCACTGCCCAGGCGGCACGGGCCTGCCTGATGCACCCGCCGAAGATGCGGCGGATGACGACGACATCCAGGAACAGCGCAGACACGGCGCAGCGTAACGCCCGCCCTGCGCCACCACTACAGCCTGCCATGGCGCTGGGCCACGCCCGGAGGGATATGCATGCGCGCTGAACGGTTCTCCCGCAGCTGCCCGGCAACGCCGGCGACCTCCCTGACAACGTCCCTGACACCGTCCCTGACACCGTCCATGGCGGCACTGCTGGCGCTTGCCTTGCTGCTCGCCCTGGTTGCCATGCCGGTCCGGGCGCATGCCCAAGGCACCACCATCGGCAGACCCTTTTCGGGTGACGCCGGCAACCAGTTCGAATATCTCCAATTCATTGTGGCTGAAGACCGGACCCTCACCGGCGCGATCATCAACAATGCGCCGCGCCCCCGCCGCGATGTGGAAGTGCAAGTCACCGCCATCGGCCTGGAGAGCCGCGCCCCGGTGTGGAGCTTCAAGCAACGGTTTTCGGAAATCCCGCCCAACGGCCGGGTGGAGATCCGCGCCGCGTACGGCCGCTTCACTGCGGAACCCGGCGCCTTCACCTTCAAGTTCACCGAAGCCGCCGCTCCGCCGCCCGTGCAAGCGCCTCCCCCACCCGACGCGCAGCCCGGGCCCCCGGTTTCAGACGGCGAGTCCCCCACCCGGAACTTCTGCTCGGCCATTTTCAGCGAACGCGGCGAGTATGTGCTGGAAGGCACCGGCCCATGCGAAAGCGTCGCCTTCCCCCTGGAACCAGGGCTGGTGCGCTTTGAAGTCTCCCGCAAGGGCGGTGACCCCATCAGCGTGGAACTCAGGGACAACGAAAAGCAGCTGGTCGCCACCCTGGCCACCAACTCCACATACAGAAATCTCAAGGCATCCAGCAAGATAAACCAAGCGCTGCGCTACCGCCTGCAGGTGACCCATGACGGCAAATGGACGGTGCGGGTGAGCGGGACAGGACTCCGCGACTTCGGGAGCCGGCCGTCCGACGATGACGCCTCCCCGGCCGAGCCGCGCGAGCCCCAGGGCAAACGCTTTGAACTGACCCTGGAATAGCGCAAGTTATCTGTGAAAGGAGTTCTCGGGGGAAAACCTTTCGGAAGAAAGGACCTTCCCCCGACCCCCTTTCCAAAGACTGTTATTGTGATTCAAGGTCGCTCTCAACGTGTTGGAAGGGGAAAGCGCGAGAGGGGAGACCCTTTTGCAACACGGTTTCCCCTCTCGTATCGTCCTTTTTCAACAGTAAAATGCCCTACCGCATGTCGCCCTTTTGAGCAGCACTCGCCTGTTTGAACAGCGCGCGCTCGGGGGAATCCTCTTTGACGAGGGTTCCCCGCCCTGGCCTGCTACTCGTCTGCAATCACATTCCCGGTCCGAGCTGCCCGCAAGGCCGCATCCGCCTGACCGGCATGGCCCGCGTGGCCATTTGCGTGGCCATTTGCGTGCCCTGTCGCCCGAGGGCGCGGCGTGGCCTGGGGGGTGTCCTCATCATCGAAGGAGATGATGTCTTCCAGGGCTGCAATGTCTCGCTCCAACTGCTCTTCGTAGGCCAGGCCCGATGCGCGGCGCTCCAGGTCGGGCATGATGGTAGGTTCGAAGGACACCAAGGCGTCGGAGCCATCAAGTCCAACGAGTCCATCGCCCTCCAGGTGCGTCTGCGCGGCGGCCCTGCGCGCCCGGCCAGGCGCGGCTGGGGCGGCGGCTGGGGACGGGGCATCGGCCTCAAACAGGACGAGCGCCTCATCCTCCGCGGTCAGGTCATCCACAAACTGCAGGATATCCTCGCCAGCTTCCACCTCGAAGACTCCGTCGAACATGATGGCGTCGGCATCCGCCACGGCCCCGCCCGCAGGCGTGGTGGCAGGGGCGGCATCGTCCACGGAAAAGACCGGGGAGACCTCGTCATCCAGCATGAATACCAGTTCTTCGTCAGTCAGGGCAGCGTGTCCGGTGCTGGACGCCGCGGGAGCCGCGGCCGGGGTGGCCGAGGTGGCCGCCTCGCCGGCGTCGGGCATCTCGAAGATCAGGTCATCGTCATCCAGGGCCGCGGCGATGTCCTCGCCGCTGGCGGCGACCATGGCCGGCGCATCCCCGGTTTCGAAATCGATCACCAGTTCGCCGTCGTCGCCGTCCGGCTCAAGGGCGAGGGTCGCCATGCCGGCGTTCCCGACACCCCGCACCGGGGGCAATGCGTCCGCCTCGAAACGGATCTCCGTTTCGGTGGCGTCGCCTTCCTCCTCGGCACGCAGCAGCCCGTTGGCAGGTGATGCGCCTGGGAACGGCTCGGGCGACGGCTCGGACAACAATTCGGCAGGGGAAGAAGGCGGCAGCACGGCGTCCGCCTCTGCGTCCGCTTCCTGGGTTGCCGCATCGCTCGACAACAGCTCGGACATGATGTCCACCTGGGCCGCGGTGGGAACCGGGGACCTCTCCAGCTCTGACATCTCAAATTCGGGCACCTCGAACGACAACGCCGCATCCGGCAACTCTGCCCCGATTGGCCCGAGCGGCTCAACTGGCTCATCCCACATGCGGGTGTCGTCGGGCTCCTCGAAGCGCTCCGGCGCCTCCGGCAAGTCCGGCAGCTCGGCTTCAAAATCGAGCAGCCCATCATCCAGCTCGCCCCGGCTGTCCGTGACAGCTGGACGCGGGTCATCGAACTGCAGTTCCAGGGCCGAGGGAGGCGGCAGGGTTGGATCCTCCCAGGCCTCGTCTGAGTCGAACGAGATCGCGGCTTCGGCGTCGAGGTCGTTTTCCAGGGATTCGTCAAGCGCCCACGTGGACGCGTCCGGTTCGCCCAGCTCGCCTGTTGCATCTGGTGCATCTGGTGCATCTGGGGCAGACTCCTCGAACACAAGGGCCAGACCTTCGTCGTCAGGGTCAGCCTCGCCGGAGCTGCCCCCCGATTTGCCCCCCAATTTGCCCCCCAATTTGCCCCCCGACTTCCCCAGGGACGCAGGGGCTTGTTCCCAAATGTCATCCTCGGCATCGTCGCCGGCAAAAATGGAGGACAAGGCCGCGGCATCCTCAGCCCCCCTGGACGACGAGAAGGGGACCGGCTCGAACACAAGGTCGGGCTCGGCATCGGCCTCTGATTCGAACACCGGCTCTGCCCCCGAATCGGCCAGCGGTTCCAGCTCGTCGGCATGCACCGTCTGGCTGAACCAGGGCGCAACGAGGGCCGGCTTTTTGTGTGGGGGAACCGGCACAGACGCTGGCAGGGGGGAGGGTTCCTCGACGAAGGCATCATGTTCGTCCAGGGAATCCAGAGAGTCCGGAGAGTCCAGGGAATCCAGGGAATCCAGGGCCACGGAACCGTCGCGGTCCGCATCGCCCGGGCCATCTGCTGCGGGAGCCTGCGCCACGGCCACAGCCGCCAGCACGCCTACGCCGGCAGCCGCAGCGGCATCGAGCAGGGCGTCCTGCTCCTGATGACGCTTGAGGGCCTGCGCGGCGCTGTCGGCCAGATGCAGCTGGGCGGCCTCCACCTCAATGGGTTCTTCCACCGCCAGGGCTCCCAGCGCATGGACAGCATCGCGAGAAGATGCGACACCAGGGCCGGCCGGCGCCTGCCTGAGCAGCGTCACGGTTTCTTCCTGCAGTTGTACCAGATGCTCCATGTGGGAAGCCAGACGACCGAGCACATCCGCCAGCGCCGTGCGCTCGGCCGAGGCAGTATGCAGCAGCATGCGCAACATGGCCTGCAGTTGCTTGAACAACACAACAATGGCAGCCAGGCAGGCAATACCCGTCACAAGACTCAACAACCCGCCTGGGGGGAGGCCGAAAAGCTGATCCATGCAGTCCTCTCTCCACAAGAATTCCATCTTCAGCAACTACCAGTCCTGTATCTCAAACCTCGGGAAAACGCAAAAGAAATGGCTTCCAAATCCTTGCGACCATTTGCAGTGTTCGCGGACAGTTCCGGCAACATCTATGATCATCCATCCCTGTTGATGGTCTGCCGCCGCGGCGAGGAGCTGGCCCTGCCGCGACCGGACGAACTCATGCCCATGCCCCAGGAAAGCCAACTCTTCCTGCTGCCCGGCCGGCATGCCCTGGGGCTGGACCCGGACTCCGGAACCCTGGAGCAACTGGAGGAACAGGCCGTGGCCGCCTTTGTGAGCCCCGGCCACACCTGCACGGGCGTGGCCGCCTATGCCCCCGGCGCCCAGGCCCCGGTGCTGCCCATGTTTTCGTACGGCGCCGTGGGCTATGCCGACGGGCAATTCTGGGTGGCGGCCAGGCAGGTGGATGCCGAGCCGCGGCAGGTATTCTCCCACATTCCGGAAGCGAACATCCGTAAAGGGGCCGCGGCCCTGCTCAAGGCCATGCCCGGCAACCGGCTGGTGGAGCACCTGACCGGCTGCGCCCTGCGCTCACGCTGTCCGGCGGCGCGAAATCTGTGCCTGGGGCGGTATGAATCGCCCCTGCCCACGGCCCGGGCCTGCAACGCCCGCTGCATCGGCTGCCTTTCGCTGCAGCCCGACGAATCCGGCTTTCCCGCCACCCAGCACCGGCTGAACTTCACGCCCACACCGGAGGAGGTGGCCGCCGTCATGCTGCATCACGACGTCCGCTCCAGCCGGCCCGTGCATTCCTTTGGCCAGGGCTGCGAGGGCGATCCCCTGACCGAGGCGGACATCCTTGCCCAGAGCATCCGGCTGTTCAAACAGGGCGGCGGGCAGGGCACCGTGAACTGCAACACCAATGCAAGCCAGCCCAACGCCGTGGCCATGCTGGCGGAAGCCGGCCTCAACTCCATGCGCGTGAGCTGCATCAGCGCCCGGGAGGAGTTCTACAACGCCTATCACCGGCCGGCCAACTACAGCCTGGCCGACGTGCGGGAAAGCATCATGACCGCCAAGGCGCATGGCATGTTCGTCTCCATGAACCTGCTCTACTTTCCAGGCATCACGGACAGCGAGGAAGAGTACGCCGCGCTGGAGGAGCTGATCGCCGCCACGAGGCTGGACTTCATCCAATGGCGCAACCTGAATCTGGACCCGGCCATGGTGCTGGAGGTGGCCAGGCAGGGCCGCGAAGGCCGCGCGCCCTCGCCGGCCATGGGCTTCAACACCATGCGCAAGCGGCTCAAAAAGGCCTGCCCCTGGCTGGGCTATGGCTACTTCAACCCCTACCTGCCCGGCCTGGACGCCACGCCTGGGGCCTGATGCCCTTCCGGAGGGTGCGGACTTCGGGCGTGCTCCAAGAAAAACCGCCGCCTGCATTGCGAATGCTGCAGGCGGCGGTTTTGCTGTGAATGCACATGGATGGCGGCATGCGCCGGGGCAGACCGGGGCAGCTCCGGGCACAGATCAGGGCAGGTGGTCGAACACCACCTGCTCGCCCTGGGCGTCCTTGCAGCGCTCAATGCGGCCGATGGTCCAGGCCGACTGCTTGAGGGCTCCCAGTCGGGCATGCACATCTTCTTCCTGCTCCTGGGGCACCACCAGCAGGTAGCCCAGGCCGCAGTTGAAGATTTGCAGCATCTCGCCCCAGGAGAGCCCGCCCTGCTCCTTGAGCCAGTGGAACACCGACGGCACCGGCCAACTGCCGAAACGCAGCCGGACCTCCACCGCCTTGGGCAGAATGCGGGGAATGTTGTCGTAGAAGCCGCCGCCGGTGATGTGGATCATGCCTTTGACATTGAAATCGCGCATCACATTACGCACGGTCTTGACGTAAATGGCTGTGGGCGCCAGCAGCACTTCCTTGACGGTGCGCTGCGAGCCGGGGAATTTCTGATCCGGCGTCAGGCCGGCTTCTTCCACCAGCTTGCGGACCAGGGAATAGCCGTTGGAGTGCAGCCCCGTGGAGCCCAGGCCGATGATCACATCACCCACGCTGATGCCCGCACCGTCCACAATTTTGGTGTTATCCACCAGACCCACGCAGAAGCCGGCGAGGTCGAAGTCGTCGCCGCGGTACACATCCGGCATTTCGGCGGTTTCGCCGCCCAGCAGGGCGCAGCCGGCCTCCTTGCAGCCGGCAGCCACCCCGGCCACCACCTGCTCGGCCCGGGTCACATCCAGCGCGCCGGTGGCGTAATAATCCAGAAAAAACAACGGCAGCGCACCCTGGACCAGAATGTCGTTGACGCTCATGGCCACCAGATCGATGCCGATGGTGTCGTAGGCGCCATAGGTGCAGGCCAACTTGAGCTTGGTGCCAACGCCATCAGTGGAGGCCACCAGCACGGGTTCTTCCAGGTCGCCCAGATCAGGCTTGAACAGGCCGCCAAAGCCGCCAATATCCGAAAGCACCCCCTTGATGTGCGTGGAGGTGGTCAGGGACTTCAGCCGCGACACCAACGCATCGGCAGCGTCCAGGTTGACTCCGGCCGCCTTGTAGGCCTTGCCGCGCTCGGACTTCATGCATGCTCCTTGCAAAAAATACACGTGAGACTTTTCGTGTACCGCACGCGCCATGCCTTTTCAAGCTGCCTGCAGCGATGTATTCTGGCACGAACCGTCAGTCAGGAGGCTCCCCATGCCGACATCTATCCGTCTTATCCTTTTTATTACAGCATGTTGGCTTCTCTTTCCCCAGGCAGACCCCGCCAGCGCCCAGGACGTGCGCCGGGATAAACATTTTGGCACATTCCACGAAGGCATGCGCATCGAAAGCGGTCCCGGCCAGGACACGGTGATCATCGTCTCCCCCCCGCCCCAGCGGGAGAACCAGACCGGCACCCCCCAGGGCAACGATGCATACCCACTCATCATTGCACCACAAATCAATGTTCCGCCCCGCCCGCCGCATCCCATGCCGCGCACCCAGTGACCCCCGGGAGACCACCATGCATCCAGCCAGATTATGGAAACCTCTATCCGAACATCGCGTGCAATGCCGGTTGTGCAGCCACTATTGCGTCATTGCCGACGCCGAACGCGGCCGTTGCGGCGTGCGTATGGTCAAGGATGACGCCCTGCACACCCTGGTGTACGATCAGGTGGCGGCCATCCATTTGGATCCGGTGGAAAAAAAACCGCTGTTCCACTTTTATCCCGGGCACATGACGTTTTCCCTGGGCACCATGGGCTGCAACCTGGCCTGCAGCTTTTGCCAGAATTACAGCCTCTCCCAGCCGCCGCGCGAAGGAGGCGGCATTCAGGGCCAACGCATCACCCCGCAACAACTGGTGGACGCCGCCAAGGCCAACGGCGCACGCTCCATCAGCTACACCTATTCCGAACCCACGGTGTTTTTTGAATTGATGGAAGAGACCGCCCGCCTGGCGCATCAGGCAGGACTCTTCAACATCATCGTCTCCAACGGTTTCATGAGTCCGGAATGCCTGGACGCCCTGGCCCCGCATATCGATGCCGCCAACATCGACCTCAAGGCCTTCACCGAGGCGTTCTATCACGACATCTGCCAGGCCCGCCTGGCCCCGGTGCTGGAGAACCTCAAGACCATCCGCCGCCTGGGCTGGTGGCTGGAGGTCACCACCCTGCTCATCCCCAGCGCCAACGACTCCGCCGAAGAGCTGCAGGCCATGGCCGCCTTCATCCGGGACGAACTCGGCCCGCAAACTCCCTGGCACCTTTCACGATTCCACCCCACCTGGCGCATGACAGACCGCGGCCCCACCCCCCTGGCCACCCTGGAGCGCGCCTGGGGCATCGGCGGGCAGGCGGGCCTGCAGTTTGTGTATGTGGGGAATGTTCCCGGGCACAACGGCAACAACACCTACTGCCAGAGCTGCGGGCAACCGCTCATCCAGCGTCAGGGATTTCAGATAGTTGCACAAAAAACCACCTGCCCGGGCTGCGGTACGGAACCCGCTGGCCGCTGGCTTGAGAAATCCTGAACAAGCTATTGGCATTGCCTGAACCCAAATATGGTGTACAGTGTCGGGCGACCCGATCGTCACCATTTCATCGTTTGGAGGGGCCATGTCCATTGACGATGCCTTGGCATACATGAAGCGTATGCGGGAAGATCCGGCCTTCAGAACCCAGGTGCAGGCCCTGCACGACGGCGACGACCAGGACGCCGCCTGGGCCTTCGTCAAGGAGCAGGGCTATGAGTTCAACTTCTCCGAGTTCCTGCAGGCGCAGCAGGAAGACATGGAGTCCTTGACACTCGCGACGCCGCAATGAACCTGGAATCATCCCCGGGGCCGCCTGATCGGCCAGCCCGGCCGCTGGTCCTCGTCTACACCGGCGACGGCAAAGGCAAAACCAGCGCCGCCCTGGGTCAGGTGGTCCGCGCCCTCGGGCACGGCCATCAGGTGCTCTTCTGCCAGTGCATGAAGCGGCCCGACGCCGCCGGCGAACAGCGTCTGCTGGCAGCCCTGCCGGGCGTGGACTTCCTGGCCGGCGGGCTGGGATTTTTCCGCAACGAAGCCGACCGCCCCCGCCACCGGCACGCCGCGCTGGACGTGCTGGCCTGGGCCGCGGACCGCCTGCGGCGCAGTCCCTGCTTTCTGCTGGTGGTGGACGAAGCGCTCTACGCCCTGGATGCCGGCCTCGTGACCCGCGAGGAGTTGGAATCCCTGCTGACCCTGGCGGGTGAACGCGGCGCGCATACGGTGCTCACAGGCCGCAACTGCCCGCCCTGGCTGGAAGAGAGGGCCGATCTCGTCAGCGAGGTCGTCTGCCGCAAGCATCCGTACGCACAGGGAATCCCTGCGGTGGAAGGCCTGGATTTCTGAGCTGCCGGGCGTCGGCAGGCCGGCGCGCCAGAGTGTAGATTAAGCGTGAAAAAGGATATTGCGAGAGGGGAAACCTTTTTGCAAAAGGTTCTCCCCTCTCGCGNGAACCTTTCTTCAGAAAGGTTCTTCCCCCGAAAACTCCTGTCAAAGACACCGTGCCTTATTCCTCCTGAAAGGCCGTCGCCAGGCATGCTTCCAGCGACTGGCCCGCGGCGGCCATCTCTGCCCTGGTCCAGGCGCCCACCACCGTGCCGGCGCGATAAAGCACCACGGCCTGGGCAAAGTCGTCCACCTCGGCAGGGTCGTGCGTCACCAGGATAAGCGGGATGTTGAACCGCTCCAGCACGCGCTTGAGCTCGGCCCGCATCACGGCCTTCAGCGGCGCATCCAGGGCGGAAAACGGCTCGTCCAGCAGCAGGATGCGCGGCCGCAGCACCAGGATGCGCGCCAGGGCCGCCCGCTGCTTCTGCCCGCCGGAGAGCTGCCCCGGCAGATTGTGCTGCACCTCGGCCAGGCCGAACAACTCCAGCATCTCATCCACTTCACGGGCCTGCGCCGGGGAGATGGGACGCCCCCAGCGCGTCAGTCCGAAGGTGACGTTGCGCCGCAAGGACAGGTGCGGGAACAGGGCGTAATCCTGGAACATGAAGCCCACGCGCCGGGCGCGCGCCGGCAGGTTGATGCCGGCGTTGGCATCAAAGAGGGTGTCGCCGTTCAGACGAATGACGCCGTTGTCCGGTGTCAGCAGACCGGCGATGGCGTGCAGGGTCAAGGATTTGCCGGATCCGGACGGCCCGAACAAGGCCAGCCGCTCTTCCATGAAGGAAAACTGCGAGGCCAGCTCGAAGCGCCGGCCTTTGCTCTCCATGGTCATGGCGATATCCACGTGAATGCGCATGCAACTCTCCACCCCCTTCTCCACCCGACACCATCAGCTGCTCTTTTACAACCAGCCGCCTTTCCGGAAAGGGAGCTTCGGGGGAAGAACCTTGTGCAGAAAGGTTCCCCCCCGAAAAGATTCATGGTGCTACGGCTTCTGGAATCCAAACCCTTCCAGCACGGCCATCCCTTCAGGCGAACGGACGTACTCCATAAACTTCCTGGCCAGGGCGGCATCGGCAGCGCCCTTGGTCACGGCAATGGGGTAGGTGACGGGTTCATCCAGGGGCAACGACTGCAGGATGGCCACGGCTTCCTTTTCCTTGTACGCGTCGGTACGGTAGACGAAGCCGGCATCAGCCTCGGCACGACGCAGATAGTCCAGCACCTGGCGCACGGACTCGGCAAACACAAACTTCTTCTCCAGTGTGCCAAACAGGTTGTGCTTTTCCAGGTACTTTTTGGCGTATTGCCCGGCGGGCACGCTTTCCGGTGTCCCGATGGCCACCACCTTCACGGCAGCGCCCGTCAAGTCCTCCACCTTGGCCACCTTGGCCTTGTTGGCCATGGGCACGGCCAGCACCAGGTCGTTCTTCACAAAGTCGGCACGGGTGGAGGCGTCGATGAAGCCCTTCTCCACCATCGTATTCATCCATTTCGGATTGGCCGAGGCAAACACATCCACCGGCGCGCCCTGCTCGATCTGCTTGGCCAGGGGGCCGGACGCGGCAAAGTTGAAGAGTATCTTCACATCGGGATTGGCCGCTTCAAACTTTTTGCCAATGGCGGTGAAGGCGTCCGTCAGGCTGGCGGCCGCCGAAACGGTCAGGTCCTTCGCCGCGGCCGGCACGGCCATGGCGACAACAAGCAGCAAGGAAATCAGCATCTTTTTCATCATGTGCGTTCCCTCAATAACGTGGTTTGAGCAGACGGGACGTGGCGACCAGCAGCACGATGCACACAACGGACACGATGCACACCAACAGGTTGGCGCGCGCATCGTCCCCCGCCTGCACGGCTGAATACACCGCCAGGGACAAGGTCTGGGTCCTGCCGGGCAGGTTGCCGGCAATCATGAGGGTGGCGCCGAACTCCCCCATGGCCCTGGCCAACGCCAGCATGGACCCTGCCAGAATCCCCCGCCAGGCCAACGGCAGGGAAACGAACAGGAACACCTCCCACTCCCCCGCACCCAGGGTGCGCGCCGCCTGCTCGCAACTGGCCGGCACGCCCTCCAGGGCTGCCCGCGCCGTGCGATACACCAGCGGGAACGCCACCACCAGGGAAGCCAGCACGGCCCCCTGCCAGGTGAAGATCAGCCGCACGCCCAAATACTCCTCCAGCATGCCGCCCAGCGCCCCGTTTCTGCCAAAAACCACAAGCAGGTAATACCCCAACACCGTGGGGGGCAGCACCATGGGGAGCGTGAGCACTGCGTCCAGCACGTCCTTGAAACGCCAGCGCAGGCGCATGACGGCCATGGCCGCCAGGGAGCCCAGCACCAGCGCGAAGCACGTAGCAATAAAGGAGACTTTGAGTGTGAGCCAGAGCGGCGAAAGAATATCCTGCGGCATGGTGAATCTGTAACGTCCCTTGCAGGTCGTGGGCAAGCCGTGCACGCGTTCCGGGGAACCCGTGTCCAGAAGCTGTTTAGAAATACTCCGCGAGAGGCGCTACGCCGCGGCCTCCAGGTCTGGGACCGGCAATTCCACAATGAATGCGCTGCCCTGGCCCCAGGCGGATTCCGCCCAGATGGCGCCTTTGTAATGCTCCACGATCTGCCGGCAGATGGCCAGCCCCAGGCCTGTGCCCGCAGGCTTGGCCACGCGGGTGTCATGCCCGGCCACCTGATAGAACTTGTCGAAAATGCGTTCCAGATCCGCCAGATGAATGCCCTGGCCCGTGTCTTCCACGCGCAGTTGCAGCACGCCGGCCCTGGGCATGCCGGCTTCCAGCCGCACCTGCCCGTGGGTGGTGAACTTGATGGCGTTGTGCAGCAGGTTGATGAGCACCTGGGTCACGCGGTCTGGATCCACCATCAATTCGGGCAAGGCCGGGGCAATCTCCACCACCAGACGCACATCCGGCTTCTGGGCGAACTGGCTGGAGACGGCGCGCACCGCCTGCGTCACCAGCGTGTCCGGAGCAATGCGCGCATCGCGCCAGTCCATCTTGCCGGACTCGATCTTGGCGAGGTCCAGCAGATCGTTGATGAGCCGCGTCAGCCGCTCGCCTTCCAGACCGATGATCTCCAGATTGTCCAGAATACGCCGGCCGCGGTCGGCCAGCCGGCCTTCATCTCCGGCCAGCCCCTGAAAATGCCTGGAGAAATCCTTGGCGATGAGCTTGGCGAATCCCAGAATGGACGTCAGCGGGGTGCGCAGTTCGTGGGACACGGATGTCAGGAAGCTGGTTTTCATCTGATCCAGCTCCAGCAGGCGGACATTGGCCGTCTCCAGCTCCACGGCTTTCTGGCCCAGATCCCGGGTGCGGGCTTCCACCAACTGTTCCAGGCGACGGTTGAGCCGGGCCAGCGCTTCTTCCGCCCATTTGCGTTCGGTGATGTCCTGCAGGATGCCGCGCATGCGTTCGGGACGGCCCCGGGCGTCCCGGCTCACCTCGCCAGCCTCGGCCACCCAGCGCTCGCTGCCGTTGGCGTGCAGGATGCGATGCTCCACGTTGTAGCCCACCCCGTGGCGGAAGGAGGCCCCCACGGCGTCTAGCACCAGCTTGCGATCGTCCGGATGCACCCGCTCCAGAAAGGATTTGTACGTGCCGGCGAACTCGCCGGGCTGCATGCCGAACATGGGGGCGATGGCATCGGACCAGAACAGCCGGCCCGAAGGGATGTCCCATTCCCAGGAACCGATATTGGCCGCCTTCTGGGCCAGGGCATAGCGTTCCTCGCTGGCCTTGAGGGCCCCCAGGGCCGCGTTGCGCTCCAGCACCGTGCCCAGCATTTCCGCCGCCATGGCCAGCAGGGTGGACTCCTCTTCCTGAAACGCCCGCCTGCCCCACATGACCCCGGCCACCAGGGCCCCGCGCATCCCCGAAGAGGAAGCCACCGGCACGGCCATGAAGGAGCGGAGGCCTTCGGCCTGGAGCACCTGGCGCAATTCCCCCGCCGGGGGCGGCAGGCTTTGCACATCTGCCACGCGGAGGGCATCCGTGCCCCGCAGCTTGGAAAGCAGCCACCCGTATTGCCCGATCGTTGAGGCGCGCCGTGCGGCATCGGCCGCGGGCGTTCCATCTGCCCGCCACTCGTGGGCCAGCCGGAGCTTGTGCTCTGCACCGCGGTCTGTCCCACGCATCACGGTGAAGACGCTATCCGCCGCCAGAAACTGCCCCAGCATGGCCAGCACCGCTTCGGCCGCGGCGCTGGTTTCTCCCAGCCCGCTTTCCAGACAGCGCCGGGAAATCTGCGCCACCAGCAGTTCGATTTCCAGCCGACGAACCAGCCGCTCGGTCATGGCGTTGAAGGCCTGGCCCAGCTCGCCCACCTCGTCCAGGCCGGTCACGGGCGCAGCGGCCGCCAGATCGCCGGCGGCCACCCGTCGGGCAGCCTGGGTCAGCCGTCGCACTGGCACGGTGAGGACCCTGGCCAGTCCCGCGCCCAGCAGGACCGCCAGCAACATCACCGCCAGGGTCAGGCCGACAAGCCAGTGGAGTTGGTGCCGCAGAGGAGTCATCACCAGGGATTCCGACTCAAAAAATGCCATCTTCCAGGGCTGTGTCTGCAGGGTGGCCAGGGCGAACACCAGTGCATCCGCCGGTTTTCCCTCACCGCGATGCAGTCGCGCGGCATGCAGGCCATGCGGAGTGGGAGCGTGGCGCAGCCCCTGCAGCAGGGAAGAGTCTTCGCCATCCCCCAGGGCTTCGAGCCGCCAGGCGGGTTGCAGGCGCAGCGCGCCGGCCTCGACAAATCCGAGGTGTCCGCAGGCCAGCAGCAGGTTGCGATCCTCCACCAGCACGGGGAACGAGGGCCGGCCGTCCAGTGCAGCCTCGGCCATGACCAGTTGCTGGAGCACATCCAGGGTGTAGGCCACCCGGAGCACGCCGAGGATGCGGCCGTGTTTCGATGCATCAAACACCGGCGCGGCAAAGACCAGACCATGGCGCATGCCGGCCTCGCGGGCGCGGGAGGAACCGGGCTGGGAATCAATCATGCACACGGGCGCGCCCGCAGTCAGCACGAGCTGCGCATACGGCGCCTCGCCATGGTGGTCGCCCGGGCGCAGGGCTCCGGAGGCCGCGACCACCACGCCTGCGGCGTCCAGCACGGCATGGTCGGCCAGAAAGATGGCCTGCTCGCCGGCCAGGGAATCCAGCAAGGCGCGCAGCCTCTCGCCCGCGGCAGGGGAGACGGCAGCAGGATCCTGCAGGGCGGCGGCCAATTCCGGCAGCCTGGCAAGCATGGTCACCCGTTCCAGATTGCCGCGCAGCAGGCCGTCCACGCGCAGGGCTGCACGGGCGGCGGCCGCATGCAGGGAGGAGGAGGCAGCCTCCCGCAGCACATGGCGCGTATGCAGGTGCTCCAGGGCCACGAAGGCCGCCAGGGGAGTCAGTCCCATCACCACCATGCAGCACATGAGCCGCATGCGCCAGGAGCGGGGATACAGCCGCCACCGGAGCCGCACCCCGGCCTGCCGGGCCAGGCGCAGCAGACGGGCGGGCAGTTTCAGACGCAGGCGCGCCAAAAAACCGGGCCTGCCATGCGCAGACGCATCAGGCCCTGGCGAACGGCGGCGGTTGTTGCTCGTCATGCACCCCTCATTGCGGCGATCTTCCCTCCCGGTCAGGTGTAGATGAGGACGTACCCGGATGCAAGGCCTACCGTCCGGCTGGCATGTGATCTCCTGCCCTCTGGAAACTCCGGGCAAAGCGCTGTACAAGGCGCGCATGCCACACACCACCCTGCCCCGTCGTGTCCCGGCCCTCATGCTCCAGGGCTGCAGCTCCAATGCCGGCAAGAGCGTGCTTGCCGCGGCGTTCTGCCGCATGCTCTTGCAGGATGGCCACGCCGTGGCCCCCTTCAAGGCCCAGAACATGAGCCTGAATTCCTATGTCACCCTGCGCGGGGAGGAACTGGGCCGCGCCCAGGCCACCCAGGCCATGGCCTGCCGCCTGGAACCGGACGCCCGGATGAACCCCGTGCTGCTCAAGCCGTCGTCATCGTCCGGCTCACAGGTCATTCTGATGGGCAAGCCGGTGGGACACATGAAGGTGGCGGACTACATCCAGTTCAAGCCCACCGCCTTTGAAACCGTCACCCGTGCGTATGACGAGCTGGCTGCCGAGCACGAGGTGATGGTCATCGAGGGTGCCGGCAGTCCGGCGGAAATCAATCTCAAGTCCCATGACATCGTGAACATGGCCGTGGCCCGCCACGCCCGCGCCACGGTGCTGCTGGTGGGAGACATAGACCGCGGCGGCGTGTTCGCCCATTTTGTGGGCACCCTGGCGCTGCTGCCTCCGGACGAGCGGGAGATGATCGCCGGGCTACTCATCAACCGCTTCCGCGGGGACGCCTCCCTGCTGGCGCCGGCCTTTCCGGAAATGCACACCCGCACCGGCAAGGACGTGCTGGGCGTGGTGCCCTACGTCCAGGAGCTGGGCCTGCCGGAGGAGGATTCCGTCACCTTCAAGGAAGGCGGACGCAGCACCTTCTGCGTCTTCAATCCCCTGCTTAAGCAGGGGAAGGTGGTCGTGGCCCTGGTGGATCTGCCCCACATCTCCAACTTTACAGACATGGACGCCCTGCGCCTGGAGCCGGATGTCCTGGTCCAGACGGCCCGCCATCCCGAGGACCTGGCCGGCGCAGACGTCATCCTCCTGCCCGGCACCAAAAGCACCGCCGCGGACCTGGCCTGGCTGCGGCAAAGCGGGCTGGCCGAGGCCATCCGGGCCAGAGCCGCCGACGAATCCGCCGTCATCGTCGGCATTTGTGGCGGGTTGCAAATGCTTGGCGAACTGGTGGACGACCCGGACGGCGTGGAATCCGGCCCGGCGCAGGCGCCGGCGCAGGGCCTGGCCCTGCTGCCCCTGCGCACGGCCATGGGCCGGGAAAAAATCCTGCGCCGCGTGCTCGCCCGCCATGTGGACACCAACCTGCCCGTGGACGGGTACGAGATCCATCACGGCGTCACCACGTTTTCCGGCACCACCGCGGCAGGCGAGGTGCTGGAAGACATTGTGGACCAGGACGGCCGCGCCCTGGGCTGGGGCCAGCCGGGAAATCTGGTCTGGGGCACCTACCTGCATGGCGTGTTCGATGCAGACCGCTTCCGCCGCTGGTTCCTGGATCGCATCCGCCAGCGCAAGGGCCTGACACCCCTGGGCAAGGTGATGCAGCACTACAGCATCGATCCTGCCTTGGACCGCCTGGCCGACGTGGTCCGCGCCCACGTGGACTGGCCCCGGATCAAGCAGCTGATGGGGCTCTGAAAAAAAGAGCAACCTTGACACCCCCGCGTGGCGTTGTTACCGGCTGTTGACATTCCTGTCAGGACGGCATCGCCATGCACGCACTCACGCCACGCGAGCACGAGGTCCTCAGAACCATCATGGAGGACTACATCTCCACCGCGCAGCCGGTGGGCTCAAGGGCTGTGTCCAAGCGTTCGGGCCTGAAGCTCTCCCCGGCCAGCATGCGCAACGTGATGGCAGACCTCACGGACAAAGGCTTTCCTGATTACCCACAATTCTCAGCTAGCTTGCCTGCGGAAGGACGTTGGAATAGAGTCAAGGCCCACGGAGGATTGCCATGGCACGAAATCCAGTCCAGTTTCAGAAGGGGATGAGCGAAGCCGAATTCGACCGGCTGTTTCCCACCGAAGAGCGTTGCTGGGTGCACCTTGTCCAATGGCGCTGGCCCAAGGGCTTTGCCTGCCCGATTTGCGGCGGCAACAAATACTCGCTGATCTTCGTTGGCAAACGACGCCTGTTCCAGTGTTCGCAATGTCGCACCCAGACTTCTGTCACCGCGGGCACGATCTTTGCCTCCACCAAGCTGCCGCTCAAGACGTGGTTTCGCGCTATCTACCACCTCACCCAAAGCAAGGGTGGCATTTCAAGTATTGAACTATCTCGGCGTCTTGGAGTCAGGCAAACCACGGCGTGGGCACTTTCCCACAAGCTGATGCAGGTCATGTTCGAGCGCGAACAACGCAGCACCCTCAAGGGCCGTGTGGAGATGGATGACGCCTACCTTGGCGGCACGCGACGCGGCGGCAAACGCGGCCGCGGCTCGCCAGGCAAGGTGCCGTTTCTGGTGGCGGTGGAAACAGACGAAGAGCACCGGCCCAAACGCATGAAACTTTGCCCGGTGGCCGGATTTCGGTGCCGCGAGGTGGAACGCTTCGCCAGAAAGTACTTTGATAGCGATGTATTGGCGTTAACAGACGGCTTGCGCTGCTTTAGCGGCGTGGCGCGCGCCGGCATCCGCCACGAGCCTGTTGCGGGCAGCGGGACCAAGGCGGTGCGGGACACGGTCTTCAAGTGGGCCAACACCATGCTTGGCAACATAAAGGCTGCACTTACAGGGACATACAGGGCNCACCTGTATAGGGCTCAGAACACCGCCCATGCCACAACGGCTGCTAAAACTGGCTGAGGTTTGTGGGTAATCAGGAAGGCTTTTTGGAACAGCCGCACACCTCCGCCGGCCGCGTGCCCACGGCCCAGGCCTTCCGGTTCTATCTGGATGCCGGCCTGCCGCCGCGGCCCGTGGATTCCGACGCCCGCGTCCAAATCCAGTCCGCCATCCTGGCCTCCGGGCTGGATCTGCACCGCATGCTGCACCAGGCCTCGCGGCTCATGGCCGGGCTCACGCATCAGGTGTCCATGGTCATCACCCCCGGGCTGCAGGACGCACGCTGGAAAGAAATTGACTTCGTGCGCGTCAAGGCCGGGCTGGTGCTGGCCGTGCTGGTGCTGGAAGGCGGCGAGGTCTGCAACCGGCTGCTGCCCGTGGAGAATGACCTGAGCGCCGACGAGCTCCGGCACTTCGCCAATTTCCTCAACGACACCTACCGCGGCAAGACCCTGAGCGAGGCCCGGAGCCTCATCCGCAAGGAACTGGCCGACGCCCGCAAACAACTCTCCAGGCTGTGCCACTCCGCCTTGCTGCTGGCCAAGGAAACCTGCGACCAGCCCACCGGGCGCGACGTGTTCGTGGATGGCGCCGCCAACATCCCCCGCCACGCCGAATTCGCGGATATCGAACGCCTGCGCGATCTGCTCTCCCTGCTCGAAGAGCGCAGCCGGCTGCTGGACATCCTGGACAAAATTCTCGCCACGGACCAAAATGCCCCGGGCCTGCGCATCACCCTGGGCCAGGAAGATCAGGACCTTGGCGAAGGCCTCAAATCTTTGAGTGTTATTTCAGCCACGTACGGAGACCACGCCACCCCGCGCGGGTCCCTGGCCATCATCGGCCCCATGCGCATGGATTACGCCAGCATCGTCCCGATGGTTGACACCATCGCCCAAACGCTTACTTCCTTGCTCAAAGCGCGATTCTAGCGCCCCGGCGCTGCCTTGCGCGCCTGTGTATATGCTTTGGCCGGCCGCGCCGGCCTTGTTTTTGGCCGACGTTGCGCAGCCTGCTGCACATTCCATTGTCCCAGGAGGAAATACACACCATGACCAACGACGGCGCCGCCTCCCAGGGCCGCACCATTCCCGTGACCGATCTGGACGACCAGCCTTCTTCCAACGTCCCCACGGGTGAGGCCCCCCCCAACCTGCTGGAGCTGGCCCTTTCCGACGAGGAACTCAAGACCCTGTGCGCGGATCGGCTGTGCCCCTCCTGCACCGACAAAACCGTGGCCGACGACGCCAAACTGCGCATGCTGGCCGAAATGGACAACTACAAAAAACGGCTGCAGCGCGAAAAGGACGACTTCGTCAAGTTCGCCAACGAAAAGCTCGTGGCCGACCTCATCCCCGCCCTGGACGCCATGGACCTGGCCCTCATGCACGGCGGCAAGGTGGCCGCCTGCAAGGATGTGGTCATGGGCGTGGAGATGACCCGCAAGATGTTTCTGGACATCCTCTCCCAGCACGGCCTGTGCCCCGTGGGCGCCGTGGGCGAGGAGTTCACCCCCGAACGTCACGAGGCCTTGGGCGAGGAACCCCGCGAAGACATGGCCCCCGGCCTGGTCTGCCAGCTCATCTCCCGCGGCTATATTCTCAAGGAACGCCTGGTGCGGCCGGCCAAGGTGATGGTGAGCGGGGCAAAATAGGAATTTTTTCCAAAACCCCCTGTACAAAATTTTGACGCGACTTAACTCAAGGCAGCAACGGCACGTTACGAGATCAGTAATTATTGATTTGACACTGCAACAACGCAATCAATAATTATTGAGCATTCTACACATATTTTTTTGAGGAGGACATTCGGCATGGGGAAGATCATCGGCATTGACCTTGGCACCACCAATTCCTGCGTCTACGTGATGGAAGGCAAGGACGCCAAGTGCATCACCAACCCCGAGGGCGGTCGCACCACTCCTTCCATCGTGGCCTTCACCGACAAGGAACGCCTGGTGGGCGAGCTTGCCAAGCGCCAGGCCGTCACCAATCCCGAACGCACTGTCTTCGCCATCAAGCGCCTCATGGGCCGCCGGTTCGACGCCTCCGAGGTCGGCTCCTGGAAGGGCCATTGCCCTTACAAAATCGTGGCCCTGGACAACGGCGACGCCGGCGTGGAAGTGGAAGGCAAGAAATACAGCCCCTCCGAAGTTTCGGCCATGATTCTGCAAAAGCTCAAGAAGGACGCCGAAACCTACCTGGGCGAAACCGTCACCGAAGCCGTCATCACCGTGCCGGCCTACTTCAATGACGCCCAGCGCCAAGCCACCAAGGACGCCGGCCGCATCGCCGGGCTGGAAGTCAAGCGCATCATCAACGAGCCCACCGCCGCCTCCCTGGCCTACGGTGCGGACAAGAAAGCCAACGAAAAGATCGCCGTGTTCGACCTGGGCGGCGGCACCTTCGACATCTCCATCCTGGAAGTGGGCGACAACGTGGTGGAAGTGCGCGCCACCAACGGCGACACCTTCCTTGGCGGCGAAGACTTCGACCATCGCGTCATCAGTTTCCTGGTGGACGAGTTCAAGCGGGAAAACGGCATCGACCTCTCCAAGGACCGCATGGCCCTGCAGCGCCTCAAGGAAGCGGCAGAAAAGGCCAAGAAGGAACTGTCCTCCTCCGTGGAGACCGAGGTCAACCTGCCCTTCATCACCGCGGACGCTTCCGGTCCCAAGCACATGCTCATCAAGTTCTCCCGCGCCAAGCTGGAGCAGCTGGTCATGGATCTGGTGGACCGCACCGCCGGCCCCTGCAAAAAAGCCCTGGCCGACGCCAAACTCTCCGCTGCGGAAATTGATGAAGTCATCCTCGTGGGCGGCATGACCCGCATGCCCCTGGTGCAGCAGAAGGTGAAGGAATTCTTCGGCAAGGAACCCAACCGCTCCGTGAACCCCGACGAAGTGGTGGCCATGGGCGCGGCCATTCAGGGCGGCATCCTGGCTGGCGACGTCAAGGACGTGCTGCTGCTGGACGTCACCCCCCTCTCCCTGGGCATCGAAACCCTGGGCGGCGTGATGACCAAGCTCATCGAACGCAACACCACCATCCCCACCCGCAAGAGCCAGGTGTTCACCACCGCGGCAGACAACCAGCCCTCGGTGTCCATCCACGTGCTGCAGGGTGAACGCCCCATGGCCGCGGACAACATGACCCTGGGCCGCTTCGAACTCACCGGCATTCCGCCGGCTCCCCGCGGCGTGCCGCAGGTGGAAGTGAGCTTTGACATCGACGCCAACGGCATCGTCAAAGTCTCGGCCAAGGATCTGGGCACGGGCAAGCAGCAGTCCATCGAGATCACCGCGTCCTCCGGCCTCTCGGAATCCGACATCCAGCGCCTCATCAAGGATGCCGAGTCCCACGCCGAGGACGACAAGAAGAAGCAGGCTGTCATCGAAGCCCGCAACCATGCGGATACGTTGATCTACACCACCGAGAAATCCATCAAGGACCTCGGGGAAAAGCTGGACGCCGCCCTCAAGGCCGAGATTGAAACCAAGCTGGAAGCCCTGAAGAAGACCATGGAAAGCGACGACGCCGACGCCATCCGCAAGGCCACGGACGAGCTTTCCACCGCCTCCCACAAGATGGCGGAGATGATTTACAAGCAGTCTGCCGAAAGCGCCACCCCGCCCCCCGGCGCTGGCGGCGCAGGCGGCCCCGGCGGCGCTGGCGGAGCAGCCGGCGGCCCCGGCAAGGACGACGACGTGGTGGACGCGGACTATACCGAAGTCAAATAGCCCCGCCTTGCCATTACGCCCGCAAACCGGTACAGAAGCGTGGCCTGCATGCGCAGCAGGCCACGCTTTGTTGTTTCCTTCGTGTCACCTGCGTGCTCGACCATCCATTATGCAGCATTCCCCCGCATCTTCCCGCCGTGGTGTTTCGGCTGTCCTGCAGGCCCTGCTGCTGGCGCTTCTGGCAAGCCTGGCGCTTTCCGCCTGTACGATCTTCGAAAAACAGCCCATTCAGGTCCCGCCGCGCCAGCCGGACTCGCCCGTGCATGCCCCGGCCACCCCTGCGCCGCCGGTGCGCGGCCCCCTGACGTCGGCAGACCAGGCCTTCGCTGCCCGCAACTATGCCGCCGCCATCACCCTGTATGGGCAGGCTGCCCGCAATACCGCCCTGCCCCTGGAACAGCGCCGCATCGCCTGGCAGCGGCTGGCCGAGGCCGCCCTGCTGGTCAATCAGGCCACCGCGGCCCTGGACGCCGTGAATGGCTGGCGGCAGATGGAGCCCCGGGCCGTGGCCAATGCGGACTGGCAGACCCTCTGCATCAAGACCCTGCGCGCCATGCCGGACTCCCAGCCCAAGTCGGACCAGCTCCAGGCCCTCCAGCGCGACAGCGCCTCCCCGCCGCGGTTGCAGGCCATGGCCGGTGTCTCCCTGGCGGCCATCTCCTGGCGCATGGCCGATCTGCAGAACGCCTACGCCCGCCTCGCCCAGTTGGCGGCGTCCTACCCTGGGCAACTGGCGGATCTGGAAGCCACCCTGTACGACGAACTGCAGACCATGCCGCCCTCCAACGGCGAATCGCTGCTGCTGCTCATTCCCCAGGAACAACACCGCCAGTTCCCGGCCACCATCATCCTGCTGGAAAAGGCCCGTCGCCTGAAATCCTACGATCCGGCCCAGGCCGCGCAGATTGCCCAGTATTTGCAGGGCGCCGTGGCCAACACCGCACTGCTGGCGGCAGTGCTGGGAGGCGGCGCTGCCGTCCCGCCGGCGGCCGCCTCCGGCGGCGTGGCCATCGCCGTGCCCTTGTCCGGGCCCTACGGCAACATCGGCTGGAAGATCGTCCGCGGCGCCGGCATCGCCCGGGATGCCCTGGCCCGTCAGGGCGTGACCATGGTGGTGGAAGCCATCGACACCGAACAGCCGGACTGGCTCGACAAACTGCGCGCCCTGCCCGAGACCATCACCGTGGTGGGCGGCCCGCTGCGGGCGGATCGCATCCAGGCCCTGGACACCGCCAACCTTTCGCACCGGTTTGCCTTTTTCGCCTTCGCCAACGGCATCGGCGTCGGCACCATGCAGGAAGGCCGCGATGCCTGGCGGTTCTTCTCCAGCCCGCAGGATCAGGTGCGGACCCTGGTGGACTTCGCCCGCAGTCAGTTCAATGTCTCCAGTGTGGGCATCCTCACACCGGAAGACGATTTTTCCCAGCGCATGACCCAGCTCTTCGAGCAGGAAGCCCGGGCCCGCGGCATGGCCGTGTCCGTGACCATGCCGTATCCGGCTTCGGACCGGAACGCCTGGTACGACGTGGCCGGCCGGTTCCTGCAGGCCGGGGAGGTGCAGGCCGTGTTCATGCCTGCCGGGTTTGACCATGCCGAAATCATGCTGCCGAACTTCATCTACCACCAGCGGCGGGATCTGCTCTTCCTGGGGCCGTCCATCTGGGGGCAGGCGCTTTCGCGCAATCGCAACATCGTGGAGCGCGACTTCCAGCGCGCGGCCTTCCCCTGGGCCTGGCGCATGGACGCCCCGGGCGCGGCCAGCCGGGAACTGGCCCAGCAGCTGCAAGCCACGGGCGGCGGCGCGCCGGATCTGTGGGCCGCCATTGGCTACGATTTCGTGCGCTTCATGCATGCCGTGGGGCAGGTCCCCAGCCCCATCGACGCCACCTTCCTCAACCATCGGCTCACGGCCAGCTCCATCGAATGGAGCATGGCCCCCATACACTACGACGCCGCCGGCCGCGCCTCGCAGCAGCTCTTCATCTTCCGCCCCACCCGACAGGGCTATGTGCTGTTCGATGCGCCGGCGGGGACGGCAGCCCCCGCCCCCACCGAATCCGACAACTCCGGAGAAGGCGCGCCGCACGGCGAGGCAGCCCAGCCTGCGCCGGCTGGCGGACAGCCGCAATAAGGATTAAGGAAGCCCCTCATGTCAGCCCCATCTCACGAACCCAAGGGCCTGAGCAGCAAGGACGCCGCAGCCATCGCCAGACTGGCCCGGCTCTCCCCTGATGACGCCCTCCTGGAACGTTTTGCCCGACAGGCCAACGACATCCTGGCCGCCATGGAAACCCTGGCCGAAGTGGACACCGCCGGCGTGGCCCCCCTGTACAGCCCCATGGAGCATGCCCCGGTGCTGCGCGAGGATGTGGCCCTCCAGGTGCACTCGCGCGAAGACCTGCTCGCCAACGCCCCGGAAACCGACGGCCAGTTCTTCATGGTTCCCCGCATCGTGTAACGTCCGCGTACATCAAATTATGATTACAGATCTTTCCCTCGCCGACATCCGCGAACGGCTCCAGGCCAGAGACCTCACCGCCACCCAGGTGACCCAGGAATGCCTGGATCGCATCGCCGCCCAGAATCCCGTCCTCAATGCCTTTCTGCATGTGGACGCCGGACGCGCCCTGGAATACGCCAACGCCCTGGACGATGCCGGGCCGGATCCCGCCAAGGCCCTCTGGGGCGTCCCCCTGGCCCTCAAGGACGTGCTCTGCGTCCAGGGCATGCCCTGCACCTGCGGTTCCAGGATCCTGAACGGGTTCACCCCCTGTTACGACGCCACCGTGGCCGCCAGACTGCGCGAGGCCGGCGCCGTGTTCCTGGGCAAGCTCAATTGCGATGAATTCGCCATGGGCTCCTCCAACGAAACCTCTGCCTACGGCCCCGCCCGCAATCCCTGGGACACGGACCGCGTGCCCGGCGGTTCCTCCGGCGGCTCGGCCGTGGCCGTGGCAGCCGGACAATGCTTCGGCGCCCTGGGCACGGACACCGGCGGCTCCATCCGGCAGCCGGCCTCCTTCTGCGGCGTGGTGGGCGTCAAACCCACGTACGGCCGCTGCTCGCGCTACGGGCTCGTGGCGTACGGCTCCTCCCTGGACCAGCCCGGTCCCATGGCCCGCACCGTGGCCGACGCCGCCCAGCTGCTCCAGTGCATCGCCGGGCCGGACACCCGCCACGGCGGACACCCCAAGGACTCCACCTGCGCCCCGCTCCCCGTGCCGGACTGGTCCGCCGAGTGCGAGGCCGCCCGCACCAGGGATCTCGCCGGCCTGACCATCGGCCTGCCCGAGGAATACTGGGGCGATGGCATTGATGACGACGTCCGCGCCCCCATGGAAGCCGCCATCGAGACAGCCCGGTCCCTGGGCGCCACCATCAAGCGCGTCTCCCTGCCCCTGACCAAATACGCCGTGCCCACCTACTACATCGTGGCCATGGCCGAGGCCAGCTCCAACCTCGCCCGCTTCGACGGCGTGCGCTACGGCCGCCGCGCCCCGGTCGCCGACGGTGCGGATTCCCTGCTGGATCTGTACACCGCCTCCCGCAGCCAGGGCTTTGGCGAGGAGGTGCAGCGGCGTATCCTCCTGGGCACCTACGTCCTTTCCGCCGGCTATTACGACGCCTATTACCGCAAGGCCGCCCAGGTGCGGCGCAAGCTGCGCGAAGACTTCCTCGCCGCCCTGGACGGCTGCGACGTGCTGGCCGGTCCGGCCTCGCCCGTGGCTGCCTGGAAACTGGGCGAGCTGGTGGACGATCCCCTGAAAATGTACCTCATGGACATCTTCACCGTGTCCCTGAACCTGGCCGGCCTGCCCGGCCTGTGCATGCCCGTGGGCCGGGGCGTCAGCACCGGCATGCCCGTGGGCCTGCAGCTCTTTGCCAAGGCGTTTGACGAAACGGCGCTCTTCCGTGTGGCCGCGCCCCTTGAACAGGCGCTGGGCACCCTGCCCTGCCCTGGCGTGTAGACAGGAACCATCTCCTGCGGCCGCCGGAGGGCGGCCACCGCGTGCAGCGCGCTGCAGCAGCATGCAACATCCAGAGCCCCCCCCATCTTCTGCAAGCACGACGCAGACGGGCATCCCTTCGGAATCCAGCCGAAACGGGATGCCCGCCGGCCGCGTGGCCGTGGCCGTGAGCGGCGGCATGGACAGCCTCCTGGCCCTGGCCCTGCTGGCGGATGCCGGCCAGGCCGTCTGCGCCGTGCATGGCATCTTTTTTCCGCAGACCGAGGCCACCCGCCGCCGCAGCGAGGCGCTGGCAGCCCTGTGCCACCGTCTGGGCGTGGCCTTTGTGGAAGCCGATCTGGTGACGGCGTTCCGGGAGCGCGTCATCCAGCCGTTCATTGACGACTACCTCCACGGCCGCACCCCCAACCCCTGCGCCGGCTGCAATGCGCGCATCAAGTTCGGCCTGCTGCTGGATCACGCCCTGGCGGCCGGCGCGGACGTCCTGGCCACCGGACACTATGCCCGCCAAGGGATGGATGCGGGCCGGCCCTGCCTGCGCAAGGGCGCGGATCCGGCAAAGGATCAGAGCTATTTCCTCTCCCTGGTGCCGCTGGACCGTCTGGCCCGGGCGCGCTTTCCCCTGGATGGCTGGCGCAAGGCGGACGTGCCCGCCGCCCTGGCCGCCCGGGGCCTGACGCCGCCGGAATCCCGCGAAAGCCAGGAAATCTGTTTCATCCCCGATGACGATTACCGCGCCTTTCTGCGCGCCAACGCCCCCCGCCCGGGTGACAGCCAGGGTGGCCGCCTGGGTGGCCCAGGCCCCATCCTGCTGGAGGGACCGGAGCGGATCCGCGTGGGGACGCATCAGGGCCTGTGGGCCTACACGCCGGGCCAACGCCGCGGCCTGGGCGTGGCCCACAGCGAGCCGCTCTTCGTCCTGGGCAAGGACCAACGCGGCAACGCCCTGCTGGTGGGACCGCGGGAGTCGTCCTTCAGCCCCCGCTGTGTGGCCGCCGCCTGCAACCTCCTGGTTCCCTGCGAGGAATGGCCCGAAGTCATCCTGGCCCGCACCCGCTACCGGCAGGTGGAGCAGCCGGCCCGCTGGCGCATGGAACAGGGCAGACTGATCCTGGACTTCCAGACGCCGCAACCGTTGCCCGCGCCGGGCCAGGTGGCCGCGGTGTACGACGCCCAAGGCCGCGTGCTGGCCGGCGGCGTCATTGAGGAATCGCCCCAGGGAGGCTGCAATGCCTGACGCTTCACACTTCCATCTGGTGGTCCACGGCTGCCGGGTGAACCAGTACGAGGCCCAGGCCCTGCGCGAGGCCTGGGAGACTGCCGGCGCGCTCGGCGTCGAGGATCCTGCCGCTGCCGACGTGGTGGTGGTGCTCACCTGCGCCGTCACGGCCCGGGCGGTGCAGTCCCTGCGGCGGGAACTGCCCCGGCTGCGCCGCAGCGCCCCGGCCGCGCGACACCTTTGCGCCGGCTGCGTGCCCCAGGCCATCCCCGGCGAGCTCAAGGCCGCGGCCGAAGGCTGGGAACTGTGGGGCAAGGACCGCAAGGCCGACCTGCTCCACCTTTTCGACGCCCTTCCCGCCGCATCCACTGATCCGTCCTGGCCGCCTTTTGCCGTGACCGGCAGCGAGCGGGCCCGGGCGTTGTGCAAGATCCAGGACGGCTGCAGCCAGGCCTGCGCCTTCTGCATCATCCCCAAGGCCCGGGGCGGTCCCGTGAGCCGGCCGGAAGCCGAGACCCTGGCCGAGATTCGCCGCCTGTTCGCAGCCGGAGCGCGGGAAGTGGTGCTCAGCGGCATCAACCTCGGCCAGTACACCGGCGAATCGGGGAATCTCTGGGCCCTGCTGCGACGCATCCAGGCCGAGCTGGCCCCGGAATGGGCCGGCCGGGGGCGCATCCGGCTTTCCTCCCTGGACCCGGGCCTGCTCACCCCTGCCGGGCTGGAGGCGTTGGCCGAATGCTCCATGCTCTGCCCGCACCTGCATCTGTCCCTGCAGTCCGGCAGCGCGGCCGTGCTGCACGCCATGGGCCGCCGGCAGTATCGCATTGAGGACGCCATCCGCTGGGTGGAGGACGCCCGGCGCATCCTCCCTGTGCTGGGCCTGGGGGCGGATCTGCTCACCGGCTTTCCCGGCGAGGACGACGACGCCTTTGCCGAGACGGAGTCCTTGTTCCACCGGCTGCCCCTCACCTATGCGCATGTGTTTCCCTTCTCGCCTCGGCCGGGCACGCGGGCGGCGCATCTGCCCGGCCAGGTGCCGGTCTCCCGCCGGCTGGGTCGCGCGCAGACACTGCGGGATCTGGCCCTGCAGCGGGCGCGGGAGTTTGCCGCGGTCCTGCTGAATCAACCCGTGCTTTTCATGGTCGTGGAGCAGCAAGGCATGGACTCGATGGCCGGAATATGTGAATATGGCGTGCGATGCCGGCATCTGCTGCGGCCAGACGACCACGGCCGGTTTGCCCGCCGGGAGATGACGCCCGTGCATCCTCGGGCCCTGGACGAAGACGGTGATGGCTTGCTCGTCGTTGCGACGGCGGGCCCCTCCCCCCTCCCATTTACCCCGCATCCATTATGAAAAACACTCCTTTTTCCCTGCTTCGCGCCTGTGTTCCGTTGCTGTGCCTTGGCCTGCTGCTCTCGGCCTGCGCCGGAGAATCCCCACCCTCGCCCGGCAAGGCGGCCCAGGCCAGCCAGCCAGCCGCCCCAGTGGTGGCGTCCCCCGAAACGGCTTCCCCCCTGGCCGGGCAGCCCCGCGACCTGTTCGAGGCCTTCAAGACCAATCCGCCAGAATTCAATGCCCTGTTTACCAATCCGGCCCAGCCCACCCTGCCGGACCTGAACCGGGCCACCAAGGTTGGGCAGCAGCCTGCCCAGGATTTCCTGCCCACCGTGCCGGGTCCGGAAACCACCATCACCGCCTATCAAGTCGAGAATGTCGGCATCCTCGTCTTCAGCCTGCCCAACGGCAAAATCTACGCCTTTACCCTGCGCAAGGTGGATACCGGCGAGGAACGTTCCTTCTTTGACAAGGAAGGCGACGGCATCTTCGAGCAACAGGGCGACACCGGCGACGTGGACGAAAAAGCCTATGGCTACTAATACCGGCCTGCACAGCATGACCGGCTACGGCCGCCACCAGGATTGCGCAGACACCGGGCGGCCCTTCCGCCAGGAATGGGAAGTGCGCAGCGTCAATTCCCGGCACCTGGACTGCAAGTGGCGGCTGCCGCACATGGTGCGCGCCCTGGAACCTGCCCTGGAAAAGGTGCTGCGCCGCTTCGCCTCGCGCGGGCGCATCGAGCTGAACCTGCACCTGAGCGTGGAGGATCCGGCCTTCCTGGGCATGCGGCTCAACCGCCCCGTGGCCCTGGCCATGCTGGAGGAGATCGCCACCCTGGCCCGCTCGCAAGGCCATGCCTTCACCCCGGACTATTCCCGCCTGCTGCACCTGCCTGCCTGCTGGGACGAAGACCGCGCCGCGGGCAACCCCGTGCTTCTGCACGCCCTGGAAGAAGGCCTGGCCGCCGCCCTGACCGCCTGGAACGAGTCGCGGCGTCAGGAAGGGGCTGTGCTGGCGGCGGACATCTCCCGTCGCGTGGCCCTCGTCCGGCAGGTGTCCAGCGAGCTGGCCGAACTGACGCCCCAGGTGGTGGCCCAGAAACAGCAGGCCCTGAGTGATCGCCTTTCCCAGTGTCTGGCCCAGTGCACGCCCCCCGGCGTGCTGGACGAGGCCCGACTGGCCCAGGAAGCCGCCATGCTGGCCGATCGCCTGGATGTCAGCGAAGAGCTGACCCGCCTGGGCGCGCACCTGGATCTGCTGGAGCAACTGCTGGCCCAGGGCGGAGAGATCGGCAAGAAGCTGGACTTCACGCTCCAGGAGGCCTTCCGGGAAATCAACACCCTGGGCAACAAGTCGCAGCACGCGGCCGTGTCCCGTCTGGCCGTCACGGTCAAGGCGGAGCTGGAAAAGTGCCGCGAACAGGTGCAGAACATCGAATAAGGCACGTTCTCTTTGAAAGGAACTCTCGGGGGAAAGCCTTTCGACAGAAAGGTTCTTCCCCCGAACCCTCTTTCCAAAGACTTTTTTTATTGTGATTCAAGGTCACGCTCAACGTTTTGGAAGGGGAGCGCGCGAAAGGGGAGAACCTCTCGCACCGTCCTTTTTCAACAGTAACAGGCTCTAGCCCACCATTACCGCAGGATCATCCCGTCTCATGCAGCGCGCCAAATTGCTCAATGTCGGCTTCGGCAATTTTGTGGTCTCCACGCGGGTGGTGGCCATCGTGTCGCCCTCGTCCTCGCCCATGCGCCGGCTGCGCGAAGACGCCCGCCAGGAAGGCCGGCTCATCGACGCCACCCAGGGCCGCAAAACACGGTCCATCATCATCACGGACTCCAACCACCTGATCCTCTCGGCCATCCAGGCCGAAACCGTGGGGCAGCGCTTCATGCTCATGGAGGACGCCCAGGCCGCCAAACGGCCTGAGCAGGCTGCCGCCATGGCCCAGGCCCTGCTGGAAGACGACCCGGAATATGCCGATGACGAGGCCGACGACGCCTAGCACCGTTGGGTGTTGCGGGAGGGGAAACTGCATGGAAAATGTTGTCCCTTCTCGCGCTCTCCCCTTCAAAAATTTTGACAGCACCCTGCAATCCCAGCAAAAGACTTTGGGGAGGGCTGCTGGAGGACCCCTTGCCACAGAAAGGGACTCCCCGGGAGCTCTTTTCAACGATAACAAGTCCAGCCCCGCATCCGCACGGAGAATTCCCCATGCACCATCTCGACCGTCCCGGCCTGGCGCTGGTCATCTCCGCTCCCTCCGGAGCCGGCAAGACCACCCTGGTAAAGCGACTCACCGCCGAATTTCCCCGCTTCAGCTATTCCATTTCCTGCACCACCCGCGCGCCGCGCGAGGGCGAGATCCACGGGCGGGACTATTTTTTCCTCACCCGGGAAGACTTCCTGGCCCGTGTGGAGGAAGGCTACTTTGCCGAGTGGGCCGAGGTGCACGGCAACCTCTACGGCACGCCCCTGGCCGGCGTGTGCAAGCAGTTGCAGGCCGGACGGGATCTGCTCTTTGACATCGATGTGCAGGGCGCGTTGCAGCTCAGGCCCTGGCTCAAGGCCTTCCACCTGTTCATCCTGCCGCCGGATCTGGCCACCCTGCGCCAGCGGCTTGAGCAACGCGGCAAGGATGCCCCCGAGGTCATCGAGCGGCGCATGCAGAATGCCATGGAAGAAATCCGTCTGGCGCCGCGCTTCGATTGCCAGCTCGTCAACGATGATCTGGAGACCGCCTGGCAGCAACTGCGGGCCTTGTATCTGTACCTGGACATGCAGGGCAAAAACTCGCCGGAATTCGCCCGCATGCTGCTGGAAGGAGGCCGGCTGTGAGCCTGCGCGCCGCGCCTGCGGCCTTGATCACGGCCCTGGATGTGGACTCCCGGGACGCCGCCCTGGCCCTGGCCGGGCAGACCATCCCGGCCAGTCCCTGGGTGAAGGTGGGGCTGGAGCTGTTTGCCGCGGCCTCGCCGGCCGTGGTCTCTACCCTGGCGGATCGCGGGGCCCGCGTGTTCCTGGATCTGAAATTCTTCGACATCCCGGCCACAGTGCGCGCCGCCGTGCGTCAGGCCGGCCGCCTGGGCGCAGCCATGACCACCCTGCACGCCCTGGGCGGGGAGCGCATGGCCGCCGCGGCCCTGGAAGGCCGCCACGCCGCCAACGCCGACACCCTGCTGGTGGCCGTGACCCTGCTCACCAGCATGACCGGGGAGGATCTGGCCTGGCTTGCCCCCGACGCTCCCGGCCACGAAGCCGAACTGGTGGTTCACATGGCCCGGCAGGCCCAGGCCTGGGGCCTGGACGGCGTGGTCTGCTCCCCGCGCGAGGCCGCCCTGGTCAAGGCGGCCTGTGGCCCTGCGTTCAAGGTGGTCACGCCCGGCATCCGACCGCAGACCACCGACGACGACCAACGCCGCACGGCCACACCGGCTGCGGCGGTGGCGGCTGGCGCGGACTTTCTGGTGGTGGGCCGCCCCATCCGCACGGCGACGTCCCCGGCCGCGGCAGCCGCCGCCCTGGCCCGGGAAATCCTCCTCGCCAGCTCCGAGGACTGACCCTCCCCAAAAAGTCTTTGCAGGCCCCCCGCACCGCATGCACTGTAAAAACCAGTAAATTCATGAAAATACCGCTTTCTTGAGACGCGCTCCCCCGCTCGGGCGCCCCGGGATTCCGCAGGTTGATCCGGCTGGCTTTTCACCGCAACCTGTTGTATCGTCTTTCGCAAGGTTACCTGAGGTGAATTGCGAGGGAGTTCAGTGACAACGGATCAAGACAATCCTTCCACACCCCCTGTCGAGGCGGTGTCTTCTGCCGGGGAACAGCACGATGCCCCCTTTGCGGTGCGCGATGTCACGCGTCCTTCCGGCGTCACGGACGTTCGCGACCGCATTCACGGCATCTTTTCCACGCAGGCCATCCAAAAAGTGGGCACCGGCACCACCGTGCGGCGCACCATCCAGAAGTCGTTCTGGATGTGTGTGGAACAGCGCGACGGCACCATCGAAGTCCAGCCGCTGAATACGCACTGCGTTCCTTCCGGGCCGCGACGCATCATTGCCAAGGACGACCTGCTGCAAAAGTTCTCCCCGGAACCGGAGTTTTACATCAACTCCGTGTATCCGGCCATGCAGGAACTCACCACCAACATCTCCCAGGGCGAGGAGCACCGCGCCAAGGGCGAATATCTGAGCGCCGAACACCGGTTCAAGAAAGCCCTTGCCGTGGATGTGGACAATGTCCGCGCCAACTTCGGCCTCGGACTTACGTACCTTGAACGCGGCGAAGTGGACAAGGCGGACAACATCTTCGACCGTCTCGTGCGCCTGGAGGCGGCCTTCGCGCCGGAACACAAGCATCTGTTCAATGAATTTGGCATCAATCTGCGCAAGAACAAGATGTACGATCAGGCCTTGAGCTACTACAGCAAGGCCCTGTCCCTCTCCAAGGGCGACGAACACCTGCACTACAACATCGCCCGCGCGCATTTCGAAAAAAGCCAGCTTGCCGAGGCGGCATCGCATCTTGACATTGCCTTGACCATGAACCCCGAGCTGGAAGCCGCCAGAAAATTCAAGGACTGGATGGAATCGAAAGGCCTGATGACCCCTGAGGCGTCCTCCTCCGGGAACTCCTCGCCTCTCGCCGCCATCTGAGCGCCGCCGGGGGAACGGTCATGACCCAGACACGCTACGAACGCGGCCACGAATTCCTGGCGTTTTTGCCCACCATTGGGCAGGATTTGCCCTATTCCATGACGCTCTTGCGCGACCTCTTCGACATGACCAGCGACAAAAGCCTGGCCTCCATGCCCGAAATGGCCCGGACCCTGGGCCAGGACCAGGGGCTGACGGCCAAGGTGCTGGCCATGGCCAACTCCGCCTTTTACGGGCTGCAATCCCGGGTCTCCACCCTGCCCCGGGCCCTGGCCCTGCTGGGCGTGCGCGAAATCCGCCAACTGGTGCTGGTGCTGGGCGTGCAGTCCATCTGCTCCCGCCGCACCCTGCCCCACGCCTTCGACCTGCACGCCTATTGGAAGCACCAGCTGCAGGTGGCCGCCGTCTGCAAGGAACTGGGGCACCTGGCCCGCGCTGCCGGCCAGCCAGCCCTGGATATTGACCTGTTATACACCACCGGCCTGCTGCACGACCTGGGCAAGCTGCTGACCGCCCTGCACCGGCCGCAGGACTGGGACGCCATGGAAAAGCTGCGCCAGGACGAAGGGCTCCCTGCCTTTGCCGCGGAAGACCGGTACTGGGGGCTGGAGCATGGCGTTGTTGGCGCCATTACCTTGAATTCGTGGAATATTCCCCAGGAACTCACGGAACCGGTCAACTGGCACCACGTGCCGGAACTGGCCAAGGAATGGCAGCCCCAGGCCACCATCCTGTGCCTGGCAGATGCCCTGTGCCATGCCCTGGAACAGGACGAAGCCGAACCGGCTCCGCCCGCACCGCACGTACTCGCCTGTCTCAAACGCCTTGGCCTGGAACTGGCTCCCGCCTGGGCCCTGGCCCGCGAACGCTTCCACGACGAACGGCTTGAGGAGATGGCCACTTTGCTGCAATGATGCCCCCTGTCGCCCCAAAAAGCTGGGAACCGCGCCCCATCGTGGCCAGCCCGGATCATTCCGGCCAAGTGGAGATCATTGCTGCGGAATTGTCCATCACCCCGGCCCTGGCCCGGCTGTTGTGGCAGCGGGGCTTCACCACCGCCCTGGCCATGGATCGTCACCTCTCCCCGGGCCTCAAGCATCTGGCGCGGCCTGCCGACTGGCCCATGCTGGAGCAAGCCGCCTGCGCGGTGCTGTCTGCACTGGAACGGCGCAGTGTCCTGGGCATCTGGGGCGATTACGATGCCGACGGCGTCACCGCCACGGCCCTGCTCACCGACTTTTTCCGCGGCCGCGGCATTGCCGTCACCCCGCACATCCCCGTACGCATGGAAGACGGCTACGGCGTGAACCTCCCAGGCATCGAGCGGCTGCACGCGGAAGGCATCCAGACGCTGATCACCGTGGATTGCGGCATCTCGGACATCGCCGCCCTGGCCCGGGCCCGCGAGCTGGGCATGGAAGTGATCGTCACGGACCATCACCTCCCCGGCGCGGCACTGCCTCCGGCCACGGCCATCTGCAACCCGCGCCTGGGGGGCTGCCCGTGCGAATCCATGGGCGACCTGGCCGGCGTGGGCGTGGCCTTCTACCTGGCAGCGGCCCTCAACCACCGGCTGCCCGGCCCGGCCTCGGACATCCGCGCCCTGCTGGATTTGGTGGCCCTGGGCACCCTGGCGGATGTGGTGCCGCTGTCTGGAATCAACAGAATTCTATGTAAAAATGGGCTGTTGCTGATTGCAGAGGGCGCGCGCCCCGGCATGGCGGCCCTCAAGGAAGCGGCAGGCTATGCCGCCACGGCCGCGCTCACCGGCGGCTCTGTGGCCTTCAATCTGGCGCCGCGCATCAATGCCGCCGGCCGCATGGGTCGGGCGCAGGTGGCCCTGGATTGCCTGCTGGCGTCGGACAAACCCACCGCCGCCCCCCTGGCCGGCCAGCTGGACGACATGAACCGCGACCGCCGCGCCGAGGAGGAACGCATCCTCCAGGAAGCCCTGACCGCCGCCGCCGCCCTGCCTCAGCTGGGCCTGGTGCTCTGCGGCGAAGGCTGGCACGAGGGCGTCATCGGCATTGTGGCGTCACGGGTGGTGGAGGCCTTCCACAAACCCACGGTGGTGCTCTCCCGGGAAAACGGCAGCGGCCGCTGCAAGGGATCTGGCCGGTCGGTGCCGGGCTTCGATCTCCACAAGGGCCTGACCCGCTGCGCCGAGGTGCTGACCCGCTTTGGCGGACATCCCCAGGCCGCGGGCATGACGCTGGATGAATCCAATCTGGAGCTGTTCCGCAGCAAATTTCACGAGGCCGTGCTGGAGCAACTGGGGCCTGAACCTCCTGGCCCACGGCTGCACGTGGACGGCGAGCTTTCCTTTGCCGAGGTGGATCATCTGTTGCTGCGGGAACTTGAGCTGCTGCAACCCTTCGGTATTGGCAACCCCGAGCCGGTGTTCGTCTCCCCGCCGGTGGAAGTGCTCTCCCGCAAGACCTTCGGCCAGGATAATCGCCACGTACGGCTCATGCTGCGGGACAAGGCCGCCGGCCTGACCCTGCGCGCCAAGGCGTGGCGCATGGGCGAACGCATCCCAGCCTCCCTGGTGGGGCAAAAAGTACGCCTGGCCTTTGTGCCCCGCATCGACAGCTACGGCGGCCTGCCCACCATCGAGCTCGAACTCAGGGACCTAAGCCCGGCCTAGGGCACTGTAAGAAAAAGGACATTGCGAGAGGGGAAACCTTTTTGCAAAAGGTTNCTCGCGCTCTCCCCTTCCAAAACGTTGATCGTAGCCTGGAGTCACGATAACAAGTCGTTGGAAAGGTTTCCCCCGGACAACTCCTTCCAAAGATAACTTGCCCTTGTGTTGCTTTTTTCCGGATCGAAGTTAATCACCGGTATGTGGAGCATCCTGTCGCTGTCTGCTTGCACCTGGGCTGCCGGGATGCTACTGACAGATATCGTCACCCTGTAAGCCTGCAGTGTTGTCATGCCCCAACTATCTCCCCCGTATATCATCGAGCAGAGCGGCAACACGCTGCGCCTTGTCTTTACTGGCGACATCAGCCTCAAGGTCACCCCGCAGCTGAAGAAAGACGTGGAAGCCGCCCTGGCCCGCAGCGAATTCACCGCCGTGGAAGTGGAGTTGTCCCAAACCACATTCATGGACTCCACCGGCATCAGCGTGCTGGTCATCCTGCACAAACGCAGCCGGGACAAGGGCGCCGTCATGCGGCTGGTGCGGCCCAGCACCCAGGTGCGCCGGATCCTCGACCTGGTGCAGTTGGCAAGCTATTTTGAGATTGTCGGATAAGTCCGACACGCCGCAACGCACCACCGCCGCCCTTCCCGCACGCATTGCAGCATGCCGGGAATATCTTGCCGTGGACGAAGAATAACCGGAAATCAGCGGGGGGAAGGGCCGCAGGCGAGGAGGAGACGGAACGCTATGCCGTCACCACCGAGTTTTCTGCGCCGGAATACGGGCTCGGTTCCAGGCGGTCCGGGGCGTCGTCGTTGAACCAACGCGCATCCTCGCCTGTTTTTGCCAGATATTTGAACTGGTACGCGGTGCCGGTTTTAAGATCCACCGTGGCGGAAAAGTCGCCGGCCTTGTTCTTCTTCATGGGGATGGAGGAGGTGTCCCACGCGTTGAAGTCGCCGGCCAGAAACAGCGCCGCGGCGCCGTTGGCGAGCGCTGCGGAAACTTTGAAGGTGACTTTGCACACCGGCTTGCTTTTGAGAAACTTCTTGGTCAGGGCCATGATTCGCCACTCCTGGGTAAAGCGTGCATGGTGGTTGACTGGATGCCAAGGCCGTTCGGGGACAGCTTGCCCGCTTCCTGGCCACCAAACCCGATGCGTCGGTAGTGGAGGACGAATCTGCAGCATTGGCTGCACACCGCAGCCAGCGACTGTGCGAGCTAGCCGTTGGCGGCGTCGTCCTGCCCGATGATATCCATGGCGTCCTTGAAGAAGTCTTCCTCGCGGGCGTCTTCTTCCAAGCCGCACAAACCCTTCACAGCAAGCAGCAGGTCGCGCACGTTCACGACGACATCGTACTGGCCATTGTTGATACGGCAGAACTGGCCTTCGCGCTTGAGCAGATACGCCCTGCGCTCCTTGACGCGCCCATCATTGCGCACCACAGCATACGCTGTGTACCCTTGATTTGTGATATACAATTTCTGCTGGGTCAAGGCCCCGGTTTCAGCATCGTAGAACGAATGCTCCCCGCACAACCGCCCATCGAAGGTGATGACGGGGCCGGAATCGTTCTGCAACGTGATGGACTCCAGTGCGGAGTCGTTACGGGTGGGCTCTGCCATGTCCAGTCCTCCTTGGAAGGCCGTGCATCACTGTTCACCGTTCTCCCCTGCCCCTGCAGGACTGGAAGATTCGGGCGTGTGCGTCTGGTGGAGCAAGTTGTCTTGCTCCAGACCCGGTCGGGTCGGTTTCATTTCTGTCCTTGCCTGAGGGCAGGCCCCTGAGGCCTCGGGGAGTCGTCAAACAACGCGCCCCCACCTTTCGCAATCCAGTACGCTTCCAAATCGGTTTTGGAAATACGATATTCCTTACCAATCTTGGCAGCCAGGAGCTCCTCAGCCTTGATGGCGCGACGCAATGTTTCCGGATGCACTTGCAGCAGCGCCGCTGCTTCCAGCAAGGTGAAGGTGGTGCGTGTCGTCTCGCCGTCCATCACCACATCGCATCCCCCCACAGGCGCTGCTCGCGTTGACAGGGCGACGCAGGACCATACCCCTGCGACACCACCTCTCATCGCATTTCATGCACCAGTATCCCGTGGAGCTGATTCATGTCAACTTAATTCAACTATGATCAACTCCAAGCAACACCCCAAGCATTCACCGCCCTGGCAATACGGTGCTACACGATTTCTTCTGCACAGGCAATAGGTTGCACTGCCATGCAATGCATCAGATACACTTGTCATGAATAATACTAGAGAAGTTCTTAATGACACATGGCTTCCAACGGCAACCGAATGGTGAAGGTGGTGCCTGCGCCTTCCCAAGAGACAAAACTGGCCCGCCCCTTGAGGTAGCGTTCGGTGAGCAGCTTGATGGAATACGTGCCCAGCCCCCGACCGGCTCCCTTGGTGGTGAAGGACCGCTGGAAGATCTGCAGCGCCGCCGTGCGAGGAATGACGGACGGGTTATGCACCCAGAACACAATCCGTTCAGGATCGTTCGGATCCACGGTCGATCCCATGCGGATGACCGCCCCTTCCTCTTCCGCTTCCAGGGCGTTCTTGAGCATGTTGGAGAGCACCCGCCGCAGCAAGGTGTTGTCACTTTTGAACGGGCAGGAGACGGATTGCGCGTCCAGCTCAATGGTCCGGCCACGCGCCGCATCGTTCCCACGCATGGAAGAGATGGTGGCCAGCATCACTTCACGGCTGTGCAGCCACTGCATCTGCGCCTGCAACTCGTCGTTTTCCGCATCCAGCAACAGTTTCTGGGCCTGGATTTCGTCCACCATCCCCTGAAAGAACTGTTGCACCAGCTGCAGTTCTTCCTGCGCTGCCGGGGCAGACTGCTCGCAGGCCAGTTCCACCAGGTTGCGCAGGCTGCCCACGGTGTTCAGGATGTCGTGAAAAAAGATGCGCTCCAGAGCACGGCGGCGCTTTTCGTGGCTGATGTCCATGATGGCGAACACCACAAACGCGTCGCCCTTGTGCTCGAACGGCGAGCCGCAGACCTTGAGATCAAAGGCTTCCACCAGCTCGTCGTTGCGGCGGGTGATGCGGCACTCCTCCACCCCGCGCACGCCGTCCAGCCCAGCCAGAATGACCTTGAGCGCGCCGCACTGGGTGCAGGCCTCGCTGGTGCCGCAGCCATGCGTGGCAGACCGGGCATGCTCGCACTGGAACAGTTCGCCAGGGCGCACGCCGAGGATGGCGTCTGCCGCTTCAAGGTGCAGCATGTCCAGCATCTGCCGGTTGGCAAAGAGAATCTGCCGGTGCCGATTGAGGATGAGCACCAGATTCGTCACCGAATCCATCAGGGTGCGGATGAGGGGGTCGGTGAACAACGCCGCCTGCTCCCGCACGTCCGACAGACTGGCCCGGGTAATCAGCCCCAGCGGCGGCGTGTACCCGGTGCGACGGTCGGGAACAAGATGCGTCAGTGACGGCGCTGGAGGAAATGCGGGGCTGGACATGGTTCACCTTGGCTGCAGGCTCGTACCGTGATGCATGCCATTTTACGCAGCTTTACGATGCGGCGCAACCCCGAGCATCCTGCCCCCCCTGGGCAGAATTCCTAAAAGTTCACGGATGCCTTGATTCAATTCACGAAAATGTATAACACTGTCTCCAGCCACTGCGGCCGGCAACGCACGCGCCGCGCAACTGCCCTAACCCCCGATGTATTCATCAAGGAAAACAGCATGCTTAAGACCACCTGGGAAAAAGTGTTCGAATACGCCTCCATGCCCGTGCACGGCACCCTTTCGCGCAAATTGCGCAAAGATGTCAAAATTCAGATCAACGAGGGAGAGATTTATGCGGACGCCACCATCTTCCTGGGCGAGGAGTTCATCCGCATCACCTGCAAGAAGGGCGAAGAGGCCGTAAACACCTATTACGACTGGACACAACTCGCCTCTGTGCGCACTTATAGCAAGGCGGAATAACATCCGCACTAGAGCCTTTTGCTTTTAAAAAAGGACATTGCGAGAGTGGAAACCTTTTTTGCAAAAGGTTTTCCTCTCTCGCGCCCTCCCCTTCCAAAACTTTCATAGTGACCTTGAATCACAATAAAAAGTCTTTGGAAAGGGGGGTCGAGGGAAGAGCCTTTCTTGAGAAAGGTTTTCCCCCGAAAGTTCTTTTCAAAAACAGCGTGCGCTAACGCCGGAGGCCTCTCCCTGCAAGGAGAACGCCTCCGGCGTGTACCGGGTCCGCTTATTCCCAGTCATGCAGACCGTACTTGGCCAGCAAGGCGGCCAGTTCGCCAGAGGCGCGCATGGCCTGCGTGACGGCGGCCAGCCGTTCGGCATATTCCGCGGCTCTGGGCTCAGCCGGCGAGAAGGCGATGTACAGGGGGGTAGGGTCGCCTTGCGGCCCGACGGACTCCACCTGAGCCTGCACCCCCACTTCCTTGATCAGGTGCTCGAACACGTACGGATTGGCGATGACCACGTCAATGCGCTCCGCCAGCAGCTTTTTGAGGTTGGTTTCCGCGCCATTGTCCCCGGACGCGATCTGCACGTGGTCGCCCTCGCCAAGCTCCTGGAAGTAGGCGTCCAGGGCCTCGCCGTATGAATAATCACGGATGATGCCCACCCGCTGGGTGCGCAGGGAATCCACCCCGGCGAACTTCCAGGCATAGCCTTTGCGGATGAAGAAGTGCGAGTCGTCCATGCCCTGGGCAACGCCAGGAAAGACGAACCCCTCGGCATCCGCCTCAATGGCGCCGATGACGCCGGTGAACGCCCCGGACCGCGCATCCGACACGGCGCGCGCCCAGTTGAGCACTTCATAGCGGACCTCAACGCCCAGGGGCTCAAACGCCTTGCGGGCAAGCTCCACCATGTACCCCGGCGCGGCGCTGCCGGGAACACAGTTGTATGGGCACCATTCGTCTGCAGCCAGGGTGATGACGCCCTGGGCCTGGGCCGACGCAACGCCAGCGACGGCCAGCAACATGAACAGCAACAGCAGGCAGCGCAGAAGGGCCATGGGAATACTCCTTGCGGTTAGGGAACATCTCCCTACCCATTGCCCCGCCAACGCGACCGTATCATGGCGGCTGCGTGACATCCTGGTGATACGCTGTTGCTGCCCGGCTTGCGGTTGCGGCTTGCGCCGCCTTCACGTATCATCGCGCCAGATTGCAATCATTTGACAGGAAGTCTGAGGAGGCGCCATGATGCGATGTCGTGCCCGCCTGTCGCTGGACGGGCTGGTGAGCGCCATGCTGCTGCTCGAATGCCGGGTGGTGCATGAGGTGACGGTGACCGATCCAAAGGACGTGCTGGACGGGCTGACCAAGGTGGACGCCTGCGACGTGCTGGTGAGCCTGCCGTACCATGCCGCGGCCGGGCAATGGCATGACCATCACCTGAGCGAGGCCATCCGGCTGGAAGAAGCCTGGGCCCTGGGGTTCCGGCTGCAGGGAGAATGCCTGCCGGACGTGCCAAGCACGGCGCGCATTCTCTGGACGCATCTCAACACCATGCATCGCGTGTCTGCCATGCTTGAGCCCTGGGTGCAGGCAGCGGACGCCCTGGAACAGCAGGGATTTTCTCCCCATGCCCTGGCCCACCCCGACGCAGCCATGCTGCTTGGCTTGTTGCTGGAGGCCGAGGCTGAGGCCCCCGGCGAACCCGCACCGCCCCTGACCGCCCGCTTTGCCGATCTGGTCCAGCTGGGCCGACGGCATCCACCGGAGCAGGTGCTGGAACATGCGGCATGCCGCGCAGCCCGGCACCGGCTGCAGACCGCAGCCCGGGCCTATGAAGACGCCATCCGCCAGTGCAGCACCCTCTCAGGCACCGTGCTGATGACGGACCTGCGCCCCCTGAACGCCGTGCCTCCCGGCGTTGCCGCCCGGGACTTCCTGTTCTTTCCCCAGGCCCGCACCCAACTGCGCCTGGCCTGGGAGCCGGACGGCCACAATGTGCGCATTTCGGTACGCCATTCGCCCTTCCAACAACCGCCCGCCCCTGCCGTGGGCGAACTGATGCCCGCCTGCGGCGGCTATGGGCATCGTCGGGCTGGGCAATGCGTGGTCTATGCGCCCCTGGTGCCGGAGACCATCGCCGGGCTGTTGGCCCGACTGACAGCAGGCAGCTGAGCCCGCACCACGCCTGCCAGAGTATTTTAGAGCATTGTACTTTTGAAAAAGGACGTTGCGAGAGGGGAAACCTTTTTGCAAAAGGTTNTCGCGCTCGCCCCTTCCAAAAATTTGATAGTATTTTGTAATTACAACAAAAGTCTTTGGGGCGGGGGGTCTGGGGAGAACCCCTTTCAAAGAGAACGAGCCCTACCTGCCGGCGCTGGTGGGAGACGAAAGGACGCGCGCGGTGCAGATGACCGGCGGCGCGGCGGGTCGGCCACGGAAATTCACCAGAACCATGCCGGCAAACTTCGAGCCCTTGTAGAATTCCACCCGATACACGGCACCCTGCTCGTCCACGGAAAAACGGGACTGGATATCGGCCTTTTTCAGCAGCACACCGTCTTCGCTTTCCTTGGCCGAGGAGGGGGAGCTGTAGCCGATCACATTCACGCGCATGCCCGGCACGGGATCCACCTGGAACGATTCCCGCACGCCCACCATCTGCCCAATGCCAACCACATGCGCCTGCCCGTCGATGCGCATGGGCACGGCCTGCAGGGTGTGGTCATACTCGAAATACTCCGGCCGCAGTCGGGTAAGGACCTTGTTGCCGTGGTACACCGTGTATTCCTCGCCTGCGCCCAGCACAGTCACCAGGGGGCTGGAGGCGGCAAAGGGCATGTCCGCGTCCTTCTTCAGGGGGAAATAATTGAGCTGGCTGCGGATATTTTCCAGATCCAAAAAGATGCGATTGTCATAAAGGGCCAGGCTCAGATTTTCGTTGATCACCCGCTCCACATCCAGGGGGGTGATGTCGAAATCTCTGGAAAACTCGATGCCCATGTGGCGCATGAAGGCTTCCAGGGCCAGCAGGTGATAGTATGTGCGCTGGGCAGGAGGCAAATCCTTGCTGGCTTCCACGCCGAAGGCCGGCTTGCCGTGGGTGATGGCGAAATAGGTGAGGGTTTTTTCCATCTCCCGATCGCCCAGCCGGGTTTCCGTGTTCTTCACGTGGTACACATGCAGCGCATTGAGCAGCCTGCTGTTGACCTGCGCCGCCACATGCCGGGCCAGGCCACCCAGGTTGCTCAGATGGTTGTGAGCGGGGCAGTTGTCCAGCTCTTCCTGGTCAATGATCACGCTCTGCCCCCAGCGGGCGGGGTTGAGCATGCTGTTGATGGCCGTGGGACGATAGAACCCGCTGCCGTCGTGCAGGTTGAGCACCAACCCCACCTCGGGCGCCAGGATGGCATCCTTGATGGACATGATGGTTTTGTAATCCGGGTCATCAGGCGACAAAAAGGCGAACTTGCGGTTCATGTCGCCATGAAACCCGCGAGTGGAAAGGACGATGCTGGGGAAGCTCAGGTTCGGGGCCACCCAGACATTGCCCTTGGTGAAGCGATAGCGTGTGGTGAGCAGGGAGGCTGCGGTAAAGCCGCCGGGCTCGTCGCCCTGAATGCCCCCCACCACCAGCAAGGTGGGGCCACTGCCCGAGCCCATGCGGTGCATGGTGTAATCCAGCGGACCAAGCGGCGCGGCCGAGGCCAAGGAAACAACAGCCGACACGAGCAGACAAACAATCGCCGCAAGGCGCATCAATACTCCCCCTGGCAGTCGATGTGGCAAAATCGGCAAACGCGCGCTCCTCATGATCCTCCCGGAATCTTCCGGCGTGGTGAAATGACGGGCTTAATGTGCCGGCATCACCCTGCGTGCAAGGGCACGCTACCGTATTTCCCCTGGAAAAGAAACCCGGGAGCAGGCGGCCCAGCCGCGCCGTGTGAACGCACTCGCAAAAAATCTGCAATTTTCTGCTTGACTCGGAACGCGCGTTTGCATAAGAACCATCTCTCTGTTGGCGGGTTCCACCACCCCGCACAACGGCGCCAAGTTCCTCGGTAGCTCAATCGGCAGAGCGGGTGGCTGTTAACCACTAGGTTGGCGGTTCGAGTCCGTCCCGGGGAGCCAAAAAGATCAAGGGGTTAGACTGAAAGGTCTAGCCCCTTTTTCACGTCATCAGACATATATCAGACAAATGGCGCAGGCATCAGTCAAGAGACCTCTGCACAACGCCCCCCGAACGGCCTTTCTTTGTAGAACACGGCCCTTTCGGCCCCAAATTTTGACCTACATACCCATTGGTTTCTTCATTTACCCCTCATTTTCTGCATTCTTCTCATAATTTGGGCGCGCCAGCCCCTCAAGTGCGCATCACAGCACGGCTTTCTTCAAATTGAAGGCCATCTCCACCAGATACGGCTCGGCGCAGACCTTTTTCAGGCCCAGATAGCGCGCCCTGGCCAAGCCGTAGCCGCGCTTCCAGGTCCCGAACACCCGCTCCACACCGCAGCGCACGCTGCTGATGAGCCGGTTGCGCAGTCGTTCATAGGCCGTCAGGGGCGCGCGGCGGGCAGATTCGACCACCGAGGCGGCGACCACGGTCCCTTCGCGGACGAGCAGGCCTTGGCTTCGAGCTGCTCGTTGATGCGATCCAGAACCTTGTCGAGAATATTCAACTTGATCAGGTTGTTGCGGAATCGGCAGATGGTGGTTTCATCGGGGACTCAATCGCACTTCGCACTTTTTAGACAGGGCTCGACAAAATCACGCCGGAAGAGTATTTATTGCCCATGATCAAGTCCTTCAGATGCAAAGAAACCGAAGCGCTGTTTCTTCGTGAGCCTTCCCGAAGGTTGCCGGGTGACATTGTGGCCGCAGCCCGCCGCAAGCTGGCAATGCTGCATGCCGCGAGCTTCGTTGAAGACCTGTGCATTCCGCCAGGCAACCGCCTGGAGCAACTGAAGGGGAATCGCGCCGGCCAGCATAGCATCCGCATCAACAGCCAATGGCGGATATGCTTTGTCTGGCGCGATGGGCACGCATACGATGTAGAGATTGTGGATTACCACTAGGAGGCCCAATGTCGCACAAGCTCCCCCCCATCCATCCGGGTGAAATCCTTCTGGAAGAGTTCATGAACCCCATGGAGCTTTCCCAAAGTGCACTGGCCATTGCCCTGCGCATTCCGAACCAGCGGGTGCATGATATCGTGCACCGTCGCCGGGGCATTACCCTGGACACGGCGGCCCGCTTGGCGCGTTTTTTTGGAACAAGCGCCACCTTCTGGCTGAACCTGCAGACGCAATACGATCTTGAGATGGCCGAAGATGAGGGGCTTTTTGCGCGCCTGGAAGAAGATATTCGCCCCCACGCCGCCATTTCCGAAAAAACGAGAAAGATGGAGAGCCATGCATAGGGCAAGGCTTTGCATATAAAGCGGCCCGGCCCGGTGCTACCAACACCGAAGCCGGACCTGACCCTTCAACCTGCCAACGAGGAAGAAGGGCTATGCAAACGGTCAAGCACTTTGAAGATGACGTCAAGACGGGTGTGTCCGAATCCTTCCCCGGCGATTTGCCCGCATTCGCCGATGCAGCAGCCCTTGGCCTCTCCATGGATCATGACCTTGCCGGGATGCTTGAGAGCCTGCGCCGGTATTATGACGACTTGGCCCTGGCCCTCGACGTCAGCGAGGCAGGGCCGGCCAATCCAGGGTTCAAGCACTACCACCGGGATCGTGTCCGCCGTACCGCCCTGGAGACTGCCGCGCACGCGCTGCAAGTTGTCCGGTGCGGTTCAGGCGCGGATGGTCCTCCCCGGAATACGGCGATGGGGACATCGCATCAGTTGGCCGCCCTTTTCTTGCACAATCCCAGCTCCTGCAGCTTGGCGTAATAATTTTTCTTGTGCATCCCTGTGATGGCCAGGGACTTCTTCAAGCTGCCGCGGGAAATGCTCAGGACGGATGAGAAGTACTGCAACTCGAAGTTTCTGAGCGTGGCCAATTTTGCATCACGATAGGTGGAGATATTGTTGTGACTTGCAACTTCCCAGGCATGCAGTTCCTGGATAATGTCCCCGGCCTCAATACATCTGTTTACTGTTTTTTCTGCAACAAGGAACAGAAGCTGGCGCAGCTGCCGGACATTGCCGGGCCAGTAGTAGCGTTGCAGCCAGGTCATTGCGCTCGGCGTCAGCTGATATGTCTGCTTTTTCACCCGCCCCATGTTGTAAAGAAAGAATTCTGACAGCACCGGCACGTCTTCCAAATGTTCGCGCAGCGGCGGGATCCGAATCACTGCCCCGGCCAGGCGGAACAGGAGATCTTTGCGGAAGGTTCCCTCACGGTTCATGGCCCAGAGATCTTGATTCGTGGCCGCGATGATGCGCACATCCGCCTGCCGGACACCGGACTCGCCGACTCTGCTGTATTCCCCAGAGTCCAGGAAGCGCAGCAGCTTCGTCTGCACTGGCAAGCCCAATTCACCGACTTCATCCAACAGCAGCGTGCCACCCTGGGCAGCGCCAATATAGCCCTGCGTGCTCCGCACCGCATGCGTGAAGGCACCGCGCGTGTGGCCAAACAACTCGCTTTCGGCCAGCGAGCCGAGCGTGGCGCAGTTGACGGGCACAAAACTGCTCTGGCTCCGACGGCTCAGGCGGTGGAACTCCCGGGCAGTCACTTCCTTGCCCGTGCCGCTTTCGCCCGTGATGAGCACGGGGATGTCGGAAGCCCCCAGCACAGAGGCCTGATTGCGCAACTGCATCACGGATCGCGAGAGGCCCTTGATATGGCTGAGTTCGTCCTGCTCCGTGGGTGCAGCGTGCTCATTGCGCAGCACGCCTTCCTTGAGCGCAACGCGAATGGTGCACACAAGTTGCCCGTCGGGCGACGGTTTGGCAATGAAGTACCGAACTCCGCGCCGCAAGGCGGCTTCCAGAAAGAAATCGGAAAATTCTGTGCCCAGCATGATCACCTCATGCTGGAATTTGAGCTGCTCCAAAAAAGCAATGCTTTGGTCGGGCAGAAAATCTGCGTCATCCACAATGAACAGGGTGCCTGCCGCATATTGCATTGGTTTTCCCAAGGCACTGGTGGGCAGAACCCTGCAATGCCATGCGGCATGCCCACCAAGCATTCGGGCAAAATGTTCATCATCAGAAAACACAACGATGGCGTGTTGCATATGATCTCAAAGGGTCACCATAGGAACATAAAACATCGTATCGCAAGGCATACTAAAAAAGAACATCTCACCGCCACAGCCTTCATTGATAATTGCATACGAAGCTAGTGCATGGCATGAGAATGTTCCTTGACTTTTGCATTGGCCTTGGCATTGGGCGTACCCCAATGCTGCAATGCTCACGACATGGCATGAACATTTTGAATACGACTATAGTATACTCCCCACCCCTCCCCCTGTTATGAAGTATTGTCACATCACATTGATATCCGCAGGGCACCCGCAGGCAATGCCCAGCGTGCTGCACCATCCGGGCGAGCGCCCCTGCTGCTTCGCAAGGGAACTGCCCGGCCGCGGGTCCAGGTCTCTTCGTTCCGGCCTGCACGAATATCGCCATCTTGCTGCAAGCCCAGCAGAACAAACCCTTTGCCCGCGCTGCGTCACATGCTTTCCGTGGAAGAGTTGCTCACTATATGCACCTTGTCAATGATGTGTATCAATGCAAATAAAATCGTGAGGCAATCATCCAAGTCCATCGGAAGATGACAGCATTTTTCCGACAATCACTGTTGCATCATCGTGCATTTTTGTATGCTTTTCGAATATGTGCAGTGCAATTTCCTGTGCACTCATCAGAAGCAACGTTTGCGGGAGTTCCATACCAGCCTCGATCCCGTCGGAATGCATAATGATTGCAGCACGTGTTGGAAGTGGCAGATTCTGGACCTTGGCCTGCGCGTAGCTGGCTCCCAGAGTGCCGTAACGGCCCGGGAGCCGTTTTGCGCAGGCGCCAGTCAAGACGACCAGTTCGATATTGCCAATGCTCAAGTACGAGAGTTGCCGGGTGGTGTTGTCCACGCGGGCCAGGGCCATGGCTGCACCGCGAGTCCCCCGCAGTGCATCGTGACAACTGGAGAAAATGTCTTCCATGGGCTGTTCGAAGCAGTGTTCCAGGTGCAGGATGGCGCGTGTGGCCACGGCGTGGGCCTCCTTGCCATGTCCCAGGGCATCCACAATGCCAAACATGCCGAAATCGACATGCTGTTTGATGAAAAACAAGTCGCCAGACTGCTTTTCGCCCATGGCGGGCCGGTTAAAGACGGAGAATCCCAGCCGGGGCGAGTTCTCGCTATGCAGCCATTTCCGCACACAAATCCGGGTGCCAAGGGGCAGCAGCTGCTCCATGTGGAATTCGTCCATCAGCCTTCTGATCCCCGAAAGCCCGATGCCCAGGGAGCCCGCCGTGGAGTAGCCGTCTTCCATGGCGCGCAAGGGGTCGGCCATGCCGGGACCATGATCTTCGGACACGATCTCGACCCCTGGAATCTGCCCTGCGTACAGCGTGCGGATGAGCAGCACGCTGCCGACAGTCTTGTGCTTGATCAGGTTCAAGCCCAATTCGGAAACGGCAATTTCGACGCTGGCCGTGCGAATGCCATCGAAGCCAAGGCGCTCCGCTGTTTCACGGGCGATGCTCCTGGCGCGAAGCACGTCTGATTCGCCGCGCACGGGCTGCCTGATCTCGTCCGCGAGGCGATGTTGCTTCCTGGTGGTCTGCATGAGTGATGCCGCGCCTAGTGTTTTCGCAAGTATTTTGCAATGGTAATCGATGTGCCCTGGCCTTGGGCCGATTGAATGTCAAAGGAATCGCTCAGGGCCTTGGCGCCGCTTAATCCCAGGCCCAGGGAATTGGTGGTGCTAAATCCCTTGCTGAGTGCCTTGTTGATATCGACAATGCCGGGGCCGTTGTCCTGGAACCGTAGGACCAACGCATCGTGGCGTCTGGTGGCAATCATCTTTCCCTTTCCGGCATGCACGACGATGTTGCGCGCCAGTTCGGAGACCGCCGTGACAATCTTGGTTTGGTCCATGACGCTGAAGCCCATGTGTTGCGCTGCCTGTCTGGCGTATTGCCGCGCCAGGATGATGTCTTCGTATCCGCAGATGACAACCTCTTTCGGGCTACTGTCTTCCCCGGAGATGACCATGTGATGCTCCCGGCGTTTGTTGAGAACGCTTCTTTAAGGATTCAAGTAGTCTGAGCCCCCCCTCAAGGTTCAGGGCCGTGCTCAGACTGCTCAGATGTAGCCCCAGATGGATAATGGAAACAACAACTTCCTTGCGCATGCCCACCAGGACGGTTTCGCAGCCCATGAGCTTGGCCATGCGCGCAGTCTCCAACAGCAGCCGGCCCATGAATGAATCGATCAACGTTGCGGCGGAGATATCGATGACCAGCCCACGATAGCCGTACACTTCAATTTTCTTGAGAATGTCGTCCCGCAGCTTGAGGGCCAGGGAGTCGTCCAGCTCAACCTGAATGGGCACAATCAGATTTTCGCCAAGGGCCAGAATAGTGACTTGGGACATGTCTTTACTCCGGTTGCTGCTAAGCCTCGGTGATGCTGAACGCCAGCTTCAGGCCATCCGCGAGGGAGGTGCGCGTCAGCATGCCTTCCAGATCCACGCCGACTTCGATGATGGTTTTGGCAATTCTGGCGCTGATGCCAGTGATGATGCATTCCGAGCCCATGAGCTTGGTGGCGGATGCCGTCATGATCAAATGCCGGGCCACGAGGGTATCCACGATGGGAATGCCCGAGATGTCCAGGATGGCCACCTTGGACTGCGTGTTCTCGATGGCGGTCAGCAGCGTTTCCATCATTTGCTGGGTGCGGCGGCTGTCGAGCATGCCCACCAGGGGAATGAGCAGAATCTTGTCCCAGATTTTGACCACAGGCACGGAAAACTCGTCCACAACGCGCTGCTGATCGCTGATCAGGAGTTCGCGACTCTCCTGGTAGGCATCCAGGGTGATGAGGCCCAGCCGGTCGATGAACGTATTCAGGACTTCCATGGCACCGGCGATTTTTTCCGGGGGCAGCTTCAGCCTGAGCACCCCCAGCGCGGCCGGACGCAGGGCGAAGATGGCCCGGGCTGTTTCGGCGGGGGACACATTGTTCATGGTCATGATCCGGCTCAAGCCGCCAAGCGTTTCCGTCAAGGCGCCTCCACTCTCCACCTGCCCCTGGGCCATGACGTCCAGCGCGCCATCCAGGATGCGCTGGAAGACATCGCCATTGCCTTCGACCTCCAGAATGCGGACAAGGTTGCCGCACTGGTGCACCACATCAAGCTCCCAGGCGTCGCAAAGGGCCTTGCGATGTTCGGACAAAATCGGTTGAATTTCCTGTAGCATGGGACTCTCCTTCCCGGCATGTGTTTGCGCCGTGTCAAACGGCGTGCTGCTGCGCTAGGGCACGTTGTTTTTGAAAAGAACTCCCGGGGGAAAACCTTTCTNCCTTTTTCAAAATTAAAATGTTCTAAAAAAATGTGACGTCTTCGCCCCGTTCTTCGCTGCTGGCAGCGGCAGTCACCGCGGCTGTGTTTGTTGCCTTGGCTGTTGCGGTGCCCAGAATGGAATGGGCCAGCGCGCGCTCGGTTTCCATGGTGTACAGGGAGGAAAGCCGTTCAAGAATCTCCTCGCGCAGGCCCAGGCGCAACAGCTCGGATTCCAGATCCGACTTGCTCTGCACCGCCGCGAATTCCTGACGGATCTCGTGCAGCGCCTCAATGGCGTGGCCGACCACCTGTTTGATGATGTCCTCGAACTGGAGGTTGAAAATCATGGACTTGATGCGCTCGCTGTTTTGCGAGGTCTCGCCGATGAATGCGTCCATGATTCCTTCCATCTCCGTGGATATTTCCAGCAGCGAGACGAACAGCCCTTCCATGAGCGCGCTGGTGGAGCTGACATAGACGTTCTCCACCTCGATGGCCTCCTTGACGCTCATGGTGGCGTCCGAAATGAAGCGGTGCGCCCTGCCCAGGCCCTGGCGGATGTTCACGGCCGAATCCGCGGACTTCTGCGCCAGCTTGCGAACCTCGTCGGCCACCACGGCAAAGCCGCGCCCCGCCTCGCCGGCGCGGGCGGCCTCAATGGCTGCATTCAGGGCCAACAGGTTGGTTTGGTCGGCGATGTAGGAGACGTCCTCGGAAAACGGCAGCACTTCTTCCAGGATTCCCTGCATGTGGTCCAGCTTTTGCGCATACTCGGCCTTGCCTTCCACGATCACCGCCAGTTCAGCCACAACACTTTTGATTGTCTCCATGTAGCGCGCGCGCAGGTACTCGAAATTCCGGCTGGTGCCCGTATCGGCAATGTGCTGGGCCAGGCGTTGACGGATCAGCCCCAGGAGCTGGTTGTTGGCGGAGATGCTCCCATCCATGCTTGCCACCAGCTGATTCAGACTGCCGATGACTTCCACGGTGGCGGTTTCGATGCTGCCTGTGGAGTGCTGGAGCTGCCCGACAACCACCGCGAGGATTTCATCCGAAATGTGGATACGGCGTTGCAAGGACATGACGGTGTCCGCCAGGGATTCAAGATGCTCCTCGGCTTCGCGTACGGCAGCGGCTTTGTGTTGCGCCTGGGCCTCATGCGCGGCGGCCCTGGCCTGGCTCTCGTCCAGGCGCGCCTGCCAGGCCTGCCGCATTGCATCCAGTTCCTGCGCATGCTCCTGCAGCAGATGCGCCCTGCTGGTGGGTTCCTTGAAAAAAAAGACCGCCCCAACGAGACCAAGCAGCGGCAGCAGCAGCGCCCCCGCTCCCGCGAGCAGCGCCTGCGCCGGGAAGAACAACTGACACGCTGCCAGCCAGACCAGCCCCAGCAGCACGCCCGCAGCCAGACCGCGCAACAACATCAGGCAGTTTCTCTGCTCCTCCAGGTATGCGTACGAATGCGTGAATGGATTATTTTTTTGCATGATTTAGTCTACTTGCATCAGATTTTCCGGGTTCAGGACCAGCAGCACCCGGCCATCGCCCAGAATGGTCACGCCGCCAATATACGAGAGGCCTGCCAGGGCCTCGGGCACTGGTTTGATGGCAATTTCACTATTGCGCAGCATGCGGTCGATCAGCAGGCCGAACTTGCCGCCTGCACAATGCGCCACCACCACGAGGCGCTCGGAGGCTGCATCCTCACGCACGTGGTTAGAGAGCGGTGCGGTGGAGCCTCGCTGCCGGAGCAAATCTTCCAGGGGCGCCACGGGCAGGATCTCCCCGCGGTAATGCATGGCCCGGTGCCCTCCGATCTCGTGGATTTCATGGGCCGGCACGCGGACCGTCTCCAGCACGGTGTCCATGGGCAGGGCGTACTGGTTTTCCCCGGCTTGCACGTGCAGGGCCATGCTCACGCCCATGGTCATGGGGATCTCCAGGGTAAAGGTAGTGCCCCGGCCCTGGATGCTTTCCAGCCGCACCGTACCGCCCAGGGTCAGCAGCGTGGACTTGACCACGTCCATGCCCACGCCGCGGCCGGAAATGTCCGAGACCTGCTCCTTCATGGAAAATCCGGGCAGGAAGATGACGTCAAAGAGATCGGGGGCATCGGGATCCGCAACGTGCAGGCCCATGGCCCGCGCCTTTTCAAAGACGCGCTGCCTGTCCATGCCTTTGCCGTCGTCGGTTATCTTGAGCACCAGGTTGCTGCCCTCGCGCGCGGCCCGCAGGGTGAGGACACCGCGCTCACCCTTGCCTGCGGCCAGTCGCTCCGACATTGTTTCCAGGCCATGGTCGCAGGAATTGCGCACCATGTGGATGAGCGGCTCGGAAAGAATGTCCGCCACCTTCTTGTCTATCTCGGTTTCCCCCCCCTGAATGACCAGCTCGATGGACTTGCCTTGCTTGTGGGAAATATCGCGGACAACCCTGCTGAATTTTTGGAATATGGTCCTGATGGGCACCATGCGCAGATTCATGACGCCACCCTGCAGCTCGTTGGTGATGCGTGAGAATAGGCGCAAATTGTCCTTCAGGGACTTGATGGCGGCCGTCTCCATTCCGCCTGCGTCATCCAGGCGGGCGACCAGAAATTCGTAGGCGTTCCGCGCGATGATCAATTCGCCGATCATGTTGTTGAAGGCGTCGATCTTGCCTTCTTCCACGCGCATGACCTTGAGTTCGCCTTGTCGATCTTCCGCAGGCCGCTCGTCAGCCTGTTTTCGCAGCGCCTGCTCCAGCTCCGATTCGGTGATCTTGCACTCATCAAGGAGTATCTGCCCCAGCGGCTTGCGTGGAGAGGCGTTTTCCGGCTCCAGCTCCAATTTTGTCACCTGGATCAGCTCCACATCGAAGGCCAGGTCGCTGATGGCTTCGGGGGCAAGTGCCGTGACCACATACACGCACGGCGTAAGGTACAAGTCCAGAGGCTGCAGCTCCTGGCAGTTGGGCACGGCGCGAGGGCAGCTGGCCCGGTAAAAAACGCAGGCATTCTCCAGGGCGCGCAGAAAAATTGCGGGGTCGAACCCGTTGACCAGATCTTCGGAGGTGAACGCCGGCGTCACCTTGTAGGCGGCCAGTTCCCGACCCTCCGCCGGCCCAAGGTGCAGGCGCAGCTCGGCAGCCAACACCGGATCCTGCAACACTTCGACGCACTGCGCGGCCGGGCCCAGGGCAGCGTGGGGGCTGGGGCGACAGACGTCGTCCCCCCCTGCACCGAGCAGCCGCTCGAATCCCTGCATCAGGTCGATGCGCAGCACGGGTTCCTCGCCTCGCCTGACGGCCTGGAGCATCTCGCCCAGGGCATCCAGACCGCCAAGCAGGGAATCCACGACTTCCCGGGTCAGCACCGATTCCCCGGCCCGCAGGCTGTTCAGCAGGGCTTCCAGGTGGTGGGCAAAATGCCCGAGGCTGTCCAGACCGAACATGGCCGAGCTGCCCTTGATGGTGTGGACACCCCGAAAGATGGTATTGAGAAGATCCTGATCGCCCGGATTGGATTCCGCCCTGAGCAGGGCATCCGTGACTGCATCAAGAATATCGCGTACTTCTACGATATACTGCTGTCTGTGCTCGTCCTTACGGGAGTCCATATATTCCTGCCGCCATGTTCGTTCACATCCGGGCTAGCCGAGGATTTTCTTCACGACGCCAAGCAGGGTTTCAGGCTTGAAGGGTTTGACAATCCAGGCCTTGGCTCCGGCCTGGCGGCCTTCTTCCTTCTTGCTTTCCTGGCTTTCCGTGGTGAGCATGACGACCGGCAGAAACTTGCAATTGGGCCGGGTCTTGACTTCTTTGATCAGGCTGATGCCGTCCATGTTCGGCATGTTCAAATCTGTCAGAATCAAGTCGAACTTGGCGCCCGAGAGTTTGCCCAGCGCGTCTTTGCCATCCGAGGCTTCCTGGACCTCGTAGCCTGCACCGCGCAAGGTCATGGCCATCAGACTGCGCATGGACACTGCATCGTCAACAACAAGTATGGATTTTGGCATGCCGTCTATCTCCTGCATGGGTTTCAAGAAATCTGTTCCGCGATGTGTATGCCGTACAGCCTTGCGATATCTGCCAGGGCCTCGCCAGCATCATTCAGGCAGAAGGCCTTGCCGTACTCCCGGGCGGTCTGCCGCACGGAGAGCAGCAGCTGAAAATACGCCGTGTCCACGGCCAGAACATCCCCGGCGCCGACGGCAACCGTGGAAAACTCCAGACTGTCCCAATCAACAGCCTTCAGGAGCAGGGCATGGGCCTCGACCTCATAAATCAGGCATTCAGCCGGCAGCAGCACGCTCAGAATGCCCTGACTGGTTTCGATCCGCATCATGCCTCCTCGCGTTGCAATGTCGTGCATGCGGACTCCTCCGCAGCCAGTGCGTCCAGATCCAGCAGCAGCACCGGGGCGCCATCCCCGATTTTGGCCGCCCCCACGAGGTAGCGCCGGGACTTCTCCGGCAACCAGGATGCAGGCAGCGGCTCGACAGTGTCCCGCCGCACATCAAGGGGCTTCATGACCCTGTCCACAATCAGCCCGTTCATCTGGGCCCCCTGCCCTGCCACCAGCATGCGCGTCTCGTCCGTCCGGTTGGCCCTGGCCAGGCCCAGGCGTGCGCGCAGGTCCATGGCCGGGATGACCACCCCCCGCAAATTGACCAGGCCCTCGAAGTGGGGCAGCGTTCCGGGCACGGGCGTAATTGCTTCCGGCACGGTGATCTCCCGGACACTGTGCATGGGCGTGGCAAAAATCTCCTCCCCCAGGCCGAAGCAGACGTGGCGCTCCAGAACGGTGTCCGGTTCCAAGGCCTCCTGCGCCGCGCCATGTTCCAAATCTGCTGAATATGATTCCTCTCCCAGATGTTCCGGCAGCCGGCCCGCGAACAGGGCTTCCGGATTCAGCAACATGAGGAGCCCCCGGCCGTCGTGCGTGTGGATCGCTTCCGCACCGCACACCCCGGCCCCCTGTTCAGGCAGGACGAGAATGCGCCCCAGGCGTTCGGCTGCAATACCCAGGCGCATGCCGCCGTGCTCCAGCACAAAGAGGTAATGCCGGTGGGCTTGCGCCACGCTGGCGCTGGACTCCAGGAGCAGGCCAAGGTCGAACACAGCCAGGGTTTCGCCTTTATCCGCCATCAGCCCCAGCAGCCCCGGAAACGCCCAGGGCGGTGACAGGGCCTGGGTGTACGGACTGATTCTGACGATGGACTCCAGCCGCAGGGCGAATTCCCTGCCCGCCGCGGCAAAGGTCATCACCGTCATCATTGGGCTGGCGGGATTCCCGTCCCGTTCCCGGCCGCCAGCGGTCCGGGAGAGGGGGTGCTGCGACCTTCCGGTCACCGTCCTGACCTGCGCCGGGATATCGAAGGCGCACAAGGCATCCACGTTCAGCCAATAGACCATGCGCCCGGCCATCCCGTTGTGGAGCACCCCCCGGATACATTCGCGGGCGGCCCCCAGCTCCGGAATTGCCGACGTCTGGACCATGGCGCCGTCTTCGGCATCGATCATGGCCAGCACCTTGTCCAGGCGCAGGGCCATGGGGCCGCCATGCGGAGCCACCACCACGTGCTGGTGCGGGCTTGCGGTGTCCGATGCGCTGTCGAACCGCACTCCCCCGAGCCGCAGCCCCAGGTCCATGACGGGCATAATTTCGCCGCGCAGGTTGGCCAGGCCCAGGACGCAGTCTGGCGCACCAGGGGTTGCCGTGACAATCAGTTCGCTTTCTATGCTGCGCACGGCATTGGCAGGCATGGCCAGCAGCAGGCTGCCACACTCGACGATGAGTATTTTTTCCAACGCGTGCGCCATGTCAGTGCTCCAGCCGATGCATTGCCGAATCGATCAGCTCGCCAGGATCCAAGACCAGCAGTGCGCGTCCGTCGCCCAGGATGGAGGCTCCGGCCAGGCCCGGCAATCCTGCCAAAAAATCCGGCAGGGGCTTGATGACAAGCTCTTCCTGACGAAACAGGGCATCCACGGCCAGGCCGAGCCTGTCTTCCCCTTTTTGCAGGACGACAACGGGTATGTCCTCGTCCTGGGCGTCCCGCAGCGCATCGTCCAACGCATCCTTCCGGGCGTCGTCCCCGGAAGGGGCTTCTGCCGGGAGCACGCCCAGCAGTTCCGAGAGCGTCTCCAGCCCCAGGACTTCGCCGCGCAGGGTCATGGCCCGCTTTTTCATCATCGGCTTGATGCGGCTGTTGTTGATTTTCACGGTTTCCCGCACGGCTTCCACGGGAATGGCAAAGGTTTCCCTTCCCACCCCCACAAGCAGGACCTCCACCACCGCCAGCGTCAGGGGCAATTCCATGCGCAGGCGTGTGCCCTCGCCCACGCGGGAGTCGATGTGCACGTTGCCCTTGAGCTTACGCATGTTCGTGAGCACCACATCCATGCCCACGCCACGCCCGGAGATGGCCGTCACCTGGTCTGCGGTGCTGAAGCCCGGCTCGAAGATCAGCTGGATAATCTCTTCGCGAGTCAGCGTGGCTGCCCTGTCCGGAGTCACCAGCCCCTTGGCGACCGCCTTTTCGAGCACCGCGGCGCTGTCGATGCCTGCGCCGTCGTCCACCACCTCAATGACGATGGCGTTGCCCTCCTGGGCGGCTTTCAGGAGAATGGTGCCGCGCTCGGGCTTGCCATTCCTGACGCGCCATTCCGGGCTTTCGATGCCATGGTCTGCGGCGTTGCGGATAATGTGCATCAAGGGATCGCCAATTTCCTCGGCCACGCTCTTGTCTATTTCCGTGTCTTCGCCCTGGAGGATCAGGCTGATTTTCTTGTCGCTGCGCTGGGTGATATCGCGGATGATGCGCGGGAATTTCTGAAACACCGTGCGTACCGGGACCATGCGCATGTCCATGACACTTCGCTGCATGGCGTCCGAAATGCGGGCAATGCCCTGGCAGGCAACGCGCAGCTCGCGCAGGCCCGGCAGGTGTTTGCCTGCCTGGCGCTCCAGTCCCTTTTCCACATGCCCCAGCACATTCCTGGCCACGATGAGTTCACCCACAAGGTTCATGAACACATCCAGAATCTGCTGATTCACGCGCATGGTCTTGATGGCGGCATGCGGCTGCAGCTGGCGCTGGAGCTGGCCAGAACGTTGATCCGTGCCGGGATCCCCTGCATTTCCCGGGGCGGCCTCTTTCGTCGCAGCGGCCTCCTGTGCAAGGCCTGCCAGGAACAGCTTGATCCCCGAGAAACTTTCGCCGAGCTTCTCCAGCAAGGACGCAGAAAGCGCAATCTCGTTCTGGCGCAATGCGTCCAGGATATTTTCGATGTGGATCGCCGCCTCTTCCAACGAGTCAAAGCCCATGTATCGGGCCCCGCTTTTCATGGAGTGCGCGGCACGGAAGAACATGTCCAGCGTTGAACGATCTTCCCCTGCGCCCTTTTCCATGCGCTCAAGGCAAAGCTTCATGGTATCCGTGTGCTGGGCTGCGGAATCCAGAAAGATGGCCAGGGGCGCCACAGCCAAGGGCCCGGAAGCGGCAACGGCCCGTTCCGGCACGCCGAGGCGCTGTTTTTCGATGCGCAACCGCTCCACAAGGGCAGCTGCATCCCACGCGCTCCCCGGCTTTTCGACCATCCCCCGCAGCGCGTCCACGGTTTCAAAACAGACGTCCAGCAAGGCATCGGAAAAGGCAAACGCATCCATGCCGCGCACAGCGTCAAGGATTGATTCAAGCGCATGGGCCAGTTCGGCTATGTCCTGCAGGCCCACATACGATGCGGTCCCCTTGATGCTGTGAATGCGCCGAAAGAGTTCACCCAGGGCGGCACGGTCATCGCAGGCCTGGCCCAGCTTCAGCAGGGACTGCTCGGATTCGTCCAGGTTTTCTGACGCCTCCACCTGAAAATCCCTGAGCAGCCTGTCCGCCAATTCGTCGCTGACGGGCATGCCCCCACTCACTGACGCAGCGATGGGCACCTTAGCTATCTCTTTTTTCTTGCTGGGCATTCGTATAATCCTGGTCAGGCGAGGAGCATTTTGACTTTGGTCACCAGGGCCGCGGGTTGCGTTGGCTTCACCAGGTACACGTTGGCCCCGGCCTCCATGCCTTTCACCCTGTCCAGGGCTTCTTCTTCCGTGGAAATCATGATCACAGGCATGTCGCGGTAGCCATCCGTGGAGCGGATTCTGCGTGTCAACTCATAGCCATCCATCTTTGGCATGTTCACATCCGTGATGACCATGTGGAACTGTTCACGCAACAACAACTCAAGGGCAATATAGCCATTTTCCGCAGTGGCACATTGATATCCTGCCCCAGCAAGGATGTACTCATGCAGGCTCAAGACAATGTTTGAATCGTCAACAATTAATATTTTTGAGCACATCATGCATTCCTTATCGCGTAGCGCTTGTTGCAGGCTTCTTGTAACAAAGAAAATCCCCAACTCGTTCCAGCAGAAATGAGGCGGTGATGCGTCCCACAGATTCCGAATGGCCAAGAAAGACATACCCGCCTGGATTGAGCGCATCATACAGGCAGGAAAGAACCTTCTTCCTGGAATCATCATCAAAATAGATGAGTACGTTTCTGCAGAAGATGAAGTCGAATCCGCGTTTGCGGCGCATGGACACCCGATCCACCAGGTTCAGTTGCTCAAAGGTCACAGGCTGCATGGCGTTTGCAAGCAGCTGCCAGCCGTCCGCGGTGCGCTGGAAGTACTTTTGCCTGTACACAATGGGAGTTTCCTTGACGGAACGTTCGCTGTAGAGCCCGATGCGCGCATGCCGCAGGACATGGCGGTCAATGTCTGTTGCCAGGATTTCCGTGTCCCAATTGGCATAGTCTTCAATCATTTCCTGGAGGATGATGGACAGGGTGTACGGCTCCTCGCCCGTGGCGCACGCCGCGGACCAGATATTCATGGTGGCATCCCGGGCCCGGCGCTTGCGTTCGAGGTATTTCGGCAGCACCTCCTCAGCAAAACCACGCAGCTGTGGAAAATCGCGAAAGAAGTAGGTTTCGTTGATGGTGATTTCTTCGATAAAACAGGAAAGCTCCGTTTCCTTGTGCGAATAGAGCAACTCGTTGTAGTATTGCTGGAACGAGCTGCAACAACGAACCTGCATGCGCTGCGCAAGACGACTGGACAGAAAGTAATTCTTCTTCGGCTCGAAGTATATTCCAGTCTCTTTGTAGATGAGTGCTCGAATTCTTTCCAGATCGGCATCTGTCAGCAATGATTGCATGCGATGCTCCTATGCCAATCCGCAATGCATCAACGCAGTACGATGATAATACTGCGCCTCTGGCGAAAGCCGGGCGGTATTGATGGTTGCAAACGCCTTTTGGGCGGCCTCGCCTCCAATTCTGGCAATGGCGTGCAGAATGTTGCATTGCAGCCAGGCATGCGAGTCCAGGTGTTGCAGCAGCGCAGGCACGGCGCCTTTGTACCCAACCCTGCCGATGGCTTCGGCTGCTGCGCCGGCCACATTGGGGTTGGGATCGTCAAGCATGCGCACGAAGAGAGCTTCTGCGTCGATCTCGCTGACCTCCCCTATCTTGCCCAGAATATCCACGGCGAATTTGCGAATGTCCGAGACGGGCGAGGTGCAGCAGGCTGTCAGCTCCTCCAGCGCATCCAGACTGAGCGCTTCCAGTATTTCAAAGCTGATATTGCGCAGGGGCACCTCTTCTGAAGCCATGAGCGGAACCACGCGCCGGGCAGTTTCGCGCCCGCCGATGACTCCCAGGGCCTCGGCCGCCGCCTCGCGCACAGCCACCACCGGATCTTCCAGGGCCGTGACAAGCGCCGGCACTGCCCCTTCCAGGCCCAGGGATCCCAAATCCTCAGCCGCGTAACGGCGCACTGTTTCGTCGCCGGTCTGGAGATTGTGAACGAGCCGATCAAGCTCTTGCATTCATCGCCTCCTGGGTCATCCTAGGATGTGACCAGACTGATAATCTTGCTTGCAATGGCTTGCACAGGCAGCACAAATTCCGCTCCGCCCAGACGTATGGCCTCGGCAGGCATGCCGAAGACCACTGCTGTTTCTTCCGACTCGGCGATGGTCCGCCCGCCTGCCTTGCGTATGGCGGCCATGGCCCGGGCGCCGTCGTTGCCCATGCCGGTCATGAGCACGGCAATGATATTGCCGCCGTAACACTCCAGCACCGATTCCATGGTCACATCCACCGAGGGCTTGTGCAGGGTCTCTGCAGGCTGCTCTGAGAGTCTGACCATGAACCCCGGCTTGCCTGCGCCCCTGGGCGCCAGGGTCATATGCACGTCTCCCGGCGCCAGGTAGCCGTGGTTGGGCTCGATGATGTCTGCGCGCTGCGCCTCCTTGAACGGGAAGGCGCAGTTGCTGTTCAGGCGCTGTGCAAAGGAGGTGGTGAAGCTCCCGGGCATGTGCTGGATGACGATGACGGGCACGCCAAAATCCGCCGGCAGTTGCGGAAGGACATCCATGATCGACTTGGGACCACCAGTGGACAGGCCAATGACCACAATTTTGTTCGCAGGGCTGGCCGGAGTGGTTACCCTGGGAGTGCGCGCCGGAGTGGGACGCGGGCGCGCTTGCGGCTGGGCCTTCTTGCGTCTGCCGGCGCGTCCGATATTGACGCTGGCTGCCGCACGGATTTTGAAGATGATCTCTGCAGCAATCTGATCCATGTTCTTGGAGATGGTCCCCCCGGGCTTGGCCACAAAATCCACCGCGCCCAGCTCCAGGGCCTCGTATGTCGTCAGCGCGCCTTCCCGGGTCAGGGAACTGATCATGACCACAGGCCGGGGCGATTCCATCATGATGTACTGCAGGGCCGTCAGGCCATCCATGACGGGCATGTTGATATCCAGGGCCACCACGTCCGGTTCCAGCTCCTTGGCCTTGTCCACGGCCTCGCGTCCGTCCTTGGCCACGCCAATGACCTCGATCTCCCCGGAGCTTTCCATGATTTTTTTGATTTCCCTGCGCATGAGCGCCGAGTCGTCGGCAATCAGGACCTTGACCTTTCGCATGTACCGTCCTCACAAAGTGATGGAGTGAAGGCCACCCCGAACAGACCGCGCACGCTACAGCAACACGCGCTTGCCATTGGTCAATTTGACTTCAATGGCGCCACTGCCCACATCAAAGAACACGCTGCGGCCGAAGGCGCCGCCCACGGATTGCGCCGCAACATGCAAGCCCAGTGTGCGCAGCACCTCCGTCACACTGGTCAGAATTCCTGTGGGGAGCTGACCCATGAAGCCCACTTCGCAGCCCTCGAACATGTTGCCGGCCCCCGCGAGACGCACGGACATGTGCTCGCGCCGCGCGCCTCGGCGTTCCATGGGGAGCAGAAGCCCCACCAGGGCGGTGTCGGCATATAATCCTGGCGAGTGTGCGGCCTCTTGCACGTCCAGCGAGGAGGACGGCATGGGGATGTGCGCCATGCCGCCCAGCTTGCGCGCCTGGTCCCAGAGGCAGGCCACCACGCACGAGCCCACCCCCCTGGCCACCAGCAGGCCGGCATTGCGAGCCATCTTGAATTCGCCCGTCAGGACTACCTGTTCCGGACCCATATTCTTTCTCCGGACCGCCGTCTGGTCATTGCGCCACCACGGTTGCCCGGCCCTTGCCTGACCTGGCTTTTTCCTTTCCCCCTGCTGCAGCCGACCGTTCAGCCTCGCCAGGGCGGTCACCAGCAGGGGTGTCCGCAGCCAGTTCCATGAGTTCGAGCCCTTCCTCGCCGGAGAGGATGGAGTCCACATTCAAGAGGATGATGATGCGTTTGCCTTTGTTCAGTTTGCCCAGACCGTCGATGAATCGTTTGTCCGGGCTGCTGCCGGAGAGGACCGAAGGCGGCGGTTCGATGTCTTTCTTGGCCATGCGCAGCACCTCGGACACGGAATCCACGATGACGCCGGTTGTCCGTCCCTGGATGCTGAGCACGACAATGCGGTTCTGTTCCGTGCGCTCGCCTTTCTCCAGGTTGAATCTGGTGCGCATGTCGATGACCGGAAGGACGTTGCCCCGCAGATTCACGATGCCTTCCACAAAGTCCGGAGCCTTGGGCACCGTGGTGATTTCCTCGATGCGGATGATCTCCTGCACGCGCATGATATCGATGCCGTATTCCTCGTGCGCGACATGAAAGCAGACCAGCTGGGCTTCGTCGTCGATTTCCTGGGCGGCCTTGAGCTCGTGTCTCGTGGCGCTGCCTGCGGTGGCCGCCACCTCTTGCCGCTCTTCGTCCGAAAGCAGGCGGGCGGCGTCCAGGAGCATGAGCAGACGTTCCCCCTTGTTCAGCTTGCCCACACCCTTGAGCCGGGAGGCATCTTCCGAGTTGATGATGGCGGGCGGGAGTTCGATGCTGGATTTTGGCAGACGCATGACCTCGGATACGGAATCGACCTGAATGCCTGTGAGCACTCCGTCCAAATCCAGCACCACGATGCGCCGGGCGTCGATCTCGTCATCATCCACGGCCGCGCTGCCACCAACTGCGGACGCCGTCTCGTCCGCCTCCAGGCCGAATCTGGTGCGCAGGTCCATGATGGGCAACAGCCGGTTGCGCAAGGACATCACGCCCTTGATGAAATCCGGCGCCTTGGGCACGGTGGTGATTTCCGTGACGCGGATGATCTCCTGCACCTGCATGATATCGATGGCGAATTCCTCTTCGGCAAGCCTGAAGGTCACCATCAGCTCTTCCTCTTCCAGGGCCTTGCTTTCCACCATCCCGGTGCGGCCGGCCTTGGCAGTGGTGCCCTTGGCTCCCGTGGCCCCCATGGCCGCCGGTATGAGCATGTCCGCATCCAGGATCATCACCAGGCGGTTGCCATTGCCGATTTTGGCCACTCCCCGCAGGTACTGGCCTTCGATGCCAGCCACCACCTTGGGCGGGACCTCGATGATCTTATCGTCAATGTGCAGCACCTCGGACACGGAATCCACAATGATGCCTGTGGACGTGCCGCCGCAATCCAGAACCACCACGCGGGTGGAATCGTCCATCTCCTTGGAATCCATCCCCAGACGCTGACGCAGGTTGATGACCGGCAGGATGCTGCCGCGCAGGTTGGCAATGCCATTCATGTAGCTGGGCGTATTGGGCACCTTGGTAATGACCGGCGGTCGCACGATCTCCTGGACCAGGCCGATGGGAAACGCCAGCTCTTCGCCAGAGAGCGAAAAGGTCACAAGCTGACCTTCCCCGGTTTCCACGATCAGTTCTTCTTTCGTCATAAGGCTCTCCCCGGACAATGCCGATTAGGCCGCCTGCAGTTCGTCTGCGAGTGCCGAGATATCCTCAATGGCCTGGCTGAGTTCCTGCATTCCCTTGGCCTGCTCGGTCGCACTGGCCGACGCCTGCTGGGCGGCGCTGGAACCCTGCTGGGCCGCGGAAGCAATCTGGTCCACGCCCTGCTGCGCCTGTTCCACGGCGAGTGCAGCCTGCCCTGTATTGCTCTGAATGCTGACGATGCCCACGCGCACCTCGCCGATCTCTTTCTCGATGCGCAACAAATCCGCAGTGGATTTTTTGGCATTGTGCGCGTCTTTGTTGGCCATGGAACCCAGTTCGAGGATGTCCCTGGAGACGATGAGCACCTGATCCTGGATGGAGCGCACGAGGTCTTTGATCTTTTCCGCGTTCTGTTCCGAATCGTTGGCCAGGGTGCGGATGTCGGAGGCCACGACGGCAAAGCCCTTGCCGTATTCACCGGCCCGCGCGGCTTCAATGGCGCCGTTCACGGCCAGCATGTTCGTCTGCATGGCCACGTTGGTGATGGCATCCACGATCTTGTCGATCTGGCGCACACGCACTTCGAGGCTCTTCACATTTTCAGCCGACGTGGTGCTGACGTTGGCGCTGGTGCTGATGCCCACAATGAGGTTGTCCACCGCGACCTTGCTTTCGGTCAGCAGCGTGACCATGTTGACGACCTTTTCCAGGGCATCCACAGCCTTCTGGGCGATCTCCTGGCTTTGGCGATTCACCTGGGTGATGGCCGAGGAGGATTCTTCCGCAGCAGCGCTCTGCTGTTCCGCGCCCTTGGCAATCTGGCGGATGGCGCTCATGATCTGCTGGGAGGCGGCATTGGCCTGGGAGATGGTGGCGGAGAGTTCCTCGGCCGTGGCGGCGAGCTGCTCGCTGGATTTTTCGGAATCCGTATTGACCTTGAGGTCTTCAGCCATCTGGGCCAACTCTTCGGTGGCGGTTTCGATATCCTTCATGGCCTTCATCTGCTCGGCCGTGGAGGTCGATGCCTGGGCCGCTGCGCTGGCGGCTTCTTCTGAGGCCGAGGCAATGATTTCCGTGCCCTTGAGGAACTGCACAATGGCCGTGGCCACGCTGGCGCTCATGTCGTTGATAAAGGCGCACTCGCCCTGCAGCTGCTTCATGTCCGCTTCAATCTGAGTCAGCTGCGCAGTGACGGCGCGGCCCTTTTCCACCTCTTCCTTGCCGGTGTTGCCCGCTTCTTCCGCATCCCTGGCCACCACGCGCACGTCCTTCTGGATCTCGGAAATCAGCTCGCGGATCGAACGGGCCGATTTTTCCGCGCCCTCGGCCAGGTTGCGGACCTCGTCCGCCACCACGGCAAAGCCACGGCCATGCTCGCCTGCACGCGCTGCCTCAATGGCGGCGTTCAGAGCCAGCAGGTTGGTCTGATCCGCAATGCCTGCCACGGTCTTGACCACTTGGCCAATCTCGTCCGCCTGCTTTTCCAACTCGGAAATGAGCCTGGCAGACTGGACGTTCCGGTCCGCTGAAAGGCCTACATTGGCGATGATGGCTTCAATGTCTGCCGAGGTCTGGCGCACCAGCTCCTGCAGCGCATTGGTCTTTTCCATGGAGGCCTGGGCAACCTCGCTGGTGTTCTTGGCGGTAATGTTGAGCCGCTGGGCCGCGGTTTGCCCTTGCTGGGCCGCGGCGCTGGCCTGGGTGGCTCCGGAGGAAATCTGCTCCATGGCCTTGTCCAGCTGCTCGGCCGCGGCGTTGGCCTGAGCGATGCCGCTGGCAAGCTCTTCCGTAGCCGAGGCAATGCGTTCGGCCACCTGCTGCCGTTTGGCGGCGGTGCGGCTGGCTGCCCGCTGGGCCGCCCGCTCCTTGGCAATACGGCGCTTTTCCACAAGATCTTGCGCCGCGTTCCGATCGGCCTCGGCATATCCTGGTGTGCGCCGCTGATTTGCTGCACTCGGGGGGGGAGCCAGTTTTGCCATCAGAGAATCCTCCACTTGTCCTAGGTGAATTGCATGAGCCGGCTTACGATTATCGATATCAAGATATCGTCTCAAAGAACCCGGACGCCTTTTTTCACAGCCTCCTCGACAACACTGCCCAGAAGCTCCGCAGAAAAAGGCTTGAGCAAGAAAAATGTGGCCTGCGCCACGCGCGCCGCCCTTTCCGTGCACTCCGAATCATCGCTTGTAATGATGATTGCCGGGATTCGGGGCGTCCCCATGGTCTCCGCGAGTTGCGTCAGCTCCTGCAGAATCTCCAGGCCGCTCACCTTGTCCATGAACACGTCCAACACCAGCAAATCATAGGTGTTCGTGGCCATGAGCTTGAGCACGTCCTCTCCATTGGGGACCACTTGCACCTCGTGCCCCATGGCGCTGAGCGCGTGGGCAATGATCTTGCGGTAAAACAGATCATCGTCAGCAACCAGAATGTTCGCCATAGGCACCTCCATGCATGAGGTCCCGCAAAGCAAGACCTGCGCCAGGATCGGCCTATGCATTTTAGTCTATTATTTAAGGGCAATAACGAGCAGTATTCGCCCGTCTTCCGGGGGAGGGGCCACAGAATGGAGGTACAAAAACCTCCACTGCGAGGCATACAGCAAAAAATAAGAGTAACTATTCCACCGAAGAAGATCTGATTAAATGCAGAGGCATAGACTATGATTGAATTTCTGCGGACTGTTATTGGAATATGCAACAAAAATGGTGGCATTTTTGCCACCCGCGCATGCGCCGTATTCGTGCGCAGGCCCACCACGCCACACGATTGCGCCGCAGACCTCTTCGGTCCGCGTGGAGGCAAATTTGCCTCCCAGGCAACGAGGATAGCCCTCCCCCACTTCCCAACGCCATTATTTCAGACCATTTTGCCTTTGAAACGAGCTCTCGGGGGAACTCCTTCGCAACGGCTTGTTATTCTTATTCCATACTAAATTACTGGATTGTAAAAGAGAGGAGCACCTCGCCCAAAAGGGTCCCCGTTCTCGCACGGATCTTGTTTCCAAAAACAATACAATGCCTCAGAAACAGGAAAGACTGAATCTACAACGCCTATCTGGAATACCACACCAAAAAAGGGCCTGGATCTGTGATCCAAGCCCTTGAAATACCCGTGGTGGAGACGAAGGGATTTGAACCCTCGACCTACGCGTTGCGAACGCGCCGCTCTCCCAACTGAGCTACGTCCCCACGAAGCAAGGGTTCTTATCCGATGCATCGCCCCAAGACAAGCGAAATATTGCGGCGGCTGTCGGCCCCCGCCGTGGGGCATCGCGCCACCGCAGCCGTCAGCGGCGGCGGAACTCCCACAGGCTGGCCGGCACGCCGCCGGCGGGCCAGTTGCGGGCATGGACTTTGGCCGCGTAGGCCTTGGAGGCATCGAACCCGCGGCGGTGCATGGCTTCGATGAACGGGCGATACACGGCGCGGTCTGGCTCGGCAATCCAGGCCACGCCCTCGGGGGCCACCACGCGATCCAGAAAATCGGCCACGGGCGGGATGAAGCGGTGCTCGTACACCACATCCCCGGCCCAGACCACGTCGAACACCCGTTTGCGGAAGGCCGGGGCGCGCCAGTCCATACACAGCCAAGCCGGGGCGCGGCCGTCAAGGTGCGCCTGATTTTCTACCGTGTTGCGCCGGGCAAAGGCCAGGGCATCGGCCTCGTAATCCATGGCCGTCACCCGGGCGCCCAGGCGGCTGCCCACCAGGGCCGTAAAGCCCAGGCCACAGCCGAGGTCCAGACAGCGGCGGCCGCAGATGCGCGACTGACTGCGCTCCAGCCACTGGGCCAGGAGATAGCTGGAGGGCCACAGCTCCGTCCAGTACGGCAGGCGTTCGTCCGCTTCAAATTGCCGGCGGCGGCGCAGGGCCGCGGGGTCTGTGTCCAGCAGGTCATCGTCTTCTTCATCGTCGGCCAGACGGTCCCAGAGGGTTTCCAGGTCCGCCAGGCTGGCGAGCTGCCAGCGCACGCCGGCGGCCTCCACGGTGAAGCATCTGCAGTCGTCGTATGCGTTCATGCGGCCGTGCTAACGGAAGACCGGGCGCAGCGCAATGCGCGGCCATCAATCCTGGGGCTGGGACATGAGGTAAAAGCCGAGATCCGCATCCCTGGCCGGCGCATTGGTGAACCGACCATGGATTACCTGCCGGCTGATCCCCGTAATCTCAAGCTCCCGGGTGATGGTGGGCCGCAGGGGCGTTTCCAGGACAAAGGACACGCGCAGCCTGTCGCCCATGCGCACGTCGTGCGGGTCGGGGATGGAAAAGCGCATGCCTGTGAGGGAGAGATTCTGGATGAGGAGCTCGTCCCTTTCCTGGGTCTCCAGGTGCGTGTACTCCCCGGCGAGCTGCACGCGCTTGCGCGGCGCCTGTCGCAGCTCCAGATGACTTTCGAACCGGTGGCCGCATGAGCAGGTGACAAGCAGCGGCTTCTTCCCCTGCTTGTACCGGGCGGCATCAATGCGTCTTTCCCGGGAGCAATGCGGACAAACGATGGTGACCATACCTTGAGGGTCCGCAAAAAAGGTATGCATCTTCACTGGATGCGCGTTATCGGCCGCAGACGGGGAAGACGTTGGCGATGTGGGGTGCCCAGGGTCCATGCGCTGCTCCTCTGCGGCATGGGAGGGGGCTGTCAGCAGCCCTCCTCCAACGCCTGAATTTCCGTTTCCAGCTGCTCCATGGCGGCGATGCAACGTTCGGCCCGTTCCTGGGTCACGTTGTATTCGCCCAGCAGGGTGGCGCTTTTGGCGGCATCGGCAAACACGGCCGGGTCTGCCAGCTGCTGTTCCACCTCGGCCTGGCGGGAGAGGATGTTTTCCAGCTCCTGTTCCTTGTCCGCGTAGGCCTGTTTTTTGGGGCCCAGCAGTTTGGCCATGGCCTTTCGCCGTTCCGCCTCCTGCCGCTTGCGATCCTGGCGCTCGGCCCGGCTTTCCCCGGGCTTGTCGCCAAGAGATTTCGAATCATCCACTACCACAGTTCCCTTGCCGGGCACAACTGCAGGATTGGCCTGCCGGGATCTTTCGTAGGCCTCGAAGCCTTCTTCGTGGATGACGAAACCCTGGGGCGTGAGTTCCCAGACCTGTTCCGCCACGCGCTGCATGAGCCAGCGGTCGTGGGCCACGAAGAGCACGGTGCCTTCGAAATCTTCCAAGGCCTCGATGAGGGCCTCGCGACTTTCCAGGTCCAGGTGGTTGGTGGGTTCGTCCAGCACCAGAAAATTGGACCGGGACAGAAAGAGCGTGGCCAGGATGAGCCGGCTTTTCTCGCCGCCGGACAGGGAAGACACGGGGCGGTCGAAGTATTCCTGCCCGAGCAGGAAAAGCCCGAGCACGCTCATGAGCTCTTCTTCGGTGGTGCGGGGGTCGCACAGGCGGCGGATTTCCGAAAGCGTGGTCTTTTCGGGATCCAGAATCTCCAACTGATGCTGGGCAAAGATGCCCATCTTGGTGTTGGAGCTCACTTCCACCCGGCCGGCCAGGGGCTGATGCCGGCCGGTGACGCACTTGAGCAACGTGGACTTGCCGCAGCCGTTAGGACCGGCCAGGGCGATCTTCTGCCCGCGAAAAATCTGAAAATCAATCGGCTTCCACAGCTGCTGCCCGCTGCCGTAAGCCGCGGCAAGGCCCACCACGGCCATGGGGGTGCGGTCGCCGCGCTGGGGTTCCGGCCATTTGAACGAAAGGGTTTTCTTCCTGGCGTCCGGCTTCAGGCCCTCCAGCTCCTTTTCCAGCTTTCTGGCCTGCTTCTGACGCGAACCGGCCTGTCGGGCCTTGGTGGCCTTGTATTTGAACCGGGCCACGAAGGCGAGCTTGCGTTCCAGCTCCTCGTTCAGGCGTTTGGTCTCGCGCTGGCGCTGCTCTTCCTGCTCGTCCTGCCAGACCAGGAACTGCGAGAAGGTGCCCTTGCGGAACATCGGCTTGGGGCCGCCGAAATACAAGGTGTGCGTGGCCAGGCGGTCCATGAAGATGCGGTCGTGGGCCACGAAGACCAGCACGCCTTCATACGCCAGCAGAAACTGCTCCAGCCACTCCACGGCTTCCAGGTCCAGGTGGTTGGTGGGTTCGTCCAGGAGCAGGATGTCTGCCCCGGCCACCAGCACGCGGGCCAGCTTGGCGCGCTCCCGCCAGCCGCCGGAAAAGCTCTGCAGCGGGTCATGATGCCGGGCGGCGGGGAATCCCAGCCCTTCCAGCACCACATGGGCGCGCTGTTCGGGATTGTGCCCGTAGACGGCCTCCAGCTCTGCCTGCCGGGTGGCCAGACGGGCCAGGGCTTTTTCGTCGTGCACGGCGGTGGCGGCTTCCCATTCCTTCCAGAAATCGTTCCAGGAAGGCAGCACCTCCAGCACCCAGGCAATCAGCGGGGTGGCCAGGACGTCTTCGTCCATTTCCTGGGCCACGTAGCCCAGCCGCGCGCCCTTGGGCATGGTGATGCGCCCGGCATCCGGCGCGCTGACGCCGGCGATGACCTTCAGAAAAGTGGACTTGCCCGCGCCATTGGCCCCGACCACGGCCAGACGCACCCCGGAGACCAGCTCCAGGGAAAAATCCTTGAACAGATCCCGGGCCCCGTAACTCTTGGTGATGCCTTGTATGGAACAATTCACGCGAGATTCCTGGAAAAGCAAAAAGAACATGGCGACACGCCGCCGGAAGACGCTCCAACCGGCGAGTCATGCCACAAGTGGCCCACAGTGAAAAGTCTTTTGGAAGGGGGATGCGGGGGAAGCACCGTTCCGCGGAACGGCGCTTCCCCCGCGCATATGCTTATCCCAGTGCGTCAACCACGGCATCGCCCATGGCTGTGCAGCCCACGAGGGTCAGACCGGGCTGGGCGCTGTTGTAGATGTCGCCAGTGCGCAGGCCCTTGTCCAGCACGGCAGAGACAGCCTGCTCGATGACGGCGGCCTCGGCCTCCAGGCCCAGGGCAAAGCGCAGCATCATGGCCACGGACAGGATGGTGGCCAGGGGGTTGGCCTTGTCCTGGCCGGCGATGTCCGGAGCCGAGCCGTGGATGGGCTCGTAGATGCCGGGGCCGGATTCGCCCACCGAGGCCGAGGGCAGCATGCCGATGGAACCGGTGATGGCCGCGGCGGCGTCGGAGAGGATATCCCCGAACAGGTTGCCGGTGACGATGACGTCGAACTGGCTGGGATCGCGCACCAGCTGCATGGCGGCGTTGTCCACGTACATGTGGCTCAGTTCCACGTCCTGGTAGTCCTTGTGGACTTCGATGACCACATCCCGCCAGAGCTGGGAGACGTCCAGCACGTTGGCCTTGTCCACGCTGCACAGGCGCTTGCCGCGCTTGCGGGCAGCCTCGAAGGCCACCTTGGCGATGCGGCGGACTTCGGACTCGGTGTAGCGCATGGTGTTGAAGCCCATGCGCTCGCCGTTTTCTTCCACAATGCCCTTGGGCTGACCAAAGTAGACGCAGCCGGTCAGCTCGCGCACCACCAGCACGTCCAGGCCCTTGGCCACGATGTCCGGCCGCAGATAGCTGGCCGAGGCCAGTTGCGGAAAGAGCGTGGCCGGGCGGAAGTTGGCAAAGCAGTTCAGCTCCTTGCGGATCTTTAGCAGGCCGGTTTCCGCGCGCAGGTGGCGGGGCAGGTTGTCCCACTTGGGACCGCCCACGGCGCCGAGCAGCACGGCGTCGCTTTCCTTGCAGGCCTGGACCGTGGCGTCGGGCATGGGCTCGCCCACGGCGTCGATGGCCGCGCCGCCGGCCAGAACATTGGTGTACGTGAACGTGTGGCCGAACTTGCGGCCCACCAGATCCAGCACCCGCACGGCCTGGGTCACGATCTCGGGGCCGATGCCGTCGCCGGGCATGAGGCAGATGGAGTAATTCATGAGGAAAACTCTATGGTTGTAAAAACGTGAAGACTCGGGGCGCTGCCCCGAACCCCGCCAGGGGGCTGACCCCCCTGGACCCCGCATTCGTGTTGTCACTGGGCGGCGCGTTCCAGCGCCGCCCAGTGACAACACCGAATGGAGGGGGTGTGGGGGAACTCAGTGCCCCCACTCTCTCCTGCCATTGTATGACCTTACGCCGTCAGACGCTGTTTGACGTAGTTCACCAGGCCGCCGGCGTTCAGGATCCCCTGCATGAAGGGCGGCACGGGCTGGGCGGCGATGGTCTCGCCGGTGCGCTTGTTAAGGATCTGCCCGGTGATGATGTCCACTTCCAGGGGATCGCCGTCCTGGATGCGGCTGATGTCGTCTCCCACTTCCAGCAGGGGCAGGCCCATGTTGAAGCTGTTGCGGTAGAAGATGCGGGCATAGGAATGGGCAATGACCACACTCACGCCCGCGCCCAGGATGGCCACCGGGGCGTGCTCGCGGGAGGAGCCGCAGCCGAAGTTGCGGCCAGCCACGATGAAGTCGCCCTTCTGGATGCGTTTGTTCCAGCCGGGCTCCAGGCCTTCCATGCAGTGCTTGCCGAGCTCCACAGGATCGGTGGTCACAAGAAACGGGGCCGGGATGATGGCGTCGGTATCGATATGCTCGCCCACCAGATGGGCAGCGCCGGAAAGTTTCATGATTCGAATCCTCGCAGGCGGTTACAGAGACGCAGGGTGGACGATTTCGCCAGCCACGGCCGCGGCGGCGGCCAGGGACGGGGAAGACAGATACACCTCGCTCTCCAGGTGTCCCATGCGGCCCTTGAAATTGCGGTTGGTGGTGGCGATGGCGCGTTCGCCCTTGGCCAGAATGCCCATGTGGCCACCCAGGCAGGGCCCGCAGGTGGGCGGCCCCACGATGCAGCCGGCTTCCATGAAGGTTTCCAGCAGCCCTTCCCTAAGAGCCTGGGTCCAGATTTTCGGCGTGGCCGGCAGCACCACGCAGCGCACGGACTTCTTCACCTTGCGGCCCTTGAGGATGGCCGCGGCTTCGCGCAGGTCCTCAATGCGGCCGTTGGTGCAGGAACCGATGACGGACTGGTTGACCACGATATGCTCGGCGGCCAGCTCATCCACGCCGCGCACGTTGTCCGGCAGGTGCGGGCAGGCCACCTGCGGCGACAGGGAGGCGGCGTCAATCTTGATGATCTCGTCATAGGGCGCGCCGGCGTCGGGGGCGATTTCCTGCGTGGCGGTGTGGCCGTGGGCCTTGGCGAAGGCCAGGGTCTTGGCATCCGCCGCAAAAAGCCCGACCTTGCCGCCAGCCTCAATGGCCATGTTGGCCATGGTCAGGCGACCTTCCACGGAAAGGGCGGCCACGGTGCTGCCGCCGAACTCCAGGGCCTTGTAGCGTGCGCCGTCCACGCCGGTCTTGCCGATGGTGTGGAGGATCAGATCCTTCGCGCCCACGTAGGCCGACAGCTCGCCGTCGATCTGCACATAGATGGTCTGGGGCACCTTGAACCAGGTCTCGCCCAGGGCCATGGCTCCGGCGATGTCCGTGGAGCCCATGCCCGTGGCAAAGGCGCACAGGCCGCCGTAGGTGCAGGTGTGGCTGTCTGCCCCCACCACCACGTCGCCGGGGCCCACCAGGCCCAGTTCGGGCAGCAGCGCGTGTTCCACGCCGCAGTCCCCGCCCTCATAATAGTGCAGGATGTCCTGCTCCTGGGCGAATTCCCGGATGCCGCGCACCTGTTCGGCGGAGGCAATGTCCTTGTTGGGGGTGAAATGGTCCATCACCAGGGCGATCTTGGTCTTGTCGAAGACCGTGGCCGCGCCCATCTGCCGGAAGCTCTTGATGGCCAGGGGCGCGGTGATGTCGTTCGCCAGCACCAGGGAGACGCGGCAGCGGATAATCTGCCCGGCCTCCTTGATCACTTCGTCGCTGGCGGCCTGAAGCAGTTTCATGGCAAGGGTGTGCGCTACAGCGTGACGCATTGACGTTCCTCCTCCTTTTTGGCGAGGCGATTGAGGGCGTTGAGATAGGCCTTGGCCCCGGCCTTGATGACGTCGCCGTCGGCCCCGCGACCCACGGCGGCGTGCGCATCCATGCGCAGCCGGACCATCACCTCGGCCTGGGCGTCCGTGCCCGAGGTGACGGCGTTGACCTGATAGTGTTCCAATACCGGGGACTTGCCCACGGCCTTGTTGATGGCGCTGAAGGCGGCGTCCACCGGCCCCACGCCGAAAGTGGCTTCGCGGATCTCGCGGCCGTCCATTTCCAGCACCAGGGCGGCGGAAGGCGGATCGACCCCGGCCACCACGGTGAGGTTCCTCAACCGGTACTTGTCCGGAATGCGGAAGACCTCTTCCAGGACCACGGCTTCCACGTCCTCGTCGAAAATCTGTTCCTTCTTGTCCGCCAGCTTCTTGATGGCTTCAAAGACGATGCCCAGCTGCTCGTCGGAGAGGGTGAAGCCCAGCTCCCGACACTTGGTGCCCAGGGCGTTGCGGCCGGAATGCTTGCCCAACACCAGTTCCGTGCGGGTGCGGCCCACGGCTTCGGGGGTCATGATCTCGTACGTGCGGCTGTCTTTGAGCATGCCATCCTGATGGATGCCGCTCTCATGGGCAAAGGCGTTGGCGCCCACAATGGCCTTGTACGGCGGGATGGGCGCGCCGATGATCATGGACAACAGCCGGCACGTGGGGAACAACTGCTCCGTGCGGATGCCCGTTTCCAGCTGGAAATACGGCTGCCGCGTGCGCAGGGCCATGATCACCTCTTCCAACGCGGCGTTGCCGGCGCGCTCCCCGATGCCGGAGACGGTCACTTCCGCCTGCCGGGCCCCGGCCTTGAGCGCCGCCAGGGTGTTGGCCGCAGCCAAGCCGAGATCGTTGTGACAATGCACGGACCAGACCACCTTCTCGCTGCCGGGAACATGCTCCAGCAGATAGGCGATCAGCTCCCCGAACTCCTGGGGCTGGGCATAGCCCACGGTATCCGGAATGTTGATGGTCCTGGCCCCGGCCTTGATGACCTCCGCGCAGATGCGCGCCAGGAACGGCGGCTCGGAACGCGAGGCGTCCTCGGCGGAAAACTCCACGTTGGCCGTGTACTGCGCCGCGTGCCTGACGGCGGCGATGGCCATTTCCACCACCTGATCCGGCGCCTTGCGCAGCTTCTTTTCCATGTGGATGGGCGACGTGGCGATGAAGGTGTGGATGCGCGGATGGGCCGCGTCCTTGATGGCCTCCCAGGCGCGGTCGATGTCCGGCTGGATGGCCCGGGCCAGACCGGCAATCTGGGAATCCTTCACCGCGGCGGCAATGGCCTGCACGGCCTGGAAATCGCCCTTGGAGGCCGCAGGAAAGCCGGCTTCGATGACGTCCACGCCCATGCCTTCCAACTGTTTGGCCAGGCGGATCTTTTCCTGCTGGTTCATGGTGGCGCCCGGCGATTGCTCGCCGTCGCGCAAGGTGGTGTCGAAAATGATGACGCGATTGGACATGGTGCTGCTCCGCGATCGGTGGCGATTCCTACCGAAAAGCCCGGCGCATGGCAAAGGCTTCCGGCAGGAAGGGAGTCCCCGCCTTGCGGTGGGGATATGCCTGGGGCAAACGATGGACGAAGACCGTCCTGAAGAACGGAGAAATGGATGACGAGCGCTACAGCGCCCGTAGCAGGAGGCGACGGGAAATGGCGGAGCAGGAGGCGATATGGCAAATAAAGCAATCCATAGATGCCCCTCCTCTAGCACCGCCCCGCCCGCACGTCAAGGAAAATTGATCGAGCAAACAGCATAACGCGCGACATATCCTGCCTCATTCAATCACCGAATCCGTCACCTGGGGATCGCCGTTGCCGAGGTAGAAGATGCCCGGATAGCCCGGCGTCTCAAAGCCGGCGCTGGGATTGTCGCGCAGGGTGGAATTTTCGATCACCAGGGTGCCGGTGCGGTCGTTGCTGACAAAAAAGATGGCGCCGCCGCCTTCGTTGGCCGTGTTGTGTTCGATGCTCGTGCCGCACAGCCGCAAAGTGAAGGTGTTGCCGTCGTTGTAAATCGCCCCGCCGCTGCCGCCGCCGGGCGTGCCAGGGCGGGCCGGGTTCGCGCCCGTGCCGATGGCCTTGTTGTACGAGAACAGGCTGTTGAGCACGGTAAAGGACACCCCGATGCTGGAGAGGCCGCCGCCATTGGAGCCCACATTGCCGTAGCGCGATCCGCCGCCGAAGGTGCTGTTGACCACGTAGACGGGCTGGTCCTGGTATTGATCGAACACCCGCACGGCAGCGCCGCCCACGTCCGGCCCTTCGGCATCGCAGGTATTGTTGAAGAATCGGCTGTTGACGATCTTGAAGCGGCCGCCGCGGACGTAGATAGCGCCGCCGCCGTCATAAGCCTCGCCTGTGGAATCGGCGTTGCTGAAGGTCAGATTCTGCACCGTGAGCCGGGGGTGGTCCTGATCGTCACAATGGGGCGTGGTCCAGACCTGGTCCGGGTCGCAGGTGTTCATGTACAGGATGCGGCGTGCGCCGCCGCCGCTCAGGGTCACCTTGCCGCCACCGTCCAGGACGATCTTTGGGCCGGTGTTGTTGAAGACCTTGGCCGTGGCCTGCAAGGCGATGGTCACGGGGGCGGGGCCGCAGTTGAAGGTGATGACGCCGCCCCGGGCCACGGCGTCCACCACGGCCTGACTGGTGCAACTGGAGGGCCGGCCGTCGCCGATGACCTGATCCGGCTGGGAGACGTCCTCGGCCTGGGCTTCGGCGGGGATGCTGCAACGGCCCTGGGGGTTGCCGGCAGGGGGCAGGCCGGCCTGCCTGGCCTGGGCCAGCATGGCCGGCAGACTCAGCAGCAGCGTGTCTGCGGCGTCTGAAGCGGCTGGAGATGCAGCAGCCGCGGCCGGCAGGATCCACAATCGGCACACAAGCCACGGCAACGCAACACAGCACATGATGATACAACGCCACGACATGACTGCAACCCTCCGCTGCATGATACACAGGAAGATGAGCACGGGCACAAGGCGGACGAGGCCTGCTGTTTTCTCCCACACAATGATTGTCCGCGCAACGCACATGTGGTACCTTGTCGCATCTTTTCCATGCAGCCACGCAACTTCCCGGGGGGGCCAAACCATGCGTTACAACATCCTGCATCTGCTCGCATTGTGTTGCGGCTTGGCGCTGGCCATCCATGCCACCGCCAGTTTCGGCCACGCCGCCAGCGGGGACGACATGCTGCTGACAGTGCCCAGTACAGCCCCGCCCGCAGCACGGGGTATCGTCTTCACCACGGAGGGCGCCTCCTTCTCGCCAGTGCTGGTCGTCACCGGTACGCCGACCATCCGGTGGATCTGGTCCGACGGCACCACCAGCACCAGCGCCACACCCACCAAAAATTTCGGCAGCGCCGGGAAACGTCGGCAGACCCTGATGGTGACCCCCTGGAGCGCCGTGCAGCGTATCAACATCGGCTACGATGCCGGCGACGGCGGCACATACGACATCGAATTCGTGCCGGATCAACAGGTCTCCAAGGTCGAGGGCCTGCACCACGTGCGGCCCTGGCTCCGGCAATGGTGCTCCTCCTACAACCAGATCCCCAGCCTTGACTTCAGCAATTTTGAGCAGCTGGATACCATCGAGTGCTATCTGTCCACCTCCCTCCAGCAGGTGAACCTGCGCAACACGCCCAACCTGCAACGGGCCTGCTTCGAGGATTGCAGCCTCCAGGCCCTGGACCTCTCCGGCAGCCCGCTGCTGGAGGATCTGCGCGGGGCGTTGAACAACTACCCGACCGTCACCTTTGGCAGCGTCGGCGCGAACACATGGCACATCTGCATCCGGGACAACCCGCAGATGACCGTGCGCAACCTGTTCGCCAACATGGCCCAGTTCCCCGTCATCAGTGAATTGTTCATCTGGAACACCAACCAGTCCGGCACCCTGCGCGTCCCGGCCTCGGCCCCGGGCAGCTCGGTGTCCATCATTGCCGATGACAACCAGTACACCAGCCTGGACCTTTCCGGCGCGCTGCAGCATGGCGTGTTCCAGGCATGGGTGAGCCTGAACAACAATCCCCTCACCGCCGTGAACATCACCGGCTGTCAGCAGATTACCGACCTGCGCCTGAACGGCAATCAGCTGAGTTCCGCCAGCCTGGATACCCTGCTGGCCACCCTGGACAGCCTCGGCAGAAGCGATCTCAACAGCAACGGCGAACTGTTTGCAGACATCCGCGGCGCCGCCAATCCTGGCGCAGCCGGCTATGCCAGCGCCCAGGTCCTGGGCACCAAGGGCTGGACCATCCATGCCAACAGCTGGAGCGTGGAACCCCAGCCGCCCAACAACGGCCAGCAGGACATTACGTTCACCACCACCGGGGACACCACAAACATGCGCTGCGATTTCCGCGACGACACCACCACAGCCACGTGGCGGTGGTCCGACGGAACCACCACCCCGGCCACTTCCGGGGCCGCGACACAAAAGACCGGCCTGGGCGCGGGGGCCCACACCCACGTCCTGCGCATCTCCAACGGCGCAGCCCTGCGACGCTTCGGAGCAGCCAGCGGTGGCGAAGGACATCTGGTGTCCATGACCGGGTTTGCAAACACCCCGTCCCTGAAGATCCTCTATGCGTACATGGAAACAGCCCTGAACAGCCTGGGCCGGACCAACACCACCGTGGTCAGCGAATATCACCTGATGGATACGGCGCTTTCAGCCGCATCCATCGATCAGGTCTATGCGGATGCCGTGGCTACCAATATCTGGAACGGCTCCATCTGGAGCAGCAACAGCGGCACGGCAGCCAGCGCGGCAAACCGCGCCACCCTGCAGGCCCGGGGCTGGACGCTTTCCGAGTAACGGTCTGTGCGAGAGGGGAAACATTTTGGCAAAAGGTTCTCCCTCTCGCGCCCTCCCCTTCAAAAAACTTAATAATATATCACGATTACAACACCAATCTTTGGAATGGAGAAGCGGGGGGGGGGGGAAATGCAATACACGCCCAGGTTGTGACGTCTACAGCAAACCAAGGAGCTTTTCGGCGACCGGAGAGAAAAAGGCCACGGCCATGGCGGCCAAGCCGATGAGCACCTTGAGCAACACGTCCATGCGATCGAAGCGGCCTTCCAGCTTGGTCAGACGCTCCGTAAGGCGCAGTTCCTGAGCGGCCATCTCCCCGCGCAACTCGGCGCGCAAGTCCGCAATGTCTTTCTTGGTGGACACCTCGGCCAAGAGCGCAGTCATGACGCGAGCATCCGAGGCATGAAATGCTTCAATAAACGGCGCGGCCTTCTCCGGCCCAAGGGCGGCCTCCATGGCCTTTGTCTGCTCGTAGGTTAACATGGGGCAAAGCATGCCCCAAGGACGGGCATCTGGCAAGGGGAGCACGCGAAAGGCCAGAGCCGCGGCGCGGCCTTCCGCCTCTTCCAGCGTGCCCCGCAGCCCTGCACACCCGACGACCAAAAGGAGCAAAGCCCGGAGTAGCCCCCTCTTCTTGAGGGTTCTCTCCTCTCGCAACACCCTTGTTCCAAAGCGGATCTGCCCTACCCCAGCACCGTGTTACGGCCGCCAGCCTTGGCCGCATACAGCTTTTCGTCGGCGGCCTTGATCATGGCGTCCACGCTGTCCAGGCGTTCGCGGCACAAGCCGATGCTCAGGGTGCAGTTGATCATGCGCTTGCCCACCAGAATGGGGGTGGTTTCCACGGTCTTGCGCACCTGCTCGAAGATTTCCACGGCATAGTCCGGCTCCATGGAGGCGGCAAAGACGCAGAACTCCTCTCCGCCCATGCGGGCCACCACATCCGACTGCCGGAACCGCCGCAGCAGCATGTTGCCCAGGTGCTTGAGCACAGCATCGCCGCCGTCATGGCCGAAGGTGTCGTTGATCTTCTTGAAGTGGTCCACGTCCAGCATGGCCACGCAACAGTGCAGGTTCTCGCGCCGGGCCTGGGCCAGGAGCTTGGCCGAGGTCTCAAAAAAATAGCGGCGATTGAACAGGCCGGTCAGAGGGTCGGTGTCCGAAAGCCGCTGGATGGTTTCCATGTGCTCCAGCAACTCCACGTTGTGGGTCACGCGGCAGTACAGCTCCTCGCTGGTGAAGGGCTTGGTCAGGTAGTCGTTGGCGCCGCTCTTGAGGAACCGGGCCGACAGCACGTTGCCGCCATGGGCGGAAACGCCGATGATGGCCAGACGATTTTTCGGCACCTTCATCCGCACGGCCTTGGTGAACTCAAAGCCGTCCATGCCGGGCATGTTGTAGTCGGTGATGAGCAGTTTGACGTCCGGGTGCTCCTCCAGCATGGCCAGACCGGCCTGGGCCGAGGGGGCCTCCACCACCTGAAACTGATGCACCCGCAACAGGCTGCCGATGAGTTGCCGGGCAGTGCGCGAGTCGTCCACCACCAGGGCCTTGATGCTCTGGTTGCGCCGCAGCCGTTCCAACAAATCAACAATATATTCTATTGTTTGTGGACTTTCCTTCACCACGTAATCCACGATCTGCTTGGACCAGATAATGTCGCGGATTTCGTCGTTGAAGGAACCGGTGAAAATGATGCTCGGCACGCCGTGCCGGGTCACCAGATCCACCACCTCGCCGTTGGGGGCGTCCGGCAGGTTCAGGTCCAGCAGGGCGGCAAAATAGCCGCCGGGCCGGCTTTCCAGTCGGGATTTTGTCTCGTGCAAATCGCTGGCGCGTTCCGTTTCCAACCCCAGACGGGCCTGGACCCGCTGCGCCAGCAACGAGGCGAAAAGATTTGAATCCTCAACAATGAGCACAGGTTGCATTAACGCTCCACTGCCGGCGCCCCTCGGGTGCCAGCCTGAAAACCGACTGCGTGTTCCATGTTGATGAATCTATCCGCCGCCAAACGGCTCCAGCACTTGCGCCATGTCCGGGAACAGCTCCAGAAACTCCCGGGCAAAGACTGCCGGTTCTTCAAACAATATCGACCGAATGCCCAGTTCCCTGGCCAGGGCCACATTGCGCCGGGCGTCGTCGATGAACAACACGTCCGACGCAGGCATGTCCAGAACGCCCAGCGCATGCCGGAAGCTTTCCGTCTGGCGCTTGGTGCTGCCCGTGTGGTATGAATTGAAGACATACTCAAAGTGCATGAAGAACCCGTGACGGCGCTCCAGTTCGTCCAGCCAATCGGTATGGTCGGACAGGATGGCCGGCACCACGCCCTGGACAGCCAGGGCCGAAGCCAGGGCCAGCATTTCCTGCCGGGGGATGCAGCCATCGAGAATGGCCTGACGCATGGCGAGCCGCTCGCCCCGAAGGCCGCTGCGGGCCTCGAACATGTCCCAGAAAACGTCCTCCCCGGCAGTGTTGGTCAGGTAGCCGCTGCCGTACATGGCCTCAACCGCCGCCGCGATGACGGCAGACGGCTCCAGGCTCCGGGCCAGCGCCTGACAGGTCAAGGCGTCCAGAAACCCTTCCCGGGCAATGACGCCGCCAAAATCGAACAACACGGCACGTGGTCGTGAGATATTCATGCCCCGCTTGTACGTCGATGTTTGCCTTAGCACAAGCTGCCGCTGCACCGGAAACGAACCGTCCCGGGATTCTCCCCCCTCTTGCCAGTCTTCCAGAAGCGGAGTATTTATGTAGACTGTGGTAATATGGACAAACCGGGGGCAACTCGACATGAACAAAAGCGAACTCGTCAAGGCGTTGGCAGAAGAACACATGCTGCCCATCGATGAAGCAGCCATGATGGTGGATACCTTCTTCGACTGCCTTCGCGATGCCATGGTTCGGGGGGAACGGGTGGAAATCCGTGGATTTGGTTCCTTCAAGGTCAAGGAATACAAAAGCTACCTCGGCCGCAATCCCAAGACAGGCTCCAACGTGGCCGTGCCGCCCAAGAAACTGCCTGCGTTCCGCGCCGGCAAGGAACTCAAGGACGTACTGAACGTCTGAGCTGCACCATCCATGCGCCTCAATTGCGCCGGCAGCGGTGAATACACGCCGTTGCCGGCGTGTTGCGCCTTGTCCACCATCTCCTGCCCCTCTGGTCCCGGAGCATTCCGTGCCGACATTGAATAGCCTCCTGGACTCCTCCTTGCCGGTGCTGCATTTGCGCATCAGCGAATGCATCGTCACCCGCAAGCCCTGCATGGTGACCACAGTGCTGGGCTCCTGTATTTCAGTCACCCTGTTCCATGCCCCCTCGGGCATGGCGGGCATCTGCCATGCCATGCTCCCCGAGGCCGATACCGGCGCCAAGGGCGGCATGGCCGCCTGCCGGTTTGTCGATGTGGCTGTTTCCACCATCCTGAACCGGTTCCGCCGCTGCGACATCAAACCAGATGCGCTGGAAGCCAAGCTCTTCGGTGGGGCCTGCAGCCTGCTCGCATCCCAGCGCCTGCGGCCGGAGCAAATTAAATCCGAGGCGTACTGGAATCTGAACGTCGGCGCACGCAATGTGGAGGTGGCCCGCGCCATGCTCAAACGCGAGGGCGTGCGGCTCAGCAGCGAGCATGTGGGCGGAGAGCACGGCCGCAAACTCTTCTTCCACACTGCCACGGGCGACGTGTGGCTAAAATCCCTGCGGTGATCGATTCAGAACACGATGCATCCCCCCTGCTGCTCGTCAGTTGCGCGCTCTTTACCGCCAAATGCCCCGAGCGCATCCGCCGTCTCCAGGGGGGATATCCGGCAGGCACATTAAAATTTCTTGAGATAAACTCTAGAATAAGGCATGTTGGGGGCATGCACTCCAGAACAATCCCCACGGCCAGCACCGTCACCTTGTTGCGTCAGGATCTGGTGGCCTATGAGCCGCTGCTCAAGGAATCCCTGGGGCGGTTCATCGCCTTCAAGGCCGGCCATCTTTTTTTCCCGCAAAGCCTGCCTGCGGAAACGCGCGGCGAGGATGGCGCCTACCGCGCCGCGCATCTTGCGCGGGAACGCAAGGTGCTGGTGCCGCTGCTGTTTGAGGGGAAATTGCTGGGGATGATGGTGCTCAAGGGGGTGAGCCTCAAGGCTCCCAAGACCACCCTGGCCAGCCTGCCACAGCTGGCGACGTCCTGTCTGGAGCAATTGTTTCTGCACAAACTGGCCACCAGCGATCCCCTGACCGGCCTGCCCCACCGCCAGGCCTTTCTGGCCGAGGTGGCCCGGGAAATCGACGCCGTGCGGCTGGCCTCACGTCCGCATTACACCCACAGCGCCGCAGCAGGCGGCCTGCAACTACCCCCGGACGCCGCCGTCGTCGAGGATGGCGCCGATCCCGCAGCCCTGCCGGCCTGCAGCGAAATAGACCCCATGCCCGCGGGCATTCCCTGGCGGGCCGCCATGGGGCTGGTGGCCGTGCAGCTTGGCGGTCTGGAGCACATTGTCCAGCGCGCCGGCCACTGTTTTGCCGAGGACGCCCTGCGCAAGGCGGCCCGGGCTCTGGCCCAGGCCCTGCCAGAAACCGCCCTGCCCGCCCGGGTTGGCGATGCGCTCTTTGCCGTGTTCGTGCGGGAAGCCACCCCCCGCCTGTGCCGGGAAACCGCCCTGGCCGTGCGGCAGGCCCTGGACGATCTGGTGCTGACCCACGAGGTGACGGGCTGCAATTTCCGCGTGGCCGCCAGTTGCGGACATGCCTGTTTTCCGCAGGACATCGACGGCAGTCAGGCCGAGCGCAATCCCGCGGAGCTGGCCCGCGTGCTCCTGGACCGCGCCCGCAAGGCCGCCGCTGCCGCCCGGGACGCCTCGCCGGAACGGGTATTCGCCTTCCGGCAGGTCCTGGAGGAAGGCGGCCGCGTCTCCCGCCTGCTGCCCATGCATCGCTGCATCATCACCCTGGGGGCCTCCCTGGGGGCGCAGGAGGGGCAGCGGTTCCTGGTCTGGGGCAAGGACAAGCCCCGCACCGCCGCCGGCGGCAACGGGCTCTCCCCGCTGTTCAAGGGCGAGCTGCTGATCATGGAGACCTCCCGCGAGCAGAGCCAGGCCGAGGTCATGCATCTTTCCGATCCTTCCTGGACCGTGGAGGTGGGCGACCGGCTCACCCTGGTCAGGGATGCGCGCAACGAGACCGTTCCCGGCGCCGCCACCCCTGGCGGCCCGGCGCGGGATCTGCTCACCGGCCTGCTGCTGTATCGCGATTTTCTGGAGCACCTGCGCAATGCCCGCGAGGCTCAGGATGTCTTCTCCCTGGCGTTGGTGCGCGTGCGGCCGAAAGCCTCCGACGGCGACGAGGCTGGGGAACGATTCCACGAGCACGCGGAACGGCTGGTGGCCGAAGCCGCCAGTCTGGCGCGCGAACTGCTGGGGCCGGAGGCGGTGGGCGGCCGCTTCAGCCTCAACAGCTGCATCTTTTTCCATCCCGGCCAGTCTGCAGAAGCCGTCCTCGCCGCACACAAGGCCCTGGCCGAACGCCTGGACCGCCGGGGCGTGGAGGCCGCCGTGGGCGTGGCCGGCTACCCGTTCCTGCATTACAGAAAGGCGGACATGCTGGACAATTGCCGCAAGGCCCTGGAGTATGCCCTGCTGCTGCCAGCTCCCCACCTGGGCCTGTGCGATTCCCTGGCCCTGACCATCCATGGCGACAAGCTGTTCAGCCAGAACGACCTCTTCAACGCCCTGGAAGAATACAAACTGGCCCTGCTGGCAGACGAAAACAACAATCTGGCCCGCGTCTCCCTGGGCGTGTGCGAGGCCCGGCTGGCCCGGCTGCCCCAGGCCAGGGAACACTTCGAGGAAGCCGTGACCCGGGATCCCAGCGATCCCAAGGCCCTGTACAATCTCGGCTGCGTCTGCCAACGCCAGGGAGAGGCCGCCGCCGCCCGCAAGGCCTTCCGTCGCTGCATCGCCCTGGACCCCGGCCACCTGTATGCCTATATCCGCCTTGGCCAACTGTCCGAAGCCGACGGCGCCCTGCCTCAGGCCCTGAGCTGGTTCAACAAGGCCGCGGCCCTGCACGGCGGGTATGCCCTCACCCGTCGCCCTCTGGCCCGCCTGTATCACACCATGGGCCGCCTGGAAGAAGCCCGCGAATGCCTGCACCAGGCCTTGTCCTACGATCCCAAGGACGCCCATTCCCTCCATCTGCTGGCCCGCATGTACCTGGACGCCGGCGAGGATCCCGAGCTGGCCAAGGTGCTGGCCTCGCAGAGCGTGGCCCTCATGCCCGGACATGCGCCCTTCATCAAGGAGCTGGCCCGCGCCCTGGACGCCCTGGGCCGGCCCCAGGATGCCAGGGATTGCCTGGCCAAGGCGCAGGGCATGTAGCCGCGCCCGTTCCCGGCTCTGCGCTTGCGCTTTTTAACTGAAGGTGTACCATGCGTTCATTACAGTTCCACCACACGCCAAGGGGGGACACCTATGGACGCGGGCACGCGCGCGATTGTTGTCATTGGAGGGACGGGATTCATCGGCCGGCTGCTTGTGCAGCGGCTCCTGGAGCGCGGCGAGACGGTGCGCATCGTCTCACGCCATCCGGACGGGCCGGGCGGGGCCTCCCGGGGCTTGCGGTCCCTGCCTTGGGCCGCTGCCGCCATGGCCTCCAACCATCTGGCCCTGTGCTCCTATGACGACCTGACCACCGCCCTGGACGGCTCGGCCGCCGTGGTCAATCTGGCCGGCGAGGACATTGCCGCCCGTCCCTGGACCGCCGCCCAGAAGCAGCGCATCCGCGACAGCCGCGTCTACAGCGTCCGAACCATGACTACCGCCCTGCGCGCCACGCAGTCGCCCCCGGCAGTGCTCCTCCAGGGCTCGGCCGTGGGCTACTACGGCGATGCCGGGGATGCCCTGCTGGACGAAACCGCCCCCCCCGGCAAAGGGTTCCTGGCCGAGACGGCCAAGGCCTGGGAAGATGAATCCCGGGACGTGCCGACCCTGGGCACTCGCCGTGTGCTGGTGCGCACCGGGGTGGTGCTGGATGCCGGCGGCGGCGTGCTGGATCGCATGCTTCCGGCCTTCAAATACTTTCTGGGCGGTCCGTTGGGCAACGGCAAGCAGTGGTTCCCCTGGATTCATCGCGAGGATGAGGTCCGGGCCATGCTGTTCTGCCTGGACACGCCGGATATTTCCGGCCCGGTGAACTTTGTGGCTCCCACCCCGGTCACCAACCGGGAATTCTGCCAGACCCTGGCCCGCGCCCTGCATCGAACCTGCGCCCTGCCCATGCCGGCGGCCATCCTCAAGCTGGCCCTGGGGCAAATGGCCAGGGAACTGCTGCTCGCCAGCCAACGCGTGACGCCGACCCGACTGCACGCCGCTGGGTTTGTCTTCACCTACCCGACCCTGGCCCTGGCGCTGCAAGCCATCCTGGGCAATTCCACCCACCGCCGGCAAGGAGGCCTCGCTGCATGACGTCCTCCCGCCGGCACGCACCCACATGCCCCTGCGAAAGGTGATGACGCATGCTGCCCAATCTGTTCGGCGACTCGACCATCCCGTCCATCGAGGACCGCGCGGCCGGGACTCCCGAGGCCCAGCCCCGCATTCTGGTGGTGGAGGACGAGCCCATCGTGGCCCTGGACATCCGCCGCCGTCTGGGCCACCTGGGCTATGCGGTGGTGGACTGCGTCTCCTCGGGCGAGGCCGCAGCCCGGGCCGCCGAGACCCAGCACCCTGATCTGGTGCTCATGGACATCATGCTGGAAGGCGACATGGACGGCATCGACGCCGCCGCCGTCATCCGCAAGCGGGCCAACATCCCCGTCATCTACCTCACCGCCTTTGCCGATGAGGAGACCCTGCACCGCGCCAAGATCACCGAGCCCTTCGGCTACATCATCAAGCCCTTCGAGGATCGGGAGCTGGAAACCTGCATCCAGATGGCCCTGTTCAAGCATAAGATGGATGCCCGGCTGCAACGCAGCGAACGCTGGCTCTCCACCACCCTGCGCTCCATCGGCGATGCCGTGATCTCCACAGACCGCGAGGGCCGCATCCGGTTCATGAACCCCGTGGCCGAGCATTTGTGCGCCATGCCCAAGGGCCATGCCCTGGGCCAGCCCCTGCAGACCGCCCTGCGCATCCTGGATGAAAACACGGGCGAGGACCTGGGCATTCTGGTGGATAACGCCCTCCGGCAGCGGCGCAGCTTCTGCCTCAAGGAATCCGCCATCCTCGTCTCCCGCAAGGGGGAAGAGCGGCCCATCGACCTTTCCGCCTCGGCCATCGTGGGCGAATCGCCCTTTGCGGAACAGGAGGGCGACATCCACGGCGTGGTCCTCGTGTTTCGGGACATGACCGATGCCCGCCGCACCGAGGCCGCCCTCAAGGATAGCGTGCGCACCCTGGGCCGCACCCTGGAAGAGATTGTCGCCGCCCTGGCCACCACCACCGAAAAACGCGACCCCTACACCGCCGGCCACCAGTTGCGGGTGGGCACCATCGCCGAGGCCATCGCCCGGGACATGCGCCTGACCGAGGACCAGATCCAGGGCATCCGCGTGGCCAGCCTGCTGCACGACATCGGCAAAATCTACATCCCGGCAGAAATCCTCTCCAAGCCGGCCATGCTCACCATCCATGAAATGAATCTGATGAAGACCCACCCCGAGGTGGGATACGACATCCTCAAAGGCATCTCCTTCCCCTGGCCGGTGGCCGAAATGGTGCTGCAGCACCACGAACGGCTGGACGGCACCGGCTACCCCCGCGGCATGCGCGCCGATACCATCCTTATGGAGTCCCGCATCATCATGGTGGCCGACGTGGTGGAAGCCATGAGCTCCCACCGCCCCTACCGCGCCGCCCTGGGCCTGGACCTGGCCCTGGAAGAGATTGAAATGCATGCCGGAACACGCTACGATCCCCTGGCCGTGCGGCACTGCCTGCGGCTGTTCCGGGAACGCGGCTTCGCCATCACCTGATCGCCTCGCGCGACGGACCTGCGGCACCGGAGCTGCCCCTTCTGCCGAATCTCAACTCTGCGGCCGCATCCCGGCCTGCATGGATGCGCTGCATGCCAACCGATTCTCACGATGCCGTCTGCCAGGTGCTGGACACCATCCGCGCCGTGGAGGTGGTGGACAAGCCCGGAGACGAAGACGCCAGGGATCTGGCCCACACCATGCGGGACTGGCTCAAGTCCCGGGGGGTGGCCGTGCGTTGCTGGACCAACCAGCTCGGCTCGAACTCCCGCGCCCGCAGCGTGGAGCCGCAGTTCAAGAGCGATCTGGTCATCGTCATTGGCGGGGACGGCACCTTCCTGAGCGTGGCCCGGCAACTGCCGCAGCCATCGCCGGCCATCCTGGGCTTCAATCTGGGCAAGGTGGGCTTTTTGACGGAGCTGTGCCCCGGCGCCTGGCGGGAGGCCCTGGCCCAGGTGCTGGAAGTGGGCGTGGCCGTGCACCAGCGCATGGCCCTGGGCTGGATGATCCGCCGCGGCGGCTCGCCCGTGGCTGCCGGCAAGGCGGTGAACGAGCTGGTCATCAGCCGGGGCAACGTGGCCAAGCTGGCCGTGCTGGACATCGCCGTCCAGGACGAGCGGCTGGGCGCCCTGCGCTGCGACGGGCTCATGGCCTCCACGCCCTCGGGCTCCACGGGCTATGCCGTTTCCGCCGGCGGCCCGCTCATCCATCCCGATGTGGATGCCTATTGCCTCACCCCGATCTGCCCGTTTCTGGACACCTTCTACCCGCTGGTGCTGCCCTGCACCCGGCGCACGGAAGTGACGCTGCTGCCCTGCCGCTCTGAAGTCTGGCTGACCATTGATGGCCAGGAGGGCTGGCCCCTGCAGACGGGGGACACGGTGCAGATCGAAGGCCTGCCCAGGGCTCTGCGTTTTGCCACCCTGCAGGGGTCCAACTACCTGCAACGGCTCAAGGTGAAAGGCTTCCTCCACCGCAATGCCGATCCTGGCCTTAGCTGGCAGGAGTACGGCTGCGAAGCCGCCGCGCCCATCCCTCCGACCGCCGAACCCCCACAGGACCCGCATGAGTGACAGACTGCCGCCCATCCAGAACATGGTGGAGCTGCGCAAGGGAGTCGATGCCGATCTCGACGCCTGGCTGCTGCATTGCATCACCCAGAACAACCTTGAATATCTCATCAATCCGCACTCCAACGCCTCCCCGGAGCAGTTGCGGTTCATGGTCTGCCTGGATGAGGATCAGGTGTACATCCCCTGCTCCGATGTGCTGTTCCAGGATCTGATGGCGCCGGAGCTCACCCAGGGGCTGCTGCGCGGCTATCTTGTCTGTTGGAAGGTCTTGGTGCGTCTGGCGCATCAGCATATCAAGGATCCGTACATCCGCCGCACCATCTTCCAGTTCGCCCGCCGGCAGTTCCAGGGCACGCTGCATCATCACATCCTCATCCCCTCGCGGCTGATGAAGCGGTTGCAGAACATCTTTTCCAGCCTCACCGGCATCGACGATCCCTACCTTGAGCGCAAGCAGCAGTATAACCAGCGCGCCCAAGCCTTTCTGGACAGCCCAGTGCTGGAGTCCCTGCTGTACGCCTGCCCGGCCAGCTCGCTTTCCTGCGCGCGCATCAAGGATCTGCGCTGGGAACTGGATCTGCTGGAACTGCAGCGGCTGTTCATGCTCTCGTCCTGGGTGGATCTCTGGCACGAGGACACGCCCAACATCCTGCAGGCCCGCGAGATTCTGGCCCAGCCCTGCACCGAATTCGACCGCCTGACGGACATCTTCGGCCCCGACCACCCCGAGCCCCTCAAGATCCTCTACCTGCCCAACGCCTCGGGCGGGATCCTGTTCGATATCCGCATCATCCGCTGCCTGCTGCGCATGGGGCACAAGGTGATCCTGGCCCTGAAAAGCGGCTTCTACTTCCAGACGCCCACCATCTGGGACGTGGACCGCGATCCCGTGCTGGCCAAGGCCCTGGCCGGGGCGCACTGCATTGCAGACAGCAGCCTGGGCAAGAACGCCCTGCTCAAGACCCTGCGCGAACATCAGTTCGTCATCATCGGGGACGGCTCCCAGGAGCGCTGCAACCTGTACCGCTCCTCCGTCACCTTTGCCCGGGCCTGGAAGGAAGCGGATGTGATCATCGCCAAGGGCGAACCCCATGTGCGCCGGCTCATCCAGACGGGCCACCAGTTCACGCGCACCATCTGCTGCTTCCACCGCGACGAGCGCGGCTTCCACCTGCACGTCAAGGAAAAGCCGGCCCACGTGCACAAGCACACCGAGGCCGGCCTGCGGGCCAAGGCCGGGCAGATCATCCAAAGCATGCGCGAGGCCAAGGTCCAGGGCCGACGGCCCATGTTCTATTCCGCCATCATCGGCTCCATCCCCGGACAGACCAAAACCGCCATCCGGGTGGTGACGGCCTTTGTGACGCATTTGCGGGCCAACCTGCGCGGGGCGTTCATCATCAACCCTGCCGAGCACTTCGAGCCCGGCCTGGACGGCGACGACCTGATGTTCATGTGGGAACAGGTGCAGCGCTCCGGCCTGCTGGAGGTGTGGCGATTCCAGACCGTGGCGGACGTGGAGAAAAGCTTCGAGCTGCTGGACGAGCCCATGCCCGCGGCATGGATCGGCAAGGACGCCACCTTCTCCACCGGCTGCACCAAGGAGATGCGCATCGCCCTGGACATGCAGCGCGAGCACCCGGAAATGCAGATCCTCGGGCCGCCGCCGGAGCACTTCTTCCGCCGCCAGGAATATGGGGTGGGTCTGTACCACGATGCCGGCATCGTGGCGCGATAACAACACCGGCCCCCCGGGGGCCTTCCAGACGGCTGGTCTCAATGGTGGTGGCAATGGAATCCCGGCAACAACGACGAAGGGGTCACACCGCAAGGCGTAACCCCTTCATTTTATTTGCTGGCGGAGAGGGAGGGATTCGAACCCTCGATCAGGGTTTAAGCCCCGATACCCGCTTAGCAGGCGAGCTCCTTCGGCCGACTCGGACACCTCTCCAGAATGCGACACGCTGCGCTGCGACACAGCTGCATGCGCGAATTGGTACTTTTAGCTACACGGCCCGTATTTGTCAAGCACATCCGATCCGGGCCAGAAGCCGGCCCGGCCATGGTTCCGCGAGCCTGCACCTGTGCCACACAGGGATTGACCCGCACCGCAATCCCCTGTACTGCGCTTCATGCCTCGTGCGAAGTTGCCGCCTCGACCATGAAGGACCATGGGGCGCGGTGCGGCCGAAGCCCCCTTTCCCGTTTTGGATGCCTTGCGCTGCGCCATTGCGCAGCGTTTTTTTGTGCAACAAAAACTCGCCGCACCTTCGGCAGATGCACTGCCTCTGCAGGGCTGCTCCTGCCGTGTGCGCAATAGCGTTGCTGCAGCGTGCGTTGCGCCCATGATGAATGGCTTGCACGCTGCGCATGTGAAATTCAGGGCAAAATTGCATGCCCGTATTTACAGCGCTGCACTTGTGCTGTATGAGCATACATACAGCAATTCACGCGAGGAGCCACCTATGGATGATTATCTGAAAGAAGCCTTGGAAATTGTAAAAGCGCAGGCGAGCGTTCGCACCATGACCGAAGAGGAAATCACCTCCATGGTGCAGAAGCTTGCGGAAGGTTTCCGGGGCATCAGCGGCGATACGGTCGTGGAAGAGGACGGCGCGCAAGGGCCTGCCATGGACCCCAAAAAGGCCGTGAAGGAAAAGTCCGTCACCTGCCTTGAGTGCGGCAAGACCTTCAAAATCCTCACCAAGAAGCACCTGGGCACCCACGGGCTCACCCCTGAGGCGTACCGCGAAAAGTACGGCTACAAGAAGGGCGCGCCGCTGGTCTCCAAGGGCCTGCAGCGTGAGCGCCGCAAGAAGATGAAGGACATGAAGCTCTGGGAAAAGCGCAAAAAGGTCGGCGAATAGCTGCCGTTCCACTTGCATCCCCCAAAAGACATGCCCTGCAGACGGGCCGTGCCATGCACTTGGCGCGGCCCGTTTTGTTGTGTCGCCGCATGCGTATCGGGATGCAGTGTGCTTCTAGAGCATGTTGCCCTTGAAAAAGGACGTTGCGAGAGTTCTTTTCAAAAACAACGCGCTCTACTGGCGGCTTCCGCCTTCCGCCACCATGGGCGCCGGTGGCAGCCGCACCACGAACCGGGCCCCGGTTCTGCCCGGCCCCGGGGGGGAGACGGCCCGGATATCGCCGCCATAATGCCGCACGATGTTGCGACAGATGGCCAGGCCCAGCCCGGAGCCCTTGTGCGCGCGCCGGATGCCTTCGTCGCCCGGGGCATGCTGGAATTTCTCGAAGATACGATGCAGATCCGCGGCGGGAATGCCGGGGCCGGCATCCTCCACGGCCAGTTCCACAGCCCCCGTCTCCGTCAACCGGCCGATGATGCGGACAGGCCCCTCTTCGGTGACCTTCAGGGCATTGTCCAACAGATGGACCACCACCTGCTGCAGGCGGTCGCGATCCATCAGCAGCGGCGGCAACGTGGGCGCCAGATCCACCTGCAGCGTCACCCGCGTGCGATCCGCAATCTGGCTGGCCAGGCTGGCCACACTTTTTTCCACCACGCCCGCCAGGGTGATCACCTCATCGCGCCATTCGCTCTTGCCAGCCTCGATGTTGGAAAGATCCAGCAGGTCATCCACCAGACGGCCCAGCCGGGCCCCCTCCTCCTGCACAATGCGCAGGTTGTCCAGGATGCGGCTGGCAGCGGCATCAATGGCAGCGGCATCGCCAGGGGGGCGGCGCGTGGCCGCCTCACGGATGACCGGCAGCAGCCGGCGCTGTAATTCCTTGCGCACCAGCACCACAAAACCGAATACCGAGGTCAGGGGGGTGCGGATTTCCTGGGACACGGCAGAGAGCAGCTCCGTCTTGAGCTGGTCCAGTTCCTTGAGCCGGACGTTCATGGCCTCGGCCTCTCGCGTGGCCGCCTGCAGGGAACGCTGCAACTCCTTGCGGGTGGTGATGTCGCGAATGACGCATACGGCTTCGTCGCGTCCGCCATTGGGCGCATGCCGCAGTGGCGCCACCCGGGCCTCGAACCATGCGCCGCGCAGGGAGAACACCACCTCTTGCACGGCGTCGGCACCTGTGGAAATCCCCATGGCGGCGCGGGCAGCCCCGGAAAGCAGCCGGGCGCACGGCAGGGGCAGCAGTTCCTCCAGGAACCGGCCCTGGCCCAGGGGCGCCCCCGGCGGCGGCGAGACGCTGGCCGGCAGGGTAAAGAGGGTGCTGGCGTCGTTAAGGACCTCCACCACGCGGCCGGAATCGTCCAATACAAAGGCGGCGTCCGGCATGGCGGCCAGCACGGCCTGCAGCCGGGCCTTGGTGGCGCGCAGCGCTGCGGCCTGCCGCGTGCGGCGCGTGTTGACCACCGCAAGGTGAAACGCAATCAACCCCAGTACCGCCAGCAATCCCGCGGCAGTCAACGTGGCTGGCAGGTGATTCTCCAGCAGGCGCGCGGGCGTGTCCCACCAGAAAGACGGCGGCTGGGCGTGCGCCATCCTGCCGGGCCACAGCACTGCGGCTGCAAGGGCGGCAACGGTCCATGCAGTACGCAAGGACCGGCGATATCTGCGATTGCAACAAGTGGAACGGCTGGGCATGGACTCTTTGCTGGGGATGGGTATATACGCCTGGGGCAGAACGTATCAGAAAATCCCATCCACGCAACCCTGTTCCATCACGCCACCGCGGAAACGTCTTGCTGCGCCACCACCTCGCCCCTTCGTCCACCACCCGCCTGGCTCATCTTTCGGATCTGCATTTCGGCGACCAGCCCGGCGGCCTGGCCCGATCCCTGGCCCTGGCCCTGGAGCATGCCGCCCCGGATCTGGTGATCGTCAGCGGCGATCTCACCCAGCGCGCCCGGCCCGGCCAGTTCCTGGAGGCCAAGGCCTGGCTGGACGCCCTGGCCCGCCCCGTCCTGCTGGTGCCCGGCAACCACGATCTCCCCCTGCTCGCCCTGTGGTCCCGGCTGTTGCGACCGCGGCGACGGTTCCAGCAACTGGCGACCATGGATCGGGCGCCGTGCTGGCGTTCGGAGCAGGTGCTGGTGCACGGGGCGGACTCCACCCGCCGCTGGCGCTGGAAATCCGGTCGGGCCCCAGGCTGGTGCGGCGGCGCAGGGGCTGGTCAGGTGCGGGTGCTGGCCGTGCATCACCCCCTCGGTGGCACTCCCCGACCCCACCCGCCCGCAGTCACGGCCATGCCCATGGCCGACGTGGTACTGGCCGGACACGACCATCACTCCCGGGTGGAACTGCTGCGCACGGCCACCACCCCGGCCGGGGTGCTGCAGCTGGTGGCCGGCACGGCCCTCTCCCGCCGTCTGCGCGGCGAAGCCAACAGCTTTTTGCTGCTCGACGTGACCGTGAATCCCCTCGGCGGCCAACACGCAACGGCCTGCCTGCAGGTGCAGCGCTGGGAGCACGCCGACGACGGCTTTGCACCGGCCGCCGCGCAGGCTTTTTCCAAACAGCTCGGCCAGGACGACACCGGCTGGACAGCCTGGCAGGAACCAGTCATTGAGTGCACACGGAGGGACTGAATGCGCAACAAATTCCTGGGAACCGGCCAGCCCGGCTATCATCCCCTCAGAAAAATCCGCATCTGCCTGCACGGTCTGGCCCTGGCCATGCGCTACGATTTCAGCGTGGCATACAAGCTGGCGCTTTCGGCCGTGGTGCTGGCGGTGGCCCTGCTGATGCGCGATACCGTGGATGTGCTGCTGGTGGCCGTGGCCACGGCCCAGATGCTCATGGCCGAAATCTTCAACAGCGCCCTGGAGGCGGTGTGCGACTACCTGACAGCCCGGGAGGACCGCCGGGTGGCGGCCATCAAGGACATGGCGGCCGCAGCGGCCGGCCTGTCCATCGCTGCCTGGGTGGCCGTGCTGGTGGGCGAGGTGGTGCTGGCCTTCATGTAACAGGAGCAGGAACAGGGACGATCAATCGCCGTTGTCGAGCTCCTGCATGCGGTCCACGGGTGAAGGCGCCTGCTCATCCGAGGCGCGACGCTCGAACCGCCGGCCGGTGATTTCTTCGTACAAATCCAGGGCCTCGGGGAACTCCCCACGCATGATGAGAGCCTGCAGGGCATGCTTTTCCGCCTGTTCCCGGTCGCCCATGAAGAGAAAGGCCCTGGCCAGATTGAAGTACAGCGCCTCGTTGTCCGGGGTGAGTTCAATGGCCCGCCGGTAGGCGTGCACCGCGCCGCGATAGTCGCCCTGGCGGCGCAGCTTGACGCCCAGGGTATTGAACGGGTTTGGTGTCTTGTTCTCGTACTTGAGGATCTGGATAAAGAGTTCCTTGGTTTCCTCCAGCTTGTCCAGCTGCGCGTACACCTCGGCGGCCTTTTGCAGATACCGGGCATGGGCGGCGGTTTCGCCCTTGCCCTTGTAGGCCTCGGCCAGCCCCTTGTAGGCTTCGGCGAACAGATCATTGATCTGCACGGCTTTCTTGAAAGCGACGATGGCTTTGCCGTACTTGCCGTCCATCAGGTAGCGCATGCCCATGTCGTAGTAGCGGTGGGACTCGTCCTGCTCCGTCACCAGCTCCTCAAAGGACTCGATGGCTTCGTCAAAGGCGCCGGCTTCCACCAGCTCCCTGCCCTCGCGCACCTGTTCCTGCTCTATTTCCGTAAACATTTCCGTGCGCTGAGCCAGGCGAATATGCCGCTCAAAGGTGGCAATGGAATACGGCCGCAGGATGTAGCCCCCGACGCCAGCGCTGATGCTGTCCAGCACGCGATCACGCCGGGCCTCGGCCGTGACCATGATGACCATGGTCTGCCGCAATTCCGGCACCTGGCGCAGCCGGCGCATGAACTCCAGGCCGGGCATGTCCTCCAGCTCGGAATCCAGAAGCACCAGGGGCACACTATAATTGCGCAACAACTCCAGCGCCTTGACGCCTGAGGCAAGGACGTGAATCTTCTCCGGCTTCATCCGCGCCAGCGCCATTTTGTCATGCTTGGCATGCATGGGCTTGCCGGTGAGGATGAGGATCGCACGGATGGGGAGATCGGCCATGGGCTGCGTTGTCCTTATCGATGAAAGATGCGTGAAACTAGGCAAAAACACGCGCCTTGACAAGGCACGTCAGACAGGTTCAAGGAGTCAACGTCTCCCTGATTTTTTGGAGCAGAATATCCGAAACGCTGTGGAGGTTTCCATGCAGCGCGAACGACTCGAATACATGGACTGGTTGCGGGTGCTGGCCACGGCGGCGGTGGTGCTCTTCCATTGCTGCATGTTTTTCACCCCGGTAGACTGGCACATGAAAAACGCCACCACGAGCACCGCGCTGTTCCTGGCGGTGGCGGTGATGGATTTGTGGCTGATGCCGCTGTTTTTCCTGCTGTCCGGCATGGCCAGCTGGCTTTCCCTGGGCGGCCGCAGCCCCTGGCGCTATGTGCAGGAGCGAAGCCTGCGTCTCCTGATCCCATACTACGGGGTCGGCGTGTTTGTGCTGCTGCCGCCGCAGTGCTGGTTCGACCGCATCACCCATGCAGGCCTGACGGAAAGCTTTTTGTCCTTCTATCCAGACTACTTTAGCACATTGCACCTTGGCCCGTCGCCGTTTTTCCTGGGGTTCTGGTCCGGGCATCTGTGGTTCCTGCGCATGCTCTTTCTGGTGTCCATGGCCGGCCTGCCCATTGTGCTGGCCTTGCGCTCGGCCTGGGCGCAGGGCTGGCTGGAACGCCGCGCCGAGGCCCTGGCCGGGCTGGTGCCGAGCCGGCGGACAGGGTTGCAGGCCCTGGTGACCCTGACGCCGTTTCTGCTCCTGGTCAGCGCCATGGACCTGATGCTGCGGCCCATGCCCGGCCGCTTCACCTGGGAGAGCTTCGGCTGTTTTCTGACACACTTCATCATCGGCGCCTGTCTGATGACCTCTCCCAGACTCCGGGACGCGCCAGCCAGGGCCTGGGCCTGGCTGCTGGGTCTGGCCCTGCTCTGCACCCTCCTCTACCTTGGCATGATGCTTGGCGGTTTCGCCTCGCCGCTGACGGGGGATCTGCCGTATTGGAAGGTGGTGCTCGTGCGGCTTGTCCGGGGCGGCGGCATCTTCGGCTGGGTGGCGGCGTTGCTCGGCCTGGGCATGCGTTTTCTGCCGGCCGGCGGCCCTGCCCTGCGCGCCATGGCCGCGGCGGCCATGCCGGTCTACATCCTGCATCAGACGGTGCTGCTCATCATCGGCGCGTTCGTCATCCCGAGGGATTGGAGCATCGCCGGCAAATTCTCCGTCATCGCCGTGGTGTCCTCGATCCTCATCGTGCTGCTGGTGCGGTATGCCATCTGGCCATACCGCTGGGTGCGCTTCGCCTTCGGCATGAAATAACTCGCCGGCCGGGGCCGTCGTTCAGCGCGGCGGCCCCAGCAGCAGCATTTCAGACAGGGTCAGATCCACCTTGGGCCGCGGCCCGGCCAGGGTCTCGCGGAAGGCGCGGTCCACGGCAGCCAGTTCCTGGTAGAACGGCGTGCGGTCCATGGGATCGCCGGCGCCGGTCATGGCCAGGGCCTCATAGCGCGGACAGCCGGGAAACGCGTGCGTCTCCCGACCGGGAGGCGTGATGACGTGCGCCACGCCATGCAGCCGGCAGATCATGAAGCGATGCGCATAGATGCCGCACAGCCCGGCCTGGTTCATGGGGCACATGGCCTGGGGAGTCTCGCCCAGGGCCAGGGCACGCTGCACTTCCGTGAGATTGGCCTGCGCCAACGCCAGGAACTGCGCCTGCGCCTCGGGCGAATGGCCCTTGATTCCTTCCAGAAAATACGCCCATTCCACCATGGTGTGGTGCTGGAAGTGGCTCACGCAGCAATTGTGGGCGCAGTCTGCGCAGGTGAACTGCACGCGGTCGGCGGCTGCCTGATAGGCGGCATCCATTCTGGAATACAGATCAGCCAACCGGGCGAAGCATTGCTTGCGCCGGCGGGAGCGTTGCACGGGATTCATGAGCGGGAGCGTTCCTTGAGCCAGTGGATGATGTGGTCGGCCACGGCCTCCGGGGCCAGGCCGTCGGTTTCGACATGATGATCCGCCGCTGCGGCATAGAGCGGTTCGCGCTCAAGCACCAGGGCGTCCAGAGTCTGCCCCGGCGCGATGGCCAGACCGCGTGTCCCGCAGGCCTGCAGCCGCGCCGTCACCGTGGCCGGCGAGGTCCGCAGCCAGATCACGGGCCCCCGGGACTGCAGGTGGCGCATGGCGTTGGCGGAATAGATGACGCTGCCGCCGGTGGAAACCACGGCCCGGGCCAGCCACAGCCCACCGACAATGCCGGCTTCGGCCTCCAGAAAGGCGTCGCGCCCCAGGGCCTGGTACAGCGGCTCCAGCTCCATGCCGTAGAAGGCCTCGATGAGGGAATCCGTATCCAGATGCCCGCATTCGAGGGTCCGGGCCAACAGCCGGCCCACGGTGGACTTGCCCGAGCCGGACATGCCCACCAGGGTGAGCACCGGCGCAGGCGCGCCCGCAGTCTGGGCAGGCAGCAGGGCCTCGAACAGCGTGGGAGCGGCGGGAGCCAGGGAAGGCAGTTGCATGGGGCGCACTCTAGCGATGGAGGCCAGGGAAGGCAATGGCACCATTGCACACTGCCTGCAGCGGCCCATGACACGACCAAAACGCCAAAAGCCCGACCCCGTGTTGTGCGGGGCCGGGCTGAAAGCACAGAAGGTACATGGCACTCGTGCGCCATACCCGCCGCCAAGCGGCAGGCGATTAGCGCTTGGAGTACTGGAACCGGGCGCGGGCGCCGCGCTGGCCGTACTTTTTACGCTCTTTCTTGCGGGCGTCGCGGGTGAGGAAGCCGGCCCGCTTGAGCACGGTGCGCAGTTCGGGGTCAAGCTCAAGCAGGGCGCGGGCAATGCCGTGGCGCACAGCTTCGGCCTGGCCGGCCACGCCGCCGCCAGCCACGCTGGCCTTGACGTCCAGCTGGCCCAGCTTGCTGGTGGCCTGCAGCGGCTGCCGCACAAACACCTGCAGGCAGGGACGGGGGAAATATTCTTCCATCGGGCGCTCATTGATGAGAATCTGCCCGGTGCCAGGATACAGGCGAGTGCGGGAGGTGGCCGTTTTACGACGGCCGGTACCGTAATGAAAATCGCTCATGGAATCACTCCGAATGCTGGGCGAAATTAGATGTCGAGGACAGCCGGCTGCTGGGCGGCATGGGGATGATCCGGCCCGGCATAGACTTTGAGCTTCTTGAGCAGGGCGCGGCCCATGCGGTTGCGGGGCAGCATGCCCTTGACCGCGTGCAGGATGACACGCTCGGGGTGACGGTCCAGCATATCCTTGAGGGCCGTCTCCTTGAGACCGCCGGGGAAGCCGGAATGACGGTAATACTTTTTCTGTTCCAGCTTTTTGCCGGTGACCTTGATCTTTTCGGCATTGACCACCACGATGAAATCCCCGGTATCAATAAACGGGGTAAACTCGGGCTTGTGCTTGCCGTGCAGGCGGCGGGCGATCTCAGTGGCCAGCCGGCCGAGAATCTTGTCTTCAGCATTCACCACGAACCAGTCGCGGCGAATGTCCTTGGGCGTGGGGGTGAAGGTCTTCATGCCGTCCTCGTTGCAGCAAAACGATCAGGACGCTCCCGACGTACGGCGGGGAGCGACCGGAACTGTTCGGTTGGGCTCCACAATCTTCTGTGACGCAAAGACGGATCATATAGTCCCCCGGGCGCGCTCGTGTCAAGCGCTTTTCCGGCGAAGGCAGATCCCGGCCTGGATATTTTTACACCACAGCGCGTTGACCCCTGATGGGGCGCAGGATAGAGTCCGCCGCATGACGCTTGGAGGCCTCCCCATGTACGCATCCACACAACGACTCTGCGCCTGGAGCACCAGACTCGGCAGGGGCGCGCTGTGCGCCGCGCTGGTCGCGGTGTTCCTGCCGGCCTGTTCCAAAACCACCATCGATCCTGCCCGGTACGGCCAGTCCAATGGGCAATACGCCCAGCCGGCGGCCCCGGTCGCGGGGCAATCCGGGACACTGCAGGAAACAACCCTGAGTGAAGCGCCCGCCGCACCAGTCGCACCCGCGCCTGCCGGTGTTGCGTCCGTGCCCATCGTCGCGGCACAGCCGGCGCAACCATATTATGACCCCTACGCAGCACCTGCCGCGCCGGCACCGGTTGCGCCTGCGCCACCCGCTCCCTCCGGCAGGTCCGACGGCCCCTTTGCCCCCTCTGCCGAAGAGGAGCTGGCCGCCCTGCGCTCGGCCAGTCAGGCGCCCCCTGCGCCGGCCGCGCCCCCGGCCCCCCGGCCCGCCGCCGGCACTGCCGCCGGAGCCACCGTGTACCAGCTCCAGGCGTTTCTGGATCGCACCCGGGCGCAGGCCTACCGCGATCAACTGGCCGCCAAGGGACACGATGTCTTTTTCGAAGAGGCCCTGGTCAACGGCCAACAGTACACCCGCGTACTGATCCGCCTGCATGGCACCGAGCAGGAACGCCGGGGCGTGCTCAACGGGCTGGGTGCGCCCGACGCCAGGCCCCGACGCGCCCCCCCGCCCGCCGCGCCGGCGCCGGTGTCCCAGACGGTGCCCCTGACCAAGCCGGCGGCCGTGCCCATTGCGGCCACGACTGCCACGGCCGCGAGTGTCGCGACGGTGCCGGGCTCCATCCCGGTGGTCACGCCCCCTGCCCAGCCTGTTCCGGCAGCCCCGGCAGTCCCGGCAGCCAGGCCCAGCCCGGCAGCACAGCAGCCCACGGCCGCCGGACGGCCGGAATGCCAGGTGACAGCCACGCACCTCCAGACCGCAGGCGTTGGCCTGCCCGGAGCCGGTTCGCCATTGATGATCGAAAAACAGGCCCGCGAAGACGCCACCCGCAACCTGCTCCTCTGTGTGGATACCTACCGCAAGGAACGCGGCCAGGTTCCCCAGCACTACACCATGCAGGCCGACATCCCCCCGGGACTACTCCAGGTGGGCGATGTGGACCTGCAGCCCGACGGCTCGGTGCGCGCCGTCATGCGCATCCGTCTTGCCGACCTGCCGCAGCTCGACGTGCAGGTTCTGGACTGACCCCCCATGCCATCCATCCGCAAAAGCCTGCTGCAATTCATTTTCTCCGGCGCATTCATGAAGCGCTGGAACGACAAGCTGCGCCCCATGGAACTGCAGGAAGTGGACAAGCAGGCGCACAAGATGATCGCCGCCTGGGCCCTGTACCGCATCGCCGCCGCCGACATGCCCCGGCAGGAGGCCCTGGATCTGGGCGAGCGCATTGTGGAAGGCGCGCTGTTCGACTATTTTTACCGCCTGATCATCACAGACATCAAGCCACCAATTTTCTATCAGATCAAGGCCAATCCGGATCATTACCAGCTGCTTACGGAATGGGTGCTGGAGCAGCTGGAGCAGCGGGTGGTACCCCTGGGGCAGGACCTCTGGCAGCGCCTGCGGGCCTATCTGCTGCTGCAAGGCCCGGCCGTGGACCAGGACCCGGCCCGGCGCATCCTGGCCGCGGCGCATCTGTACGCCAGCAACTGGGAATTCAATCTCATCAAGGGACTCTCCCCCCTGGACGACGAGCTGCAGGAAATTGACGCGTCCTTCAAGGACGGCCTCACCGCCCTGCTGGACATCCCCGGCGTGGACCAGCTCCTGGCCGGGCACACCTCCCCCCTGGGCCGGTTCCTGCATCTGTGCGGGCAGCTGCGCTTTCAGAAACGCTGGTCCCAGACGCCGCGCGTGCCGGAAACGTCCGTCCTCGGCCACATGTACATCGTGGCCTGCTACGGCTACTGCTTTTCCCTGGCCGTGGATGCCTGCCGCGCCCGGCGGGTGAACAATTTCTTTTCCGGCCTGTTCCACGACCTGCCCGAACTGCTCACCCGGGACATCATCTCCCCGGTGAAGAAATCCGTGCAGCACATCTCTGAACTTATTGAAGAATACGAGAAAAAGGAGCTGCAGCGCCGGGTGCTCCTGCCCCTGGAGCGCAGCGGGCATCCCGAGCTGGTGGCCGATTTGCGCTTTCACCTGGGTCTGGATGTGGGCGGCGAGTTCGTCCCGTCCATCCTCAATCAGGAGACGGGCCAGCGCGAGGCCGTGAGCGAAGAAGCCCTGTTCGCCCATTGCAACGAGGATCGCTTTGATCCCAAGGACGGCCAGCTCCTCAAGGTCTGCGATACCCTGGCTGCCTACATCGAGGCCTATACCGCCCTGCGCAACGGCATCTCCTCGGAGCAGCTCCAGGAAGGCCTCTGGCGCATGCGCAGCCGCTACCAGAACCTGACCCTGGGCAAGGACCTGCACATCGGCGCGCTGCTGGCGGATTTTGATTAGGGCACGTTAATTTTGCAAAAGGACGTTGCGAGAGGGGAAACCTTTTTGCAAAAGGTTCTCCCCTCTCGCGCTCNGGGGAAGAACCTTTCTTTAGAAAGGTTTTCCCCCGAGAACTCTTTTCTACAGATCACTTGCCCTATCCCAGCAGCAGCCTGTCCGAGGCGAGTGTTTCCCCGCGGATGGCGTAGAACTGCTGCAGCAGGTCGTCCACGGTAAGGGCGCGCTTGGCCTCGCCTTCCAGATCCAGAATGACTTCGCCCTGGTGCAGCATCACCAGCCGGTTGCCCAGGGCAATGGCCTGGCGCATGTTGTGCGTGACCATCAGGGTGGTCAGCTTTTGGGCATCCACGATTTTCTGTGTCAATTCAAGAATCTGCTGGGCCGTTTTGGGATCCAGGGCCGCGGTATGCTCGTCCAGCAGCAGCACTTCGGGCCGGACCATGGTGGCCATGAGCAGAGTCAGGGCCTGACGCTGCCCGCCGGAGAGCAGGCCCACCTGATCCTTGAGACGGTCTTCCAGGCCCAGGCCCAGTTCCCGGAGCCGCTCGCGGAAAAGGTCGCGATCGTCGCGGGTCACGCCGGCGGCAAATCCCCGGCGTTTGCCGCGGCGCATGGCCAGGGCCAGATTCTCTTCGATGGACAGGGAGGCGCTGGTGCCCTTGAGGGGATCCTGAAACACGCGGCCGATGAAGCGCGCGCGCTTCCACTCGGGCCAGGTGGTCACGTCCTGATCGGAAAGCACCAGCCGGCCGGCGTCGGGGATGATGGTCCCGGCCATGCAGGAAAGCATGGTGGACTTGCCCGCGCCGTTGGAGCCGATGATGGTGATGAAGTCCGCCCGCTCCACGATGAGATCCAGCCTGTTGATGGCCAGGACCTCGTTGATGGTGCCCTTGTTGAAATACTTGACGACCTTCTCAAGAACGAGCACGGGCCTGCACCTTTTGCTTGAGTTGCGGGGAAACCAGCGCCAGCACCACCAGAATGGCGGTGATGAGGTTGATGTCCGACGGGGTGAAGGAGAAGGCCCCCAGCTTGAGGGAGAGCGCCAGGGCGATGGCCAGGCGATAAATCACCGACCCCAGCAGGGCCGCGGCAATGCGCCGGCCAATGCTGCGCGCGCCAAACAGCGTCTCGCCCACAATCACCGACGCCAGCCCGGCCACGATGACCCCCACGCCCATGTTCACATCCGCCGCGCCCTGGCTCTGGGCCACCAGGGCCCCGGCCAGCGCCACCAGCGCGTTGGAAAGGCCCACCCCGGCGATGATCATCTTGTGCGTGTCCACGCCCTGGGCGGTAATCATCTGCGGGTTGTCCCCCGTGGCCCGCATGGCCTGCCCCTGCTCCGTATTCAGAAACCAGACCAGCAGCCCCACCACCACCACAGCCATGACGCCAAAGAGCAGCGGCCCGGCCACGGCCTGCGTCAGGCCCAGGGAAAAAAGCGGATCCAGCACGCTCTGCTGGTTCAGCAGCGCCATGTTCGGCCGGCCCATGATGCGGATATTGATGGAATACAGGGCAATCATGGTCAGGATGGAGGCCAGCAGGTGCAGGATCTTGAATTTTGTGTTCAGGATGCCCGTGACCATCCCGGCCACGAACCCGGCCAGCATGGCCGGCACGCAGGCCAGATACGGATCCCAGCCGTTGGTGATGCACACCGAGGCCACCGCCGCACCCAGGGGCAGGCTGCCGTCCACGGTCAGGTCCGGAAAATGCAACACCCGAAAGGTGATATACACCCCCAGCACCATCAACCCATACACAAAGCCCTGCTCCAGGGCTCCGGAAAACGCATACCATGTCATGAACGGCACCACTCCGGGGGCTCTGCCCCCACGCCCCCGCCGGGGGAAATGATTTCCCCCGGTCCCTTCGATTTCGTGGCGGCCGGCAACACCAGTCGCCGGCCGCCACGAACGAATGCGGGGCCAGAGGGACGATCCCCCTGGCAGGGGGTGCAGGGGGACGACGCCCGCCTGTCCGAATTATTCAATAATCTTGGAGGCCCGGGCCAGCAGGGCTTCCGGCACAGTGACGCCGAAGTCGGCCGCGGCCTTCTTGTTGATGAACAGATTAAGCTCCTTCAGCATCTCCACGGGCATGTCGCCCACGGGGACGCCGTCCACCAGGATTTTCTTGGCCATATCCCCGGTCTGCTTGCCCATGCCGTAGTAGTCGAAGCCCAGGGAGGCCATGGTGCCGCGCTCCACGGAGTCCGTGTCGCCGGAGAAGATGGGCAGATCGCTTTCCGCCGCCACCTTGATCACGCTTTCCAGGGCCGAGACCACGGTGTTGTCCGTGGGCACGTAAATGGCCTGGCAGCGGCCCACCAGGCTCTTGGCCGCAGCCATGACGCCGGCGGAGTTCACCACCGTGGCTTCTTCCACGGCCACGCCCTGCTTTTTGGCTTCCGCCTTGAGCAGGTTCACCAGGGTAACGGAGTTGGATTCCCCGGCGTTGTACATCACGCCCAGGGTCTTCAGGCCGGGGAGGAACTCCTTGGCCAGGGCCACGTGCTTGTCCATGGGGGTGAGGTCGGTCATGCCGGAGACGTTGGCGCCGGGTTTGTCCATGTTCTTGACAAGGCCTGCGCCCACAAAGTCCGTCACCGCGGTGGCCAGGATGGGGATATTCTTGATCTTCTGCACCACAGCCTGGGCCGTGGGGGTGGCGATGGCCAGGATGAGGTCCGGCTTTTCGCCCTGGATCTGGCTGGCGATCTGGTTGGCTGTGGCGATGTTGCCCTGGGCGATGTGCACCGTGAACTTGGCGTCCACGCCGAGTTCCTTGAGGCGGTCCTCAAAGCCCTTGCGGGTGGCGTCCAGCGCGGGATGCTCCACAATCTGGGTCACGGAAATGGCGAACTGCTTGGCATGCAGCACAGAGGCCGAACCCAGCGCGCCAAGCACCAACAGCAGTGCAACGAGTCGTTTCATGGACAACACTCCTTATGAGGACTGAGGGACGATGAACACCGACACGACCTGCGCCTGTCGGCATGCAAGGCGGATGGAAAGTCTTCCCTCTACGATATTTCTGTGGCATGCTCAACCCCCATCCTCCGGAGTGGAACTTCCCAGACACCCCTTGTCCCAGCGTGTTCCCCATGCCAGCATCCAGCAACCCCAAACCACCCGCACCACCTGGAAGGCATGCCTCGAACCTCCCCCTTGACCTCCCCCTTGGCGGCGAGGCGCTGGTGGAAGTCAGAAGCACCCAGCGGCGCTTCAAATCCACCTTTCTGGGCATGGACCGCGACCAGTTCGTTCTGCTCAGGCTGCCCACGAATCGCCAGCTGCTGGATGTGCTGACCCCGCGCATGGAGCTCACGGTGCGGTTTCTCATGGAGGGCGGCCGCATCTGCGGATTTCAGTCCCAGGTAGCCCACATCTCCGTCAAGCCGTACCCGCTGCTCTTCCTCACCTACCCCCGCCGGGTGGAGGTGCTCAAGCTGCGCAAGCACGAGCGCGTCTCCTGTTTTCAGCCCATCCTGTTCTACCTGGGCGGAGAGGAAGTGCACGGGGTGATCGTCAACATCTCCGTCGGCGGCTGTCGCCTGCTGGTGGAGGAAGGCGAGCTGGAGGCGTTGCGGGGCAAGGCGCCCGGGGAACAGATCATCTTCAAGTTCCGGCTGTTCGGCTCGGAGGAGACCACCTACCTGCAAGGGGTGGTCAAGACCGCCTTCATGGAACACGACAAGCTCGCCCTGGGCGTGGCCTTCCGGGATCTGGAGATCGAAATGGCCGACCAGATCGAACGGTTTGTGGATACCATGCTCGCCTATCAACAGGTGTGATGGAGAGACTGCTGGCCCGTTGGTCTCACCCCTGCAATGCGGCCTCCAGCCGGTACACAAACCGCTGCACCGCCTCCTGGCTGGTGCTCCAGGACGTCATCCAGCGGGCCACGGGGCGATCGCTCGCGCCATCATCCCAGAAATAGAAAAAGAACTCCTCGCGCAACCGGGCCAGGAGCGGCCGCGGCGCACGCACGAACAGGGCATTGGTTTGCACCGGGTGCACGAACTCAAGACCCGGCACCCCGGCCACACGCCCGGCCAGCATCGCGGCCATGGCATTGGCGTGCCGGGCATTCTCCAGCCAGAGCTCCGTGCCGTACAGTTCCAGCAATTGCGCGGAAAGATAACGCATCTTGGAGACGAGCTGCATCCCCTGCTTGCGCAGGAACGGCAGCGCGGCGGCCAGATCGTCCCGAAACACCACCACCGCCTCGCCAAACATCATGCCGTTTTTCGTGCCGCCCAGGGTCAGGGCATCCAGGCCCACGTCGGCGGTCATTTCCTTCAGCGAGCAGCCCAGGGCCGCACAGGCGTTGGGCAGACGGGCGCCATCCATATGCAGCAACAGGTCGTGTTGTTTGCAGAAATCGGCCAGATCCCGCAACTCGTCCAACGAATAGCAGACCCCGAGTTCCGTGGACTGCGTAATGCTGACCACCCGCGGCTGCACCTGATGCACGAAGCCGCGGGATCCTAGCAGCGGTTCGATATCCCTGGGGAAAATCTTTCCGTGGCCCTGCGGGTTGGGCGCGGTGGTCAGGAGCTTGCGCCCGGCCACGGCCTCCGCGGCGCCGCACTCGTCGCGGTTGATGTGCGCGGACGGGGCGCAGATCACGGCCTCCCAGGGCTGGGTCATGGCCTGCAGGCAGAGCACATTGGCCGCCGTGCCCAGGAACACCGGGAAGCTGCGGCAGTCCGGTCCCAGCAGCGCCTGAAACTGCGCCGCCAGGGCCTTGGTCCAGGGATCGTCGCCGTAGGCGATGGCGTCCGCCTGGTTGGCGTCGGCCATGGCCTGCAGGATGCGGGGATGCACGCCGGCGTTATTGTCGCTGGCAACACTTTGCAGAGTATTGGAGATCATGGCGTTACAACTGGTTGATGTGCGCGGAAATGCAACACGACGTGCTGTAACGCAAGTGGGTGGATTGCGCAATCGACATGTCGGCGCACTCAAACAAGCAGTTGCACCAAACACGGTTCTTTCGTAAACAATATGCATAAATTCGACAATCCTGGCCATCGCCATATCTTTCCGGGGGGATTCCATGCATTTGGTCTTGCTGCGTGTGTGTCTGGCGTGCGCCCTCACCCTGTCCTGCGCTCCTGCCGCGGCCCAGGGGCTGCACATGTGGGAGGGCCAGGACGGGTCCATCGTCATCCAGGACAAGCGACCCATTGCGACACGGCCCGCGCCACGTGTTATGCAGGAACCAGCCAACGCCACCACTGCCGCCACTGCGGATCGCCCAGGGCAACAGGAAGACGCCGGCCGGCCCGGGCCAGCGTCAGCCGCCCCCGCCACCGCCACCGCCACCGAGCCCGCTACCGAGTCCGCCACCGAGTCCGCCACCGAGTCCGCCACCGAGCCCCACCCCCTGCGCCGCATGCAGGAGCAGCAGGCCATGGACTCGCTCGCCCCGGCCGGCACGCTGCCGACGGATCCGGCGGCGGAAGAATATGTGCAGCGCATGCTTGCGTTTGATCCGGAATTTCGGGAGCATTGGGCGCAGATGTCCGAGGAGGAGCGCCAGGCCCATCTGCAGCTGATGACCATGCTTGCCCAGCAGGCTCCGGTGCCGCTGGGAGCATTCAACGTCCTGATGCGCTTCATGTGGGTGCTGCAGGCTGTGAGCGTGCTTTCCTACGTGCTGATGGCCTGGTGCCTGGGCCGCATCTGCGCGCCCCTGGGGATCGGCTCCTTCGCGCAGTTCCTTATCCCGATCTGGAACCTGTACCTGGTTGTCAAGGCGGCGGGCTATTCCGGCTGGTCCCTCTTGCTGTTCCTGGTGCCGCTGGTGAATCTGGGTTTTTATTTCCACCTCATGGGAACCATTGCCGCGCGCCTGGGCAAGGGCTATGTGGCCTGGGCCTTCGCGCTGACCATCGGCGCCATGTTCTCAGGGCTGCTCATCGGGCTGTACCCGTTCTATCTGTTGGGGCGGCATGCGCAGGCGATGCAGTTCCGCCTGTCCCCGTCCGGGGCGGAGGTGGCGTAAACACGGGCACTGCCGGCAAAGCACTGGCGCGCCGGGGCAAACTGGTATACACAAACGCTCCACAGCGGAGGGATGGCCGAGCGGTTGAAGGCGGCGGTCTTGAAAACCGTTGACGGGGAGACCTGTCCGGGGGTTCGAATCCCTCTCCCTCCGCCACATAGTTGATTACACCCGTCTTCGGACGGGTTTTTTTGTGTATAAATTCCTTTTATTGCTAGTAATTATTGTCTGCTTCTGTTTTTCCGTGTCTTTTCCCGTCTGTTGACTGCTAGATTCTTACCCGGTAATTTCCTGGGTAATGGATTCTCTCTGGAGATGCTTCCCGAAATTACCCGGGAGCATCATCCCTGCAAATTAATACCTGAAGGAAAGTCCGGATTGTCTGCATTGTCTGCAAAGCCAATGCTGGCGCGCCTTCCCAGACGCAGACATGAAGTCTGCAATGTCTGCATTGTCTGCATGAAGTCTGCATGGCAAAAACACGGTGGAGGGCCACGCCATGACCACGAAAGCCAAAAAGCCATTGACTGACAAGGAGATACGCGCCGCCAAGCCAGGCGAGAAGGTCAAGCGCCTGCCTGACGGCACAGTGCGGGGTCTCTACCTGGAGATCAGGCCGGCGGGTGGCAAAAGCTGGGTGCTACGCTGGGAGAAGAGCGGCAAGGCAAATTCCATCGGGATTGGGCCGTACCCGGATAGGACGCTTGCCGATGCCCGCGCCCTGGCCCTGGAGCATCGCCGCTTGCTGCTGGATGGCCTGGACCCTGCCGGGGAGAAGCGGAAGGAACGCGAGGCCGCACGACATGAAGCCGAATTGGAGCGGGCCACCTTCGGCGCAGTAGCCGGAGAATGGTTCACGGGCATGGAACCCACATGGAGCCCGCGCCACGCCGCCACGGTGCGCCAGCGGCTGGACCATTACCTGCTGCCGCCCCTGGGCAGCCTGCCCATTGCCGAGGTGACGCCGCCGGTTCTGCTGGATGCGCTGCAACCGATGGTCAAGGCCGGGCATCTGGACACTGCGGCCAAGACCAAAATCATTGCCGGCCAGGTGCTGCGCTTCGCCATGGCACGCGGCTTGACCGCCTTTGACGCAGCGGCCTCCCTGCGGGGCGCATTGCCAGCCAAGAGCCGCGCACACCACCACGCCCACATGACGCACCCGAAAGAAATCGGCGGCCTCATGCGTGCAATCTACGCCTATGGTGGCGACTTCGTGACAATCGTTGCCCTGCGTCTCATGCCGCTTTTGCTCTTGCGCCCCGGCGAACTGCGCTCTCTGCTTTGGCGGGAAGTCGATCTGGACGCCGCCGAACTGCGGCTTGACCATGCCCCTGCCGAGCTGGACGCCCGCAAGGATGGCCGGAAGCTGCATAAGTGCCTGATTGTGCCGCTGCCCACGCAGGCAGTGGAGCTGCTGCGCTCGCTCCAGCCCTTGACCGGGCACTGCAAATTCGTCTTCCCAAGCGCCAGGACGCGCCACGGCGGGAAATGTGAGAGGCCCATGAGCGAGAACGCCCTTGCCGCCGCATTGGCCGCAATGGGCTATGCTGGACGCCAGACGCCGCATGGATTCCGGCACATGGCGTCAACCTGGATGAATGAACAGGGATGGCCAGCCGATGCCATTGAGCGACAACTGAGCCATGAGCCGAGGGACGCCGTGCGGGGAACCTACAACCTGTCGCAACTGCTGCCCGTGCGCCGGCAGATGTTGCAGGCATGGGCAGACTACCTGGACGCGTTGCGGGATGAGAAACCGGCGTAGCATGTTACACAATGCGACGTTTTGATACACAATTACACACCACAAGCCCTTGAAAACCGGCTATTGTCGGCAGCAACCGTGCGGATACCATTTTTTTGTTCTTTTATTGCTACATGTTAACGTCTTGGCACCGCTTTTTCTCTGGAGTATAAAGCAAAAAACAAGGCCAGCCGCGCCAACGACTGGCCTTGAAGAACCTGCCGGGGTGCTCCCCCCGACGCGGCAACACAAAGCGTGTGAATTTTGCCACGATGGAGCCCCCGGCGCAACCAAAAAGAGGATTGCGTCTTGGAACCCCTGCTCGTAACTGATTCTCAATTGGCTGGCATTCTTGGAATTTCCCGCGCAACCGTCTGGAATATGGTCCGCAGTGGCCAGATTCAAAAACCCGTGAAGTTGGGCCGGGCCTCCCGCTTCGACCGCGCCGCCGTCCTGACTGCCCTGGGCATCTCCACCGCCGCGAGCACTCCGCCTGCTGCTCCACCACCTGCGCCGGCTGATCCCGCGCCCCCCGCGCCCCCCGCGCCCCCCGCGCCCCCCGCGCCCGGTGTCAAGCGTGGCCGTGGCCGCCCCCGGAAGGTGCAGCCGGTGCAGGAGGTGGCCCATGGATAAACGAGAAAACCCCGCTGGCCGGCGGGGTCTCCAAGGGAAAAATCAAAGCGGACGAGATGCGGAAACCATAGCCGAACTCATTGCCCGCGTCAACACCGCCACCTTGCAGAACCTCTTGCCCCTACTGGAGAATCTGTTCCCTGCCGGCAAGCTCCAGGGCCAGGAATATCTTGTAGGCGACCTGGCCGGCAATCCCGGCAGAAGCCTGAGCATCAACACCGCGTCCGGCGTCTGGAAGGACTTCTCCACCGATGAGGGCGGACGTGACCCCGTGAGTCTGTACGCCGCCGCCCTTCGTCTCAAACAAGGCGAGGCTGCCCGCAGGCTGGCCGAAGTCCTGCGGCTGGACACATCGCCGCGCCCCGCCGCAGGTGGGCGCGTTGTTGACTTCAACGCCGTGCCGAGCGCGAAGCCCAGGCCAAGCCGCCGCGTCGTGGCCGGCTACGACTATCACGACGCCGCCGGGGAAGTCGTCTTTCAGGTGACGCGATGGGAGCCGAAATCCTTCACCCAACGCAAGCCGGATGGTCGCGGCGGCTGGATCAACAACATGCAGGGCGTGGCCCTGGTCCCGTTCAACCTGCCGGCAGTCCTGGCCGCCGATGAAGTCTTCATCACTGAAGGCGAGAAAGACGCCCTGGCCCTGGGCAAGCTGGGACTGGTGGCCACGACTAATGCGCAGGGCGCGGGCAAATGGCGTGAAGAGTACGGGCCGCACTTTCAGGGCAAGCAGGTGGTCATCCTGTCGGACAATGACGAACCGGGCCGCGCCCATGGGGAGGCGGTGGCCAAGCACCTGCATGGCGTGGCCGCATCGGTGAAGGTGGTAGAACTCCCTGGCCTGCCGGCCAAGGGCGATGCATCCGACTGGCTGGCCGCTGGCGGAACGCTGGAGGCGTTGCGGGAGCTGGTGGCCGTCGCCCCGGTGTGGGAGGACGCGCAAGAGCCCGCGCTCCCGCAGGGATGGGAGCTTGCACAAAAGATTCTGCCCCGCGTGCCGTTCCCCTGGGAGGTGCTGCCGGCTTCCATTGCGGCTTCCCTCAAGAGCTTGGCCCGGTCCTGCGCCACAAGTGCCACGCCGTTGCCGGGGTACGCCTGCTGCATCATCGCCGCCGCCGTGGGCCGCATGGCAGACGTGCAGATCAAATCATCCTGGAGAGAGCCGCTCATCTTCTGGCATGCGGATATCCGGGAATCTGGCGAAGGCAAGACCGCACCCGCACACATGCTGAAGGCGGAATTTGACCGCCGGCAGATGGCTGCCCATGAGCGCTATGACGAGCAGGTGCGAGCCCATGCCGCACTGCCACGCGACGAAAAAGCCAAAACCCCGGACCCCGAGAAACCGCGTGGATACTTCGCCACAAACTTGACCCTCGAGGGCGTTCGGCAAGACCTGGTGGGCCACCACACTGCCGGCCTGCTGGTGATCCTGGAAGAGTTTTCCGCGCTGATAAATGGTCAAAATCAATACAAAAGCAAGGGAACAGACCGCGAGGCGTGGTTGACCTTGCACGGCGGCGGGGCAGCCCGATTCCTGCGCCAATCAAAATCTATATTCATTGCCTGCTCAAGGGTGCAGGTCTGCGGAGGAATCCAGCCTGTCACTTTCCGCCGCTGCTTTTCGTCGGAGGATGGGCAATATCTGGTGGATGGATCCATCTTCCGTCTGCTGACGGTCTTCGAGCCCGCCGCGTCCCATGAGTTGACAGCCGCTGAATGGAGCGAGGCCGATGCCGCGCCCTGGCATCGGGCTGTTTCCCGCGCCCTGGAGTGGGCAGACGTCCGGCAAGACCCGCTTGTCATGACCCTCACGCCCGAGGCCGCCGCCCGCTTCTACGACTGGCGCAATGAGCTGTTTGCAAGCAAGGCAGACCTGCCCGAGCAGTTGCGCGGCTTCCTGCCGAAGGCTGTCGGCTACGCCGCCCGCCTCGCCGGGGTGTTGCACCTCATGCACGAATTTGCCGCCGGCCGCGAGCCGCACGGAGTGATAGACGTTCCAGCCATCCAACGTGGTATTGGCGCGTCCATGTTTTACCTGGGACAGGCCGTGAGCGCCGTGCAGTTGCTGCTGGGATGCGCCCCTGCCACACTGGTGGAGGTCTCAGAGCGTTCCCGGCGGTTGGCCGTTGTGCTGGAGTCCCTGCGAGGGGAGGCCAACAACGAACGCCTGGCCGTGGGGCATGTTCATGAGCGCTACAACGCTGCTGCTCCCGAAATTGAAAAGATATCCAGCCCGCACGCCATGGGCGGGCTACTGCGATCCTGCGGCATGAAGCTGACCCCCGGAAAGCATGACGCCAACGGCAAGCGCGGCGTCCGGTGTCTTGTGTGGGATGGGGCGCTTGAACAGTTCCTCGCAGCCTCACAACTGCATGCGCCAGCCCCGCCGCCTGCGCCAGAACCTGCGCCAGAACCTGCGCCACAGGCGGAGCAGCAGGACGCGGACTTCTGGGAAATCCCGAGCGAGGCCACCTCATGAACGTGGTCGCGGCCCTGCGCCGCTATGGCGTGGAACCTGTGTGGCGAGGCGGGAAGCTGGGCATCGTGGGCCTGGCTTCCCTGGACGCCGCCCGCGCCGAGATGGTCAAGCAGTTGGCCGCCGCCCATCGGCAGGCCCTGCTGGATGAACTGCGCCCCGATCCGGCCCCGCCGTCACGCGCTACGCTGGGACCAATCAGGCAAGGCGGCACGCATCCGAGCTGTGAGGCGTGGCCTGATCGTCCATCGTCACCATGCCCGGACTGCGGAACGCTGGACGCCTGGGAACCGACATGTGCCCCGCGTGGTTGGGTCTGCGCCTGCAAGACCATGCACGCCTGCCCCGGTGCGAGGGAAGCAGCGCGGCTTCTGTGGCGGTGCGACCATGAGCAGCCTTGCAGTGACGCATAATGCGGTGTATGTTGTATTAAACAGTCGTTTAATAGCGCAATAGAACACCCTCAAGCCGCTGAAAAAAGCCATGCAGACGGCAGAGAAACCGCGCTATCATTGGAGATTGCGAGTTATGGCCGTGAAAAAGAAAAGACGCCTGCGCACGCTTGACGACGTGGTGCGCCTGCTGGGCAGCGTCATCAACCAGCTTGAGCAGGGAGAGCTGGAGGAAGGCCGCGCACGGGCCATTGTGTACGCCGCTGGTGTTCTGCGCCAAGCCATCGAAGGCAGCGAGCTAGAGAAGCGCATTCAGGCTTTAGAAGCCGCCGCCATGGAGGGGAAACTATGAAGATGGCACGACGCATCGCCCGCTTGGAGTCCTCAGCAGAAGCCCGGAAGCCGATTCCGCCCGGCTTGGTGTTGTGGGAGCAGCCGGGAGGCTTCCGCGCCCTTAATGGACGTCTCTTTCTCACGGTGGCCGAAGCTGAGGCCGCGTTCCCGGAATGCACCCTAGCCACCATCCGCGTACGGACCGTTGACGTCAGCATAAAATCTGCCGAGCCGGCAATAAGGAAAGTTTGCGCAATGTGTGCTCATTGACCACCAAGCCGCCAGGTGGTCGCCCTAGCCCGCATATTGCACA